>NZ_JBIATW010000005.1:0-507847 GCF_042892135.1 Streptomyces sp. NPDC001822
GCGGGACGCGTCGGCTCACCGAACGGGTCGTTGCCCCGCCAGCCCACGGTCCAGAGACCGAAGGTGAACCTGTCCGCAGGAGTGGGAGTGAAGCGTTCCGTCATCGTCTGTCCGCCTTCGCCTGACTGCGGTCCGGGACCGTCGTCTCCACCCGGGCCTATTTGTTCATTGACATGATTAATTATGCACACCGGACCCGCCGGACGTAACCCCCGGGAGCATGAAACGAAGGACGCCCCTGTTCGGCGCGGCCTCGATCCCGTAATTTGTTTGTCGCACTCCCAAAATCGACACCAGCGGAACACCGCACGAGAAGAGGTAGGCCATGCCGCCGCGTACCGTCGTCATCGGCGTGGACAGCTCCACCCAGTCCACGAAGGCCGCAGTCACCGACACCGAGACCGGTGAGCTGCTCGCCGTCGGCCGCGCGCCGCACGTGGTCACGGGCGAGGGCGGGGCGCGCGAGAGCGATCCCGAGATCTGGTGGCGTGCGCTGTGCGACGCCGTCGCGGCCGGGCTCAAGGAGTCGGGGGTCTCCCCGTCCTCCGTCGTCGGCATCGGTGTCGCCGGCCAGCAGCACGGCCTGGTCGTCCTCGACCGCTCCGGCCGCCCCCTGCGCCCCGCACTCCTGTGGAACGACACACGTTCCGCCCCGCAGGCGGCCGCGCTCGTGGCCGAGCTGGGCGGGCCCGAGGCCTGGACCGCGCGCACCGGGAGCGTGCCCGTCGCGTCCATGACGGCCACGAAGTGGCGCTGGCTGCGCGAGAACGACCCGGCGAGCGCCGACGCCGCGGCCGGCGTCCGGCTGCCGCACGACTTCCTCACCGAGCGGCTGTCGGGCACGGCGGCGACGGATCCCGGCGACGCGTCGGGCACCTGCTGGTACTCGACCGCGACCGGGGCGTACGACCCCGAGCTCCTGGAACTCCTGGGCCTGGACGCCTCGATGCTGCCGGA
The DNA here is from genome assembly GCF_042892135.1 of Streptomyces sp. NPDC001822. NCBI lineage: Bacteria > Bacillati > Actinomycetota > Actinomycetes > Kitasatosporales > Streptomycetaceae > Streptomyces > Streptomyces sp. NPDC001822. The sequence goes on from NZ_JBIATW010000005.1 coordinate 958, forward strand.
GGTCGCCGCGGGAGGCGGGACCCGGATCGGCTCGCTGACCGCGTCCGCGGCGGAGACGCTCGGCCTGCCCGCCGGGATCGCGGTCGCGGCGGGCACCGGGGACAACATGAGCGCCGCCGTCGGCCTCGGTCTGGGCGGCGCCGGGCTGCTGGACCACCCCGTGCTCAGCCTCGGCACGTCGGGGACGGTGTTCGCGGCCTCGCGGACCCGGCCGGCCTCCCCCGCCCTCTCCGGGTTCGCGGCCGCCGACGGCACGTATCTCCCGCTCGCCTGCACCCTCAACTGCACCCTGGCCGTCGACAAGGTGGCCACGCTGCTCGGTCTGCACCGCGACGACGCGGCGCCCGGCGGCGAGGCCGTCCTCCTGCCGTACCTGGACGGCGAGCGCACCCCCGACCTGCCCACCTCGTCGGGCCTCCTCACCGGGCTCAGGCACGACACCACGCCGCAGCAGCTGCTGGGCGCCGCGTACGAGGGCGCGGCCTTCACCGTGCTCCGGGCCATGGACGAACTGCTGCGGGCCTGCGGCCTGGACCCCGCCGACCCCGAGGTGGCCGGCAGGCCGCTGCGGCTGATCGGCGGCGGCGCCCAGGGCCGCACCTGGGTGGAGACGGTGCGCCGGCTCTCCGGCCGGCCGCTGATCGTGCCCGGCAGCGGGGAACTGGTCGCGCTCGGCGCCGCCGCCCTGGCGGCGTCCGCGGCGGGCGGCGGCGATCCGGTCGCCATCGCGACCCGCTGGAACACGGGGGCCGGCAGCACCGGCGCCGAACTCCCGCCGCTGGAGCGGGACACGGAGACGTGGGAGCGCATCGGCTCGGTGCTCGACAGGGCCGCCGGTCCGCTGCTCGGCGGATAGGCGGCTGCTCCGAAATCGCGCCCGGTGGACCGGTTTTGGGGATGACTGCGGATCTTCAATAGGATCCGGCGATGATCATAAGAAAACGGCTGACGGCCGGGGTGTGCGCTCTGCTCGCCACCCTGGCCGCCGGGCTCGGCACCGCCCTCCCGGCCGCCGCCGACGAACCCCCCACCGCCGCATCGCCGAAGGTCGAGCTGGTCCTCGACGTCAGCGGGTCCATGCGCACCCGCGACATGGACGGAGAGACCCGGATATCCGCCGCCAAGCAGGCGTTCAACGACGTCCTGGACGCGGTGCCCGAGGAGGTCGAGCTCGGCATCCGTACGCTGGGCGCCGACTACCCGGGCGACGACCGCAAGGTGGGCTGCAAGGACACCAAGCAGCTCTACCCGGTCGGCCCGCTCGACCGCACGGAGGCCAAGACCGCCGTCGCCACCCTGGCGCCGACGGGCTGGACCCCGATCGGCCCCGCACTGCTCGGTGCGGCCGACGACCTCAAGGGCGGCGACTCCACCCGGAGGATCGTCCTGATCACCGACGGCGAGGACACCTGCGGTCCGCTCGACCCCTGCGAGGTCGCCCGTGACATCGCCGCCCGCGGGATCCACCTGGTCATCGACACGCTGGGCCTGGTGCCCAACGCCAAGATCCGCCAGCAGCTGACCTGCATCGCGGAGGCCACCGGCGGCACCTACACGGCGGTCCAGAACACCGACGAACTCTCCGGCAGGGTGACCCAGCTGGTCGACCGTGCCGCCGAGCCCGTCGTCACCCCCGTGGCCACCGAGGGTGCGGGCAGCTGCTCCGCGGCCCCCGAACTGAAGGCCGGCCTCTACACCGACCGCCAGGTGATCGGCACGCACCGCTGGTACCGGGTCGACGTGGCGCCGGGTCAGGAACTGCGCGCCTCCGTCAGTGTGGCCGCGGACCGTGCGGTCGCCGACGACTACGGCGTGCTCCTGCGCGCGGTGACCAGGCACGGGCGGGAGATCGTCCGGGGCTCGGAGTCCGGCACCGGGCGTACGGACATGATCTCGTCCGGCCTGCGCTACCCGAAGGCCGAGGAGGACGACACGGAGGAGGGCACCGCCCCCGCGCCCGAGACCGTGTGCCTCCAGCTCAGCAACTCCTTCTCCGCGGCCCCCTCCGTGAAGACGACCCCCGGCATGCCCGTCGAGCTGACCATCGACCTGGTGGACGCGCCGGACGAGGCCGCCGACACGGCGGCCTTCGGCCTCGGGCGGGGCTGGTGGCTCCTGGGGGTCATGGTCCTGACCGGGCTGATCGCCGGTCTGCTGATCGGCTGGATCTCGCGCTGGCGCGTCGCCGTATGGAGGACCAACTGATGCGTACCACCCGTAGAAACACGCTCGGGCGCGCCTGCGCGGGCGCCCTGCTCGCGGGAGTCGCGCTGCTCACCTCGGGCGGGACCGCGCTCGCGGACGACCCGTCGGCGAGCGCGAGCCCGGCCGACGGCGAGGCGGCGGGGCCGACCGAGGCGGGCACGACCTTCCGCACCGCGACGGCGGTCCAGCAGGGCACGAAGGCCACGGCGGACGCGTCCACGGGCGACTACCTGTACTGGTCCTTCCCCGCCGACGCGGGCCAGCGGGCCACGGTGCGGGCGAAGGTGAGCCTCCCGGAGGGCGCCACCCGGCACGGCGCGTCGACCTGGCAGGTGGACGTGTACGACGGACTCCGCCGCCGACAGGCCTGCATGTACGGCCATCAGACCAGGAAGGCCCAGCCGGACGCGAGCGCCGTCGAGCTGTCCTGTGTGCTGCGTACCGTGCGCGCATGGTCCGAGCCGTGGGCGTCCGATCCGCTGCCCGGCACCTACTACGTCCGCCTGACGGTGGTCGGCCTGGCCGAGGAGGACCTGGGACTCCCGGTCCACGTCGAGACCGAGGCCACCTCCACCGACCAGGGTGGCGCGTACGACGTGGACGGCACCCTCGCGAAGCCGCTCGTGCCGGGCGCGTCCTCGGCCGAGCGGGCCTCCACGACATCGGAGTCCGACACCCCGCTCGCCGGTGATCCGGAGGACGGCTGGTCCTCCGGCTGGTGGACCGACCGGTGGCTGTGGACCGTGGGCGGGGGTGTACTCGCCGCGCTGGCGGCCGTGTTCGGCTACTCCCTGACCAGGGGCGGCGGGCGCCCCTCCCGGGTGCCACCGGGCGTCTGACGGAGTGACATGAGGGGCCGGAGGGCCGCGGGCAACGAGCCCGCGGCCCTCCGGTATGCGGTGCGCCCCGTGCCCGGCGGGAACGGCGCCCGCGTCACGCCGAGCCCGGCTCGGCCGGTGCCCGCCGGCGAGGGGTCACCCGCCCGGGCGGCGGTGTGTACCGCTTCACGCGTCCGCTGGGCCGAACGGATGAAGGTGCGGTCCTGTGCGGAGGGGGCGGGGGCAAGGCTGGCGCCATGAACGACACCTTCCTCGCGTGCCTCCCTCACGCGGCGGCACGCGGCGCGCGCACCTCCCCCGCTCTGAACTCCGCCCGTCCCGGCAGGTCCTGAGCATGCACCCCGCGCAGCGGGCCGGCACCCTGCTCGGCATCCATCTGCTCGCCGCCCTCTACACGGCGGCGCTCGCCCCTCCGCCCCCGGCCGGACCTCCCGGGACCGTCCCGGCCGTGCTGTCCGGCCCCGGACCCGCGACGGCCGAACCCTGGCGAGCCGCCTGGCACCGGTCCCTGCTCTCGCGGCGGTCGCCCGAGCGGCGCGCGGACCGGCCGCCGGTCCGGCCGGCCGTCGGTGGAGCACCCGCGTGGACGCACACGTGTGTGCGCGGCGACGAGCCGTCCTGCCCGCAGTCGGGGCAGGCAAGGGACCGACCATCTGTGCCGCAGTGACCCCCGCACAACCTGCACACATTGAGCAGAGCCATGTGAACCCTGGGGCGTTCGTTCCGTGGCCCGCCACGTGCCGCCGACCCCTGCTCCGGTGCAGGCAGGGCCGGTTGTTACCGTGCACACGTGCCTCACTCCTCACGCGACACACCAGAAGGCGCCGGCTGGGGAGAATCCCAGCTCGGCACGTACAAAGCGCTGATGCCCGCCCAGGTCGAGAAGCTCTCGTGGCTGAATCCGAGGACGCTGTGGCCCGCCCGCAACGGCGTCCTCGCCTCCTGGTTCGGGGACCCGACGGGCCGGACCCGCAGTCGCTGGGTGGAGCAGGCCGTGGCTGCCGGTGCGCCCACCGACGCGATCGTCCGTCGCACGGACGCCGACCACTTCTCGTTCATGGTCATCGGTGACACCGGTGAAGGTGACGATCCCCAGTACGCCGTGGTGCCCGGCTTCCTGAAAGCCGGCCAGGGCACGGACTTCGCCGTGCTCGCCAGTGACGTGATCTACCCGGTGGGCGGCGTCGACGACTACGGCACGAAGTTCTTCCGCCCCTACCGCGACTACCCGGCGCCCATCTACGCGGTACCGGGCAACCACGACTGGTACGAGGGCCTGCAAGGCTTCATGCGGGTCTTCTGCGAGTCACCGCCGCTGGCACCCGAGGCGCGGCCCCGCCCTCTGACACGGGCCTGGTTCCGCTCGCTGCTCTGGCACTCGCCGGGCGGGACGGACGAACAACGTCTGTCGGAGGCACGGGCGTTGCGCTCGGAGCCGTCGCAACAGGCCGTCCAGCCGGGCCCGTACTGGGCCATCGACGCCGGACCGATACGGATCATAGGCATCGACACGGGCCTGCTGGGCACCGTCGACGCCGAGCAGGGCCGCTGGCTCCGCGAGGTCTCGCGCGGCGACCGGCCCAAGATACTGGTGACCGGGTCCCCGCTGTACGTGGACGGCGAACACCACCCGTGCTCCATCGAGGGCGGTGGCACGGTGGACGCCATCGTGCGCGACCCGGAGCACCACTACGTCGCCGCGATCGGTGGCGACATCCACAACTACCAGCGGTATCCGGTACGGGTGGACGACGGACGCACGATCCAGTACGTCGTCGCCGGTGGAGGCGGGGCGTTCATGCACGCCACGCACACGGTCCCGCGGATATCCGTGGCCGACGTCACGGAGGACGAGTTCCGCTGCTATCCGCTGCGCGGCGACTCGCTGGCCTTCTACAGCAGGCTGTACGGGCGCAGGCTGCGGATGCCCCGCTTCTTCACGCTGACCGAGGCCGAGGCCACGGCGGTGATCGCGGAACGGCTCGGCATCCCGCCGACCCGCGCGCAGGGGGAGCCCGTTCGCGTCACCCGGCGTATCCGGCTGGTGGCCAGTCTCCTCGGCGCCGGGAGCCGCCCCGGCCGCACCACGTTCTTCCGACTGCCGGTGCGCAAGACGTACACGCAGCTCTTCTCGCCGGGTTCGGCGACGTACAGCCCGCCGTTCTTCAAGTGCTTCCTGAGGCTGGACGTCACGCCGGCCTCGGTCCGCCTGCGCTGCCACTCGGCGACCGGGACCCTCGACCACGAGATCGATCCTCCGGTCGAGGACGAGGTGACCATCCCTCTGGCGTGACGCCGTGCCGCTGACGCCGTGCAGGAGGGGGCGGGTCCGGTCCCGGCAGCTGAAGAGTTGCCCGTTCGTCGACGTCCGGATCCACCCCGACGGCCCGCACCTGCGCCTGGAGGCCGGAACACAGCCCCTCTTCCCCAGGCGGTCCCGGGGAGCGGGACGTCCTGGCGACGACCGGACGGGCGCGTGAACCGCGCGGCCGGGTGAAGCCCGCGGGAAACGTTTGACCTCAAGTCCGCTTGAGGTCCTAGCGTTCGGTGGGTACCGACCCACTACGGAGGCCCCCGCATGGACATGGAAGTCACCGCCTGGCACTCACTGCACAGCGCGATGAACGCGCAGGAGGACCGGAGGCCCTTCTCCCGCGCCACGCTGCGCCGCATCGGTGGGTTCGCCCGCCCGCACCGGGGCCGGATCGGCCGTTTCCTCCTACTCAGCGTGGTCACCGCGCTCCTGGCGGTGGCCACACCGGTGCTGGCCGGCGGTGTCGTCGACGCGATCGTGCGGGGCGAGGGGTCGGGGACGGTCACCCGGCTCGCCCTGCTCATCGCACTGATCGCCGTGGCCGAGGCGGGACTCGGGCTCCTCACCCGGTGGCTGTCGGCGACTCTCGGTGAAGGGCTCATCCTCGATCTGCGCACCGCTGTCTTCGACCACGTGCAGCGGATGCCGGTCGCCTTCTTCACCCGCACCCGGACCGGCGCGCTGGTCAGCAGGCTCAACAACGACGTCATCGGTGCGCAGCGGGCGTTCAGCAACACCCTGTCGGGTGTCGTCTCCAACCTCGTCACCCTGCTGCTGACCCTGGCCGTCATGCTGACCATCTCCTGGCAGATCACGCTGCTCGCCCTGATGCTGCTGCCCGTGTTCGTCGTCCCCGCCCGCCGGATGGGTTCGCGGATGGCGGCGCTCCAGCGGGAGGCGGCCGGCCACAACGCCACCATGGGCACCCGGATGACGGAGCGCTTCTCGGCACCGGGCGCGACGCTCATCAAGCTGTTCGGCCGTCCCGCCGACGAGTCCGCGGAGTTCGCGGCCCGGGCGGGCCGGGTGCGCGACATCGGCATCCGCACGGCGATGCTGCAGTCCACCTTCATCACGGCGCTCACCCTGGTGTCCGCACTGGCCCTCGCCCTGGTCTACGGACTCGGCGGGTACTACGCGCTGCGCGGCACCCTGGAGCCCGGGGCCGTCGTCGCCCTGGCCCTGCTCCTCACGCGCCTCTACGCACCGCTGACCTCACTGGCCGGGGCACGCGTCGAGGTCATGAGCGCACTGGTCAGCTTCGAGCGGGTCTTCGAGATCCTCGACCTCCGGCCGCTCATCGCCGAGAAGCCCGATGCCCGCCGGGTGCCGGACGGGCCGGTGTCCGTCGAGTTCGACGGGGTGTCGTTCGGCTACCCGTCCGCGGACAAGGTGTCCCTGGCCTCGCTGGAAGAGGTCGCCACGCTCGACTCCGGGGACGGGGCCAGGGTGCTGCACGACATCACCTTCACCGCGGAACCCGGGCAGATGGTCGCCCTGGTCGGTTCCTCCGGGGCGGGGAAGTCGACGATCGCGCAACTGCTCCCCCGGCTGTACGACACCGACGCCGGTGCCGTCCGGCTGAACGGCGTCGACGTGACCGACCTCACGGCCGACTCGATCCGGGAGACGCTCGGCATGGTCACCCAGGACGGCCACCTCTTCCACGAGTCGGTCCGGGGCAACCTCCTCCTCGCCCGCCCGGAGGCGGCCGAGGAGGAGATCTGGGACGCGCTGCGCCGGTCCCGCCTGGACGGGCTGGTGGCCTCGCTGCCCCAGGGACTGGACACGGTCGTCGGGGAGCGCGGCTACCGGCTGTCCGGGGGCGAACGCCAGCGCCTCACCATCGCGCGCCTGCTGCTGGCCCGTCAGCGGGTGGTGATCCTGGACGAGGCGACCGCGCACCTCGACTCCACCTCGGAGGCCGCCGTGCAGGAGGCGCTCGCCGAGGCGCTGGAGGGGCGTACGGCGGTGGTCATCGCCCACCGCCTGTCGACGGTGCGGTCGGCGGACCTGATCCTCGTCGTCGAGGACGGCCGCATCGTCGAACGGGGCACGCACGACGCGCTGCTGGCCGCCGGGGGACGGTACGAGGAACTGCACCGCACGCAGTTCGAGCGTCCGGAACCGGAGGAGGTGCGACCGGCCGTCTGACCTCGGGGTCCTCCCCGTCCGTGCGCGTGCTCACGGACGGGACAACCCGGCGCGCGCCACGGCCCGTCGGCGTTGCGCACGCTCGCCGCGCGCTCGTAACGTGGCCGGAGGCCGCCGGGCGGGCCGACCGGGCCGGGCCCGTGCGGCCTGCCGGGCCCGAACAGCCCTCCACGCCGAAACCGGGTACGCATGAGCCAGTCACACCCCACCGCCGACGCATGGCACCGGCCGATGGTCGCCCGCCTCTCCAGCGAGGAACACCGCACCGCGACCGCCCTGGAGCTGTTCTTCGACCTCTGTTTCGTCACTGCCGTCGCCCAGGCGTCCGGGGCCTTCGAGCACGAACTCGCCGGGGGCCACGTCGGTCACGGGATCCTCGGCTACGCGACGGTGTTCTTCGCGATCTGGTGGGCGTGGATGAACTTCACCTGGTTCGCGTCCGCCTACGACACCGACGACGTGCCGTACCGGCTGCTCACCCTGGTCCAGATCACGGGCGCGCTCGTGCTCGCCGCGGGTGTGTCGCAGGCCGTGGAACACGAGGACTTCACCGTCATCACCTGGGGCTACGTCGTCATGCGGCTGGCCATGGTCACCCAGTGGCTGCGCGCGGCCCACTCCGACCCCGAACGCCGGCGCAGCTGCCTGCGCTACGCGGCCGGCATCCTGATCGTGCAGATCGGCTGGGTCGCCCGTCTGGCCGTGCCCGACGACTGGGGCCTCCCCCTCTTCGGCGTCCTGGTCGTGGCCGAACTCGCCGTCCCCGTCTGGGCGGAGAGCGTGGCCAACACCACCTGGCACCCCCACCACATCGCGGAGCGGTACGGCCTCTTCACCCTGATCGTCCTCGGCGAGACCATCACCGCGGCGACCGTCGCCGTCCGCGCCGCCCTCGACGACGAGGCGGCGATCGGCGACATCGCGACGCTGGTCGTCGGCGGTGTCCTGACGGTCTTCGCCCTGTGGTGGCTCTACTTCGCCCAGAACGCCCCTCGCCGGCTCACCGGACTCAGGTCCGCGCTCCTCTGGGGCTACGGCCACTACTTCGTCTTCGCCTCGGCGGCGGCCGTCGGCGCGGGGCTGGCCCTGAACGTCGCGCACACCACCGGTCACGGCCACCTCTCGGACCGTGCCGCCGCGGCGGCGTTCACCGTCCCGGTCGCCGTCTTCGTCACGCTGGTGTGGCTGCTGCACCACCGGGCGTCGGAGATCCGCAGCCGTACCGACCTCGTCCACCCGGTCGCGGTCCTCGCCGTCCTGGCCTCGACCTTCTGCCCGGCTCCCGTGCTGGCGACCGGCAGCATCGCAGCGGCGCTGGTCGCGGCGACCCTGGTCGTCGGGGCACGGGCAGGGGGCGGGGCGGAGCACCACCCCGTGGGCGGTGACGAGGAAGGGCGCACCGGCGGTTAGACGCCGGCGCGCCCCAGGGCCCTCAGGTGAAGCGAAGCTCCGCGGGATGGGCGGTGCGCCGCAGCAGGGGCAGTGACGTCGCCGCGGCCAGCACGCAGGCCGCGTAGACCGCCACGGGCACGAGCAGCGGCAGGAAGGGCGCGGCGCCGGTGGTGCCCGCGACCGAGGCGTAAGCCAGGTGCACCGCCGAGCCGCCGGCACCCGCGAGCAGGAGCGCGGGGGCGAGAGGGAGCGCGGTCTCCAGGAGCATGGCGGCGGCCAGTACCCGGTGGGGCACCCCTGCGGCCGCCTGGGCAGCAAGGCCCCTGCGACGGGTGGCCACCTGCTCGGCGGTGCCCACGGCGAGACCGCAGAGGCTGATCGCCGCGGCGACCAGCACGGCGGCTCCGGTGAGGTCGATCCCCGTGGTGTAGAAGGCCAGCTGGTCCGGCGTGTAGCCGTTCTCGGAGAGGGTCACCAGCAGAACCCCGCGCACTCCCGTGAAGGCCGTGGCGACGACGGTGACCAGCAACAGCGTGGCGTGCGTGCGGGCGGTGGCCCAGGGGTCCTGCGCGAGACGGCCCGACGCGATGAGCACCGCCGGGCTCTGCGCTCGGAGGGTCAGCCTGCGGCCGACGTACGCGGCCGACGCTCCCGCGGCCCAGATCGTGACCGCGCCGGTGAGGAGGATCAGGCCGAGGACGAACAGGACGAACGGCGTCGCCGCCGTCCTGACCGGGAGCAGAACGAGCAGCGCCGCGATGGCGGCCAGGGCGGCCACGAGCAGGAGGACGAACATCGGCCGGGGCCCCCGGTCCGGGTTGTCCTGCGGACGTGGTCGAGGGGCGAGGACACCACGCGGCGCAGGGCGAAGGCGCCGACCGCCGTGGCGAGCACGGGCACGGAGAGGGCGATCGCCACGAACACCGCCCACTCGACGGGGCGTGGGTCGTGTCCGCGGGTGGCGAGGAGAACGGCGAACGCCGCGAGACCGGACGTGGAGCCGGCCAGGCAGGGGAACGCGGACTCCGCGGCGGCGATCCGGCGTACCTGCGCGGGGGTCGCCCCCGCGAGCCGCATCGCGGCGAGCCGCCGATGGCGGTGCACGGCGCCCAGGCGGGCGCACTGGGCGAGCAGGCCCAGCACGGGAATCAGCAGGAGCACGAGCGTGAACACGACGCCGGCACGCTCGCCGGGACGGTCCAGCAGACCATGTGCGAACGGGATCGACACCTGCCCCGCCACCGCGGCGACCCCTGCCGCCGCGAGTGCGAAGCCCGTCGCGAGCAGTGCCGCGACAAGGGTGAGCGAGAATCTCCACCACTCGCGGCGCTCCGAGCCGCGCGAGAGGGTCCATGCGATGCGCAGGTCAGTTCTCATGACGGACGGCCTCCTGACCGGTGGCGCCGGCCGAACCCGCCGGGACGGTCCCGTCGTGCAGCAGTACTTCGCGGTCCGCGTACGCCGCGGTCTGCGCGTCGTGTGTGATCAGCAGTACGGCGGTGGCCGACTCCCTCGCGATGTGCACCAGCGCGGTCATCACCTGCTCTCCGGCGAGCGCGTCGAGCGCCCCGGTCGGCTCGTCCGCGAAGACCACCCTGGGTTGTGTGACCAGGGCCCTTGCGAGCGCGACCCGTTGGCTCTGGCCACCGCTCATCTCACCGGGGCGGAATGCGGCCTGGCCCCGGACACCGAATCGCTCCAGCCACTCCCCCGCCCGCTCCTGGGCCGCCTTGCGGCGGCTTCCCGCGAGCAGCAAAGGGAGTGCCACGTTGTCGAGCGCGCTGAGTTCGGGGATCAGCTGTCCGAACTGGAACACCACCCCGAAGTCGTCGCGCCGCAGCTCGCTGAGCCGGTCCTCGGACAGCAGGCCGAGCTGTTCGCCCCTGTAGGTGACGGTTCCGTCGTCGGGACGGACGATTCCCGCCAGGCAGTGCAGCAGGGTGGACTTGCCACTCCCGCTCGTTCCGGTGACCGCGAGGATCTCGCCCTCGTGGAGGTCGAGCGAGGCGCCCCGTAAGGCCTCGGTCCTTCCGTAGGTCTTCGTCAGGCCGCGTGCCGAGATCAGCGCGGCCGCCTTCGAGGGAGGCTGTACTACCCGTGTGCTCATGTCGCGTTGACCTCCGCGGTCAGGGTGTCGATTCGGGCCGAGGTGGTGTTCATCCACCGCACGTCGGCGTCCAGATGGGCGAGGGCGTAGTCGGCCGACAGCACCGTGCTCAGATCGGCGCCCGGCATGGTCTTGAGTGCGGTCAGCTCACGCATCCGCTCCATGTGTGCGGCGCGCTGGGCCCGGAGATATGAGGTGGCATCAGGTCCGGGCCCGTCCGGGTCCGCCCGGGTGCCGGCGGCCGCGACGAGGATGGAGACCACCACTTTGGCGAAGATCTCGTTCGTCACGAAGGGGGCGGGCGCGGTGATCTCCTCGGACCACCGGACGAGTTCGCGTGAACCGCTGTCCGTCGTGCGGTAGAGGGTGCGTTCCGGACCTCCTTCGGAACCGGTGCCCTCGACCTCGGCCAGACCGTCGCGGACCAGGCGTTGCAAGGTCGTGTAGACCTGCCCGTATGCGAGCGGGCGGGCCTGGGGGAAGCGGGCGTCGTGCTGCCGCTTCATTTCGTAACCGTGGCGGGGACCTGCTGCGAGCAGGCCCAGAAGGACGTGACGGGTGCTCATGCGAGCAACTATATCCTCAGTACATGTACTGAGTGAATAGTCGGAAGCGCTTCTTTCTCTTCTGAGGGAAGTGGCGGGTCACCGGCCCGTACGCGCTCCCCCGGCTTCCGGAACGCCCGCTCCGCAGGGAGGACTTGCCCCCGGCACACGGTAGGCCGCCGCGTGCGGTGCCGCGACGGCCTACCGTGTGCCGGGGAGGTTCCCGGGCTCAGCTCACCGGCCGAGCCACTTCTTCCAGGTGCCGGGGTGCTCCTCGATCCACCGGCCGGCCGCCTCGTCGGGCGACAGGCGCTCGGAGGCGATGAGCTCCGAGACCTCATTCTGGTCCTTCTCGGACCACGAGAACTTCTTCAGGAAGGCCGCCGCGTCCCCTCCCCGCTCGGCGAAGCCCGCGTTCAGATACTTCTGCAGCGGGGTCTTCGGGTAGGCGCAGTCGATGTCCTCGGGAGCCTTCGCCCCGCACGCGTCGGAGTACTCCGGCAGCTTCACCTCGACCATCGGCACCTCGTTGAACAGCCACTGCGGCTGGTACCAGTAGCTGAGGAAGGGCTTCTTCTCCTTGGCGAACTGCTGCATCTGGGTGATCTGCGCGGCCTCGGAACCGGCGAAGACGACCTTGTAGTCGAGGCCGAGGTTCTTCACCAGCGCCTTGTCGTTGGTGACGTAGGACGGCGAACCGTCCATCAGCTGGCCCTTGTCGCCGCTCTCCGGGGTGCGGAGCTCGTCGGCGTACTTGTCGAGGTTCTTCCAGTCCGTGACGTCCGGGTGCTCGTCCGCCCAGTACTCGGGGACGTACCAGCCGATGTGGCCGGTGACGCCGAGGTCGCCGCCGGGCACGATGGTCTTCTTGTCCTCGACGTACAGCTTCTCCTGGTCCGGGTGGCCCCAGTCCTCCAGGATGGCGTCCACGCGGCCCTGGCTGAGGGCGTCCCAGGCGGGTACCTCGTCGGTCTGCACGAGGTCGACGCGGTAGCCCAGCTCGTCCTGGAGGATCTTCTGCGCGACGGCCACGTTGGCCTGCGCACCGACCCAGGACTGGACGGACAGGGTGACGGTCTTGATGTCGGCGGGGGCCGCGAAGGGGCTCGCCTGCTTGGTCATGTCCGCGGCGCCACAGCCGGTGACGGCCAGCAGGGCAGCCGCTGAGGCGACGGCCGCGGAGGTGCGGATACGGGCGCGGGTCCGGGTGCGAGCCATGTCAGCTCTCCTTCCGCTGGCGGCGGGCGGTGGGCTGGGTGACGCGGTCCAGCATCAGTCCGAGGCAGACGATGGCGGCGCCCGCGACGAGGCCGGTGGCGAGGTCGCCCTGAGCCAGGCCGAACACGACGTCGTAGCCCAGCGCGCCGGAGCCGACGAGTCCGCCGATGATGACGACGGCGAGGACCAGCACGACGCCCTGGTTCACGGCGAGCAGCAACGCGGGCCTGGCCAGCGGGATCTGCACCTGCCGGAGCTGCTGGCCGCTGGTGGCGCCGAGTGAGCGGGCGCACTCCATCGCCGCGGGGTCGACGCCCCGCAGTCCCTGGGTGGTGATCCGGACGACGGCGGGCAGTGCGTAGACGATCGCGGCCGCCGCGGCGGGGGCACGGCCGACTCCGAAGAGGGCGACGACGGGGATGAGGTAGACGAACTGCGGCATCGTCTGGAAGACGTCCAGGACGGGTCGCAGCAGCCGTTCGAAACGCCGGCTGCGTGCGGCGCCGACCGCGATGGCGAAGCCGAGGACCAGGGTGACCGCGACGGCGGCGATGACCTGGCTGAGCGTGTCCATCGACAGGTCCCACACACCGAGGACCCCGATCGCCGCCATGGCCAGCACGGCGGTGAGCGCCGTGCGCCAGGTGCCGATGGTCCAGGCGAGCGCGGCGACGATCAGGAGTACGGACCACCAGGGCAGCCCCTGCAGCCCGCCGCGCAGCGGGTTGAGGATCCAGTTGGTGAAGTGCGCGGCCCAGTCGGCGGTTCCACCGATGAGGGGAACGCCGGTGTAGAGGTGGTCGACCATCCAGTCCTTGGCCGTGTTGACCGGTCCCGCGATGGCGACGACGCCGCCGTCGGGCCAGATCCGGCCCCCGGCGAAGCGGCCCGCCACGGCCACGACGGCGCCGGCCAGGGCGGCGATCACCCAGCCGCGCGCTCCCCGCAGGGCGGCGGGCCCGGTGGGCTCCGCCCCGATCCTCCGGCCGGCGGCCTCCGTCGTGCGGTCGAGCACGACGGCGAGCAGCACGATGGGGACGCCGGCGGCGAGCGCGGCGCCGACGTCGACCGAGGACAGCGCCTGGTAGACGCGGTCGCCGAGGCCGCCGGCACCGATGACGGAGGCGATGACGGCCATGGAGAGCGCCATCATGATGGTCTGGTTGAGCCCGAGGAGGAGTTCCTTGCGAGCCAGTGGCAGCCGGGCGGTCAGCAGACGCTGCCGGCCGGTCGCGCCGAGCGAGGCGACGGCCTCCATGACTCCGGCGTCGGCGCCGCGCAGTCCGAGCGCGGTGAGCCGGGCCATCGGCGGGGCGGCGTAGACGACGGTCGCGAGGACCGCGCCGGGCACACCGATGCCGAAGACCAGCACGACGGGCAGCAGATAGGCGAAGGCGGGCAGCACCTGCATGGTGTCCAGCACGGGGCGCAGGACGCGGAACGTACGGTCCGAGAGCCCTCCCGCCAGCCCGAGGACCAGACCCAGCACCACGGAGGCGAGCACCGCGACGATCATCAGCGCCAGGGTCTGCATGGTCGGCACCCACATGCCGAGCACTCCGCAGACGAGGAAGGACACACCGGCGGTCAGCGCCAGCCGCCATCCGGCCGCACGCCACGCAATGAGCGCGGCGACGGCGGTGACGCCCGCCCAGCCGAGGGCCAGCAGGGTGAGGTAGACACCGCGCACCGACAGGACGACGGCGTTGCTGATGTGGCCGAAGAAGTAGAGGAACAGCGGGTGGCTGTCGCGGTTGCCGATGATCCAGTCGTTGACCTCGCCGAGGGGGCCGGTCAGGTCCACGGTGAGAGCGCCGGGCCAGGCGCCGCCTCCCCAGCGGGCGTGCACGACGGGGACCGCGACGGCGGCGACCACCATCAGCAGGAGGATCTTCCCGAGTGCGGGCCGGCCGCGCAGGGCGGCGAGCGGGCGGCTGCCCGGAGGGCCGGCGGCGGTACGCGTGGTCGCCTGTGCGGTGGCCATCAGACGGTCACCCCACGGGCTCCCGTGCCCGCGACCACGTCGAGCAGGCAGGCGTGGTCGACGACCCCGAGCAGCCTGCCGTCCTCCATCACCCGGGCGACGGAGCCGCCCGAGCGCGATACGGCCTCGATGGCCTCGGAGACGGTGGCGCCCGGCCGTACGGCCGGACCGCCGTCCGCGTCCCCGGCGGCCGGCGGACGCATCGCGGTGGCGACGGTGAGAACCTGCTCGCGCGGCACGTCGCGGACGAACTCGCGTACGTAGTCGTCGGCGGGCGAGCCGACGATCTCCTCGGGGGTCCCGATCTGGACGATGCCGCCGTCCCGCATCAGCGCGATGCGGGTGCCCAGCCGGAGCGCCTCGCCGAGGTCGTGGGTGATGAAGACCATGGTGCGGCCCTCTTCGCGGTGCAGCCGGACGACCTCGTCCTGCATCTCGCGGCGGATGAGCGGGTCGAGGGCGCTGAAGGGCTCGTCGAAGAGCAGCACGGACGGGTCGACGGCGAGCGCCCGGGCAAGGCCGACGCGCTGCTGCTGGCCGCCGGAGAGCTGGGCCGGGCGGCGGTCCTCGAGGCCGGCGAGGCCGACCTTCTCCACCAGTTCGGCGGCCCTCGCGCGCCGCTCGGACTTGCCGAGGCCCTGGATCTCCAGGCCGTAGGCGACGTTGTCGAGGACGGTGCGGTGCGGCAGCAGGCCGAAGTGCTGGAACACCATCGCGGCGCGGTGGCGGCGCAGTTCGCGCAGCCGGGTGGTGTCCATGGCGAGGACGTCCTCGCCGTCGATGGCGAGGGTGCCGCTGGTGGGCTCGATGAGACGGGTGAGACAGCGCACGAGCGTGGACTTGCCGGAGCCCGACAGGCCCATGACGACGAAGACCTCGCCCTTCTGCACGTCGAAGGAGACGTCGCGCACGGCGGCGGTGCAGCCGGTGCGCTCGCGCAGTTCGGCGGGCGGCAGGGCGGCGTACTCGCTGCCGGGGATGCGGTCGGCCCTGGGGCCGAAGACCTTCCAGAGGTTCTTGACGCTGAACACCGGGGTGCCGGCTTCGGTGAACACAGCGGTACGGGCTTCGGTCATCGGACATCGCCTCCGGTGGTCGGGGTCGCACGGAGCAGTTCGGCGCACTTCTCGCCCACCATCAGCACGCCGATCATGGGGTTCACGGCGGGCATGGTCGGGAAGACGGACGCGTCGGCGATCCGGATGCCCTCCAGGCCCTGGATCCGCAGCTGGGGGTCGACGACCGCGGTGGGGTCGCCCACGGCCCCCATCCGGCAGGTACCCGCCGGGTGGTAGACGGTGTGCGCGACCTTGCGGGCGTACTCGCTGATGTCCTCGTCGGACGTCACCTCGGGCCCCGGGCACACCTCGCGCTTCAGCCAGTGGGCGAGCGGCTCGGTCCTCGCTATCTCGCGGGCGAGCTTGATCCCGTCGACCAGCGTGCGGCCGTCGTGGTCGTCCTCGTCGGTGAAGTAGCGGAAGTCCAGGGCGGGCTTCACCTCGGGGTCGGCGCTGGTGAGGTAGAGGCGGCCGCGGCTGCGCGGCTTGGGGATGTTCGGGGTCATCGACACCCCGTGCTCGGGCCTCTCGTAGCCGAGGCGCTCCGGGTTGTCGGTGAAGGGGATCTGGTAGAAGTGGAACATCAGGTCGGGGCCCCGGGAGCCGGGGTCGCGCCGCACGAAGAGGCCCGCGTCGGAGTCCATGGCGGAGTTCTCCGGGATGGGGCCGTCGGTCTCCCAGACGATGACCGACTCGGGGTGGTCGAGCAGGTTCTCGCCGACGCCCGGAGCGTCGTGGACGACGGGGATGCCGAGACCGGTCAGGTCCTTCGCCGGGCCGACACCGGAGAGCATGAGCAGCCGGGGCGTGTCGACCGCACCCGCGCAGACGATGACCTCACGCGTGGCGCGCAGCAGGTGCTCCTCGCCGTCCTCGGTGCGCACGTGCACCCCGGTGGCGCGGTTGCCGTCGAACTCCAGCCGGTACGCCCATGTCTCCAGCAGGATCGAGAGGTTGGGGCGGTCGCCCGCCTCGATGTGCGGGTGGAGGTAGGCGACGGACGCGGAGGAGCGCTTGTTGTTCTCCGGGTGGTACGCCAGGTCGAAGAAGCCCGCGCCCTCGTGGAACGGTGCGCGGTTGAAGCCCTCCACCCTCGGGACCCCGGCCGCCGCCCGGGCCGCGTCGACGAAGTCGCGGGCGATGGCGTTCCGGTCCTTCTCGTCCACGGGCACGATGTTGTTGCGCAGCCGGGCGAAGTAGGGGTCCATGGACGCCGCGTCCCAGCCCTCGGCGCCGGACTCGGCCCACTCGTCCCAGTCGCCGGGCAGCGGCTTGAAGCTGATCAGCGTGTTGTGGGAGGAGCAGCCTCCCAGGACCCGGGCCCTGCTGTGCCGGATGTGGGAGTTGCCGCGTGGCTGCTCCGTGGTGGGGTAGTCGTAGTCGAGGTCTCCGCCGAGCAGGCCGAGCCAGCGGCGGAGCGTCAGGACGTCCTCACGGCCGATGTCCGTCGGCCCGCCCTCGACCAGGGTGACGGTGACGCCGGGGTCCTCGGTCAGCCGGGAGGCGATGACCGATCCTGCGGTGCCTCCTCCGACGATCACGTAGTCGGCGGGTTCGGGGCGTGCGGTGCTGGGGGACGGGGGCATCGGTGCTCCTTCTGCAAGGTGCTGACGTGTGCGCGCTGCTGCGAACAGCCGGGGCGGTGGGGGGAGATGCGTTCGGGCGGATGGGGAACCGGGGCGGGTGGGGATGACGCGTGGGCCGGCCGGATCGTGCGCGGCCGGGCGGGGGCTTCAGCCGGCGAACCAGCGCTGGGGGCGCGGGTTGAGGTTCTGGTAGATGTGCTTGGCCTCGCGGTACTCCGCGAGGCCGGCGGGGCCGAGTTCACGGCCCGTGCCGGACTTGCCGAAGCCGCCCCACTCGGCCTGCGGGAGGTAGGGGTGGTAGTCGTTGATCCAGACGGTGCCGTGCCGCAGCCGGCCGGCGACGCGCCGGGCGCGGCCGGCGTCGGTGGTCCACACCGCGCCGGCCAGTCCGTAGTCGGTGTCGTTGGCCAGCGTGACGGCCTCCTCCTCGGTACGGAAGGTCTCGACGGTGAGGATCGGGCCGAAGGTCTCCTCGCGGACCACCTTCATCTCCCGGTGGCAGCCGTCCAGGACCGTCGGACGGTAGAAGTAGCCGCCGACGGGCCGGACGTCCGAGGGTTCGGGTCGCGCGCCGCCGGACCGGACGACCGCACCCTCCTCACGGGCGGACGCCACGTAGGCCTCCACCTTGGCGAGTTGCTGCGCGGAGACCAGGGGGCCGCATTCGACACCCTCCACGGTGCCCCGGCCGAGCCGGATCGCGTCGGCGCGACGGGCGAGCTCGGCGACGAAGCGGTCCCGGACGGACTCCTCGACGATGAGGCGGGCACCGGCGGAACAGACCTGACCACTGTGGAAGAACGCCGCGTTGAGCGCCTGGTCGACCGCGGTGTCGAAGCCGCTCTCGGTGGCACAGGCGTCGGCGAAGACGACGTTGGGGTTCTTGCCGCCCAGCTCCAGGGCGACCTTCTTGACCGTCGGCGCGGCGGCCTGTGCCACCTTCGTGCCGCTGGCGAGACCGCCGGTGAAGGAGACCATGTCGACGTCCGGGTGCTCGGACAGCCTGGCGCCGACGGGGTCGCCCGCGCCGGTGACGAGGTTGGCGGCCCCGGCGGGGAGCCCGGCCTCCGCGAGCAGCCGGATCAGGTGCACGGTGGAGAGCGGGGTCACCTCGCTGGGCTTGAGCACGAACGTGTTGCCGGCGGCGAGGGCCGGGGCGATCTTCCAACTGGCCTGGAGCAGCGGGTAGTTCCACGGGGCGATCAGGGCGCAGACACCGACCGGCTCGTGCACGACGATGCTGTGCACGTCGGGGTCGCCCGCGTCGACGACCCGGCCGCCGCTCTCGTTCATGACGAGGTCGGCGAAGTAGCGGAAGGCGTTGGTCACGTCGTCGACGTCGACCCGGCCCTCCTCCAGGGTCTTGCCCGTGTCACGGCTCTCGGTGATCGCGATCTCCTCGCGGTCCCGCTGGAGGAGGGCGGCGACACGGCGCAGGAGCCCGGCCCGCTCGGCGACGGGCCGGTGGGGCCAGGGGCCGTCGTCGAAGGCGCGGCGGGCGGCGGCCACGGCGGCGTCGGTGTCCTCGGCCCCGCCCTCGGAGACGAGGGCCAGGACGGTGGCGTCGGCGGGGTCCAGGATCTCGCGCGTGGCGCCCGAGACGGCGGCGCGCCAGGTGCCGTCGATGTGGATGGTCTCCAGTGCCGCTGCCGGACTGGCCGACGAGAGGTGAGCCGACATGTAGCGATCTGCCTTCCGTGCCTGGGTTGCTCCGCACCGGTCCGGCCGAGCACTGTTCCGCGCCGGTGGACCGGGATGGGGCACACCAGCAGCCCGGACACCTCTCCTGTCCGGCGGAATGTATGCCGAGAAATTCACCCTGGGTGATGCGACTCACTGCCGACGCTCCCTGTCGGCGCTCCCTGTCGGCGCCGAACCGCGGCCACCGCGCGTGCGTACGACGACGGCTGCTTCCCGTGCGGTGCGTACGCGGGGCAGCGCGGGCGCAGGGCAGCAAGGGCGCGGGGCAGCGCGCGGCGCGATCCCGTGCGACGGCGGCCGCCCGTACCGCACGGTGGGTGTTCCCACGCGCACCGTGTGTCGGCATGCGCCACTCTCCGTACGCGCGCGATGACGTGCTCGCCGGTGAGCCGGGGCACTCAAGGGCCTCCGCTGTCTCCGCTGTCTCCGGGGCCCCCGGGGCACCCGTAGGCCTCCGGGGATGCAGTGGCGGGACGATTCCCGTCGTGTCAGACCGGCGCGGGGCCCGTGCTCGCGCGGGTCGTCAGGACGGGTTCCAACAGATCGACTTCGTCCGCTTCGCGTCCCGCGAGTTTGGCCACCACCTGCTCGACGGAGCGGCGCCCCATCTCCTGCGCCGGAATGGCGACGGAGGTGAGGCGCACCGACGCCTGCGTGGCCACCTGCTCGGGGCAGATCGCCATGACCGACACGTCCTCCGGCACCGCCCGCCCCTGCTGCTGGAGGAGATTGAGCAGCGGCTCGACGGCCGCCTCGTTCTGGACGATGAATCCGGTCGTGCCCGGCCGCTCGTCGAAGATCCGCGCGAGGGTGCCCGCCGTCGCCGCGTATCCGCCCTCGCAGGGCCGGTGCAGGACGCGGGTGCCCGTCTCCCGGGCCCTGGCCCGGATGCCGTCCCTGGTGCGCTCGGCGAAGCCGGTGCGGCGCTCGTAGACGGCGGGTGCCTCACCGACCACCGCGATCTCACGGTGGCCGAGTCCCGCGAGGTGGTCCACACAGAGCGCTCCCGTGGCCTCGAAGTCCAGGTCGACGCAGGTCAGCCCGGAGGCGTCGGCGGGCAGCCCGATGAGGACGGCGGTCCGGCCCGATTCGCGGAGCAGCGGCAGCCGTTCGTCCTCCAGCTCGACGTCCATGAGGATCATCGCGTCCGCCAGGGAACTCCCGGCGATACGCCGGACGGCCGCGGGGCCCTCCTCCCCGGTGAGGAGCAGGACGTCGTAGCCGTGCCGACGTGCGCCGGTGGCGACGGCGACGGCGATCTCCATCATGACCGGCACGTACATGTCCGTACGCAGCGGCACCATCAGCGCGATGATGTTGGATCTGCTGCTGGCGAGTGCCCGTGCGCCGGCGTTGGGGTGGTAGCCCAACTGCCGGATGCTGTCCTCCACACGCTCCCGGGTGGGAGCGGAGATCGACCGCTTCCCGCTGAGGACGTAGCTCACCGTGCTCGCCGAGACTCCGGCGTGCTGGGCGACCTCGGCGAGCGTGACCATGCGGATTCTCCCCCGGCAGACGGCGTGTGCGAGGAGAGCCGGTGAAGCGCCACGACCGGCTTCGGCCACTCGCGTCGCACCCGGCCCGGCCGCCTCGCCGGGCGGCTCGGCCGTCCCGGACGGCGGCTCCCGCCACCCCGGACGGCGGCTCCCGCTGCCTCACAGTGACTCAGGACGCCAAAGGTGTCCAGACCGTACCGCCGGTTCGCGGCCGCGAGCCCGAACCGCCCGGCACCGGGAAGACGGCGCCCCGTGCGGGAAGGCGCACGCCGGGCACCTGCGCGGGTGGGCCTTCCCCGACGCCCGGCGTCCGTGAGGCCTCACCCGGCCAGATGAGGCCTCACGGACACCTCTTGGTCGCCGCCGCGGCCCCGAAGGTTGCCGGGTCGCCACGTCGTGTCCGACAGAAGCGTCCGTCCGGCTCCGCCGCCTCGTCCGCGGGACCGGCGGCACGCAGGACCACATCGAGTGCCCGTGCGGGATCACCCGCGTACACGTTGCTGAACCAGGCCATGTTGGCCTCGACCACGGCCCACCGCCCGGCCTCCGGGCCACCGTCCCCGCGCGTCAGCCCGACGTCGACCACCACGCCGCTGGGCAGGGTGTGCGCACACGCTCCGATCAGGTCGCGGACGAAAGCGCGCACCGCCTGCTCGTCCGCGTGCCCGGCCAGGGGCACCGCGTCGAGTCGTCCGTACGTCGCGTACTGCGACCCCGTCCAGATCTCCCCGTCCAGTAGATGAAGACGGAACTCCCTTACCCAGGTCACGACTTCACTGATCTGGACGAGCGGATCGGCTGCGTCCTCCGGTCCCGCCGGCATGGGGAGAGCGCGCCCGTGCTCGTAAACCCCGGCGGGGAAACTCTTGTCCGTGGGTGGCTTCGCGAAGAACGGCCCGGTCATGCACCGGGCTTCGGCGAGCGGCACACACCGGACCCGCCGACCGGTGAAGGCGTACGGCAGTGCGTCCAGCCAGCAGCTCTCCGGTTCGAGGAGCGCGACCCCGAGGTCCGCGGCGACCGAGTCCGCGAAGCGCGGCCCACCGTAGTAGTGCGCCCGGGTCCCGGAAGGAAAGGCTCCGCCGCCGACGGGGATGACCGAGACGCCCATTCCGCGTCCGCGCGCGGCCTCCGCGAGCAGACCAGCCGTGACGGAACGATGCGGGGCGAGGGCGAGGAGACGTGCCATGCCGCCGCAGCCTACGCTCGCGCTCGCACCCGGGGTCGGCCCATCGGCGGTCTCCGCCGGACTTCACCGACCCACTGCCGGCGGCAGCCGTCGTCACCCGCCGACCGCACCCGTCACCCGTCACCCGTCACCCGTGCAGCAGTACCGGGAACGCCTCGATGTCGTTCTGCGTCATCACCGGCAGCCTGCGGATCTCCTCGTCCCGGATCGCGAGCCTCAGCCCGGGAAAACGCTCGAACAGCGCCGGCAGCGCGATCCCGGCCTCCACCCGCGACAGCGCGGCTCCCGGGCAGATGTGGGGACCGTGCCCGAAGGTCATGTGCCGTATCGGCGTCGGCCGGGTGATGTCGAAGGTGCCGGCGTCGTCGCCGTGCTGGGCTGTATCGCGTCCGATGGCGCGGTAGGAGATCACCACACCCTCCCCCTTGGCTATCACCTGCTCGCCGACCTGGATGTCCTCGGTGGCGAACCGCATCAGGAGGTGGGTGGTGGGCGTGTCCCAGCGCAGCGTCTCCTCGATCACCGTCTCCCACGTGACCTCTCCGTCCAGCACCATGCGCAGCTGGTCGGGATGGGCGAGCAGGGCGCGTACGGCGTTGAGCACGAGGCCGATCGTCGTCTCGTGCCCGGCGGCCACCATGGCCTTGAGGTTCCCGACGACCTCTTCCTCGTCCAGCGGCTCTCCGCCCTCGTCGGCGAGGATCAGGGCGCTGGTGAGGTCGTCGGTGGGATGCGCCCGCTTCTCCCGCACCAGTTCGGTGTAGAACACGTCGAGTTCGGCGAGCAGCGCCAGGCGCTCCTCGTGCGGGGTGAGCATCGAGAAGAAGGCCTTGTACTGCCGGGTCAGCATGGGGTGCAGCGCCTCGTCCACCCCCATCAGGAGACCGACCACGCGCATCGGCAGCGGCTGGGCGAACACGGCCTTGAGGTCGACGGCCCCGTGCGCGCCCTGCTCGGCGAGGGCGTCCAGCAGCTCCTCGGTGAACTTCTCGATGGCGGGCTTGACGGCCTCCAGCCGACGCGGGGTGAGCGCCTGCGAGGTCTTCGTGCGCAGGCGGCGGTGCTCCTCCCCGTCCACGGTGAACATGGAACGTCCCGCGTCGATCATGCCGATCAGCGGCCAGGCGTGGGTGACCTCACCGCTCTGCCAGAGGCCCCACGCGTCCAGATCCTTCACCAGGCGGGGGTCGACGAGGAGGCGCCGGGCTTCGGCGTACCGGGTGACGGTCCAGGCGGGCACCCCGAGCAGTTCGATGCGGGCGAGCGGGTCGGCCTCGCGCAGCCGCTCGGTCTCGCCGTCGAGGTCCTGGACCATGGGGTCGATGACGACCGTCGCGTACGGGCATCTCACAGCGGGGCTCCTGTCGAGTGTGCGGCGGGCGAGAAGCGGACGGGGAGCGCGTTCGTCCCCCGCAGAAAGGCGGACGGCCTACGGACGAGATCCCGGGCGGGCACGGCGAGTTCGAGATCGGGAAGCCGGTCGAGGAGCACCTCGATACCGGTACGCGCGATGGTCTCCGCGATCTCCTGCGCGGGGAACGGGCAGCGGTACTCGCCGTGGCTGAACGCCAGGTGCGATCCGTTGCCCGCGTGACGGCCTGCCACGCCGGAGCCGAGGTCCTGCCGTATCAGCGGGTCGGTGTTGGCGGCGCCCAGGCCGAGCAGGAGCATGTCGCCCTCCCGAATGGCCCGCCCGCCGAGCTGCGTGTCACGGACCGCCCAGCGCCCGGCGAGGATCTGGGTGGGACTCTCCTCCCACAGGACCTCGTTCATCGCGTCGCCGATACTGCGCCGTCCGCCGGCGAGGGACTGCGCGAACTGGTCCTCGGTGAACATCAGCCGCAGCGAGTTGCTGATCCAGTCGGCGGTGGTGAGGTGCCCGGCCGCGGTGACGGCCATCAGGTCGAGCGCGTACTCCTCGTCGGTGAAGGGCTCCGGGTCGGCGAGCATCCGGGAGGTGACGTCGTCACCGGGCACGGCCCGCTTGGCCGCCACCAGCCGCCGCATGTGGTCGCCGAAGCGGCCGTACGCCTCCTGGGCCCCCGGGCCTCCGTCGGCCAGCTCCTTCAGGACGCGGGCGATGTCCGCCCCCTCCGCGTCGGGGAAGCCGACGAGCCGGGACAGCACCAGCACGGGAAGAGGCTCGGCGAACTCGGCGACGAGATCGGCCGCGCCACGGGCGCACACGGCGTCGACGAGCCGGTCGGCCAACTGCTCGCAGTGGCCGCGGATCTCGAACGGATCCGCGGCTTCGAGCGCGGGCACCACCATCGCGGAGTGGCGGCGGTGCTCGGCGCCCGCGGTGAAGTAGATGGACGGCATGGGCCGGCCGACCATGGGCAGCAGGGGCCAGTCCTCGGGAACGTGCTCCCACTGGTTCCACAGACCGACGTCCCTCGGGAAGAGCTCGCCGTCACTGGTCACCTGATGGACCTCGCGGTATCCGATGACCAGCCAGGCCGGGAGACCTCCGGAGAGCTCGACGGGTACGACGGGCCCGTGCGAGTGGCGCACGCGCCGGTACAGAGCCTGGGGTTCGATGCCGGACCCGGGTCCGCCGAGGGGAACGGGGGCGGTCGAGGCATGCGCGGGGCAGCCTCCGGGGGACGCGGGCACGCTGGATAAGAGCGGGTTCGTCATCGTACGGACTCCTCGAAGACGGCTTCGCGCGTTGGGGCCAGACGATCAACGCGGCACCACTATAGGGAGTTTGAGTGAAGCCATGGGCACGGATCGTGACACCGATCCGGCACAGGCCTTCACGGCGGGCGGGCTCCCTGGCGCGCAGACCCCCACGGCGGCCGGCCCCCCGGAGCCGTACCCTCGCAGCGCCGGGACCGGGCTCGTCTGCCGCGCGGCGCGCGCCATTACCTCGGTCAAGCACCGGTATACGCTGCTGGATCATGCAGATATCAGCACGCGGATCGGCCGTCTTCGGCGCTGCCGCTCTCGCCACCGTCCTTCTGGCTGCGCTCACCGGTTGCTCTTCCGGCTCCGACGAAGGTGACAGGGGTTCCACGCTCCTCTCAGGGCTCGGGGCGCTCGCCGGCGACACTGGCGAGAAGCATGTGTCCTTCCTCGACGCCGCCGAGGTACGCAAGCTGAGCAAGGACGACCCGAAACGGTTCACCTCCGTCTCACAGCCGAGCAGCCTTCTGCTGAACCCGTACCAACCCGGTCTTTTGGGGGCGCAGTTCGAGGTGTCCCAGATCGACACCGCGGTCGACACCGGCGAGGCCGGTCACTGGGAGGGTTCGTTTGACGTGTCGGCGATGACCAAGGCGCTGAAGTCGGGCGGCTACGCGCAGAGCGAGGAGGACGGCAAGGATGTCTGGTCGCACCCCGAGGGGAGTGGGGCCACGCTCCAGGTGTCGGAAGACGAGATCTCCTACTCGGCCCGTGACTCCGACCCCATGTCGGCCGTCGCCCCCGAGGAGGGTTCCTCGCTGGGCGACGACGAGAAGTTCCGGCGCGCGGTCGAGTGCCTGGGCAACGTCTACCGCGCGGACTTCAACCCGCTCAGCTCCCCCAACCCCGTGCGCCTGGCCGCTCTGGGCCAGCAGGCGAAGTCCGCGGCCAAGAACACCGAGGTGCTGTGCTTCGTGGTCGAGGACGACGTGGCGGCCAAGAAGCTGGAAGCCGATCTGCGGGTGGTGGTCAGCGACAAGTCCCCGAAGTTCGACGGCACTAGGGTGACCGTGGAAAAGGGCGACCTGCCGGTGGTGCGGGCTGTGGTCCCGGACACCGCCACCCAGCGGCCGGGCCGCCTGATCGTCACCGACACGGAACTGTGGATGACCGCCGCGGGCTGAGTTCCGTGGCTTTCGTCCCACGGCGGTGTACGTCGGGCACGGCGGCACGGCGTCAACGTATGCTCCGTGCCCGCGGAGACCTCGCCAGGTGGATCAACTGTGACTTCTGCTTCCCGAGCCTCAGCGGCAGCTCAGGGAGCGCTCACAGTGGTGCGGCACCCGCTGTCCAGGCGTAGTCGGTGAGGCCTGGCGCTGACCCACCTTGGAATCGAGGTCAACCTTCCAGGGAGCCCTCGGGGCTGTCGTTACCCTCCGCCATCACTTTGCCGCCGACAAAAGCCACACCCAGGACGAGTGCAGTTCCAGTGCCAACCAGCACCTTCCTGAGCTGCCCATCCAGGAACTTCTTGTGCTCAGTGTCCTTCTGTGAGACCTGCCGCCCATTCTCCTTCATTCCCTCGATGAGGAACTGCCTGTTCTCCCAACTCAGGCCATCCTTGTTGAGTTCATCCTTGAGGGTTTCCCTGATGTCCTGGAAGGCGCGATAGACGTGCTCCTGGCTCTCCGCGTCGGCCGATAGGGTGGACTCGTGCGCCCTCTTCATCGCATCCAGAGCACTCTTGGCGAGATCCTTGAACGCCGGGAACTGCTCAACGATCTTCAGAGCCGCCTCGGTTCCCATGTCAGGCATCATGGCTGCGAACCTGATCATCTTGTCCTTGGAGAGGTTCCTCCAGGACTCGATCCCGAGCGCCCGTTTGATCTCATCTTCATTCCGGTAGCCCATGCCGTGGTTTTGTCCGTCCTGTCTCGTTCCTTCACATTTCGGCGCTTCCCCCGTCGGCTGATAGAGGGGAGCCACCGGGGCGCCGACTTCGTCGTGCGGCGGGGAGCACGAGCGGCCACTACTGCCCTCGGATGCGCCGTCCCGCCTCCGTGCCCGGGTAGAGCATCGCGTCGGCGACACGACCGCCGGAGTCCTTCACACCGCCGCTGAAGTTGAGTCGCCCGGTCGCCCCGGCCTTCGCGGCCACACCGTCCCAGTAACGCGCCTCGCGCTCCCACTGGATGTCGGCGAGGAGCCGCTGCAGAGCGTCGGTGCTCAGCGCGTTCGCCGGGTCTGCCCAGGGCGTCGTCTGGTGGACGGCGATCCCCAGCCCGGCGAGCACGGCGGGCGCGGTGACTGCGCTGCGCGAGACGAAGTGGGCGCTGTGCTCGGCGATGAGCCGGGCGAGCAACGGCACGACGCATCCCTCGACCTGCCCGGCGTCGGTACCGGCGGGCAGCTCGTCCTCCTGGACGGTCTCCGCGGACCGGGAAAGCCCGTTGCGGCCGTAGATCGCCGTGATGACCAGCGCCCGCAGAGCGGAGAGGGTGATCACCTCGGGGTCGCTCTTGCCGACCTGCCGCTTGCTGGCGTTGACAAGCTTGGTGAACGGTACGAGCCTGCCGTCGACGTCCACCTTGACCGCGTCGGCGACCCGGTGCGCGAGGCGGGTGGCGAAGTCCCGCTGGTCCATGGACATGGCCAGGTTCTTCGCGACGGCCACGCCCTGGACGTTGCGGTCGTAGAAGATCTGCCGCGCGTCGGCGACGCTCAGGTCGACGTACAGCTCGAACGGTACGCGGATCGTGGCGAGTTCGGCATAGGTGAGCCCGAAGTGTTCCGGGTCGTCGTACAGCTCGTGCCAGGCGGTCGTCTGGGTCTCGCCGTCGATGGCGACGACCGAGGTGCCGGGCGTGATGGTCAGGGTGCGCAGTCCGGTGCCGGGCAGCAGTTCGTCGCTGAGCGCGGCGAGTGGCCCGGCGTGCCAGAAGGTGATCGGCGGCGTGGACCAGCCGGCGCCCAGCTCGCCCTTGACGCCGTCGGCGATGTACTCGGCGTACGAGCCGACGTTCTTCCCCTTCTGCGTGGACTTCAGCGCCCGCTGCACCAGCGACCGCAGTTCGGCGTGGCGCCGCACGGCGCCGGAGGCGGCCTTGAGCGTCTTCGTGTCCTCCTCGCGGCGGGGCGAGGGAACGAGCTGGACGAGTGTCGGGACGGACATGGTCCCGATCACGGCGTCCGCCCGGAACGGCATGACAGTGAGCTGGGTGCCTTCGACGACAGCGGTCGGCATGGTGATGCGCATGGCGATTCCCCCCACGGGATGGGCGAGTTCCTCGGACCCCCCTCGGGCCGAGCACCTCCGCTTGGAAGCAGCACCAGGTAAGCACTGCCATGAAAGCATTGTCAAACAGCTTGACGCGTTTGACCGACGGTGTAGGTTGTGAGCTGTCAGCTACCGAGAGGCCCAGGACTCCCGCCATGCCCCAGCCACCCGCCCAGGTGACCGCCGCCGAGATCTCACGCATCGCCGGGGTCACGCGCGCCACCGTCAGCAACTGGCGCCGTCGGCACGACGACTTCCCTGCACCGTCCGGGGGCACCGACAGCAGCCCGCTGT
This sequence comes from Streptomyces sp. NPDC001822, assembly GCF_042892135.1. Taxonomy (NCBI): domain Bacteria; kingdom Bacillati; phylum Actinomycetota; class Actinomycetes; order Kitasatosporales; family Streptomycetaceae; genus Streptomyces; species Streptomyces sp. NPDC001822. The sequence goes on from NZ_JBIATW010000005.1 coordinate 28,945, forward strand.
ACGACCTGGTGGACGTGCAGAAGTGGCTCGGCGCCCGGGGCCACGCCTCGACGGCCGACCCCGCGGAGGAGCTGCGCACCACACTGCGACTGCACCCCGCGGGTGGTGGCATGACGAACACCCTGCTTCCCCTGGTGCTGGCCACGGCCCGGCGCACTCCCGAGGAGCGCACCGCACTGGACGGCCTGTCCGACGCCGAGCTCGTCGCCCGCGCCGACTGGGCGGTGGCCGACCTCGCGGAGCTGGTCCCCGGCACGGAGGCCGTCCACTTCGCGTCATCTGACGTCGACGTCCTGCGGGCGCTGCTGCGCTGCGTACAGGACGATGCGAGCGGCGAGGCGGCGATGGCCGTGCTGGCGGAACGAGAGCTGGAGGACAGTGCCGCGAGCGGCACCTACCGCACCCCGGTGCAGCTCGCCGACCTCGTCGCCCGCCTGGCGCCCGGACCGTACGAGCGGGTCATGGACCCTGCGTGCGGCAGCGGCTCGCTGCTCTCTGCCGCCGCCCGGCGGGGAGCAGCGGTGCTGTACGGCCAGGACAGCGTCCCCGTGCAGGCGCAGCGCAGCGCGGTGAGCCTGCTGCTGGCCGCGCCGGGCGCGGACATCGCGGTCCGGACGGGCGACAGCCTCCGGGCGGACGCGTTCGGCGGGGTCACCGTCGACGCCGTCCTGTGCAACCCGCCGTACGGCGACCGCGACTGGGGCCACGACGAGCTGGCGTACGACGCCCGCTGGGCCTACGGCGTCCCGCCGCGCGCCGAGTCCGAGCTCGCCTGGGTCCAGCACGCACTGTCCCACCTGGTGCCGGGCGGCCACGCCGTGCTGCTCCTCCCCCCGGCCACCGCCTCCCGCGCCTCGGGCCGCCGGGTGCGCATGGAGCTGGTCCGCAGCGGGGCGCTACGCGCGGTGGTGGCGCTGCCTCCGGGGGCGGCGGCTCCGTTCCATGTGGGGCTGCAGATCTGGGTGCTGCGGCGGCCCGAACCGGCCGGCCCCGCGCATACGTCGGTCCTGTTCGTCGACACGTCCGAGACGGCGGGAGCGGGCGGCGACACGGCGACGGGTGGGGGTACGCGGACGGGCGGCTACGTGTCGGGAACACGCACGGGCCGCGCCCCGCTGAACTGGACGGCTCTGACGGAAACGGCGCTCACCCAGTGGTCGGCCTTCGCGAAGGACCCGGACGCGTACGCCGACGAGCCGGGCACCGCCCGCGCGGTCCCGGTGGTCGACCTCCTGGACGACGTCGTGGACCTTTCCCCCGCCCGCCATGTACGCGCCTCGCGCACGGACATCGCCCCCGCGGAGCTGGCCGGGGAGGTGGACGACGTACGCCGACGACTCGTCGCCGGCGCCAAGTCACTGGGTGAGAAGGCCGGTTATGCGGACTGGAGCCCGGCCGGTCCCACTCCGCGCGAGTGGCGCACGGCGACGGCGTCGGACCTGTCCCGGGGCGGCGCGCTCACCTTGCTGCGGACGGCGCCGGACTCCAAGGGCTCTGGCGATGAAGCGTCGGTGACTGCCGTACTCACCGGCCTGGATATCGCGCGCGGTATGGCCCCATCCGGTGACCCGAGCGGGCTGCGGGCGGACTCGGCGCCGGCGATCGCGGCGGGCGACGTACTCGTTCGGGCGGTCGCGGGCGGCAGCGGCGCGATGGCCCGAGTGGCTGACGACGCGGACGCCGGGGCACTGCTCGGCCACCAGGTCCACCTGTTCCGGCCGGATCCGGCACGGCTCGATCCGTGGTTCCTGGCCGGCTTCCTGGGCGCGGAGGAGAACATCGCGAGCGCGTCGACGGGCAGCACGGTGCTTCACGTCAGTCCGGGCCGACTGCGCGTCCCGCTGCTGCCACTGGAGGAGCAGAGACGGTACGGCGAGGCGTTCCGCCGCGTCCACGCGCTGAGAACCGAGGCCGCGCGCGCCACGGAACTGGCCGAGGAGACCGCGCGGCTGCTGGTCGGCGGGCTGACGGGAGGCGGGCTGGTCCCGTCAGCCCCGGCGGCGGCCGACAGCGGGGCCGCCGCGGAATCGGCCTGAACCAGCACTACGGCCTTCACGCAACCACCACACTTGTCAGTACCCGCTCCGGTAGACCGGAGAGCGGGGGGTCCGAAAGGAAACCGGGGAATCCCTTGAACAGCAGCAAGCACACGGAGCTGGCGAACCACGCCTGGTCCGTCGCCGACCTTCTGCGCGGCGATTACAAGCAGTCCGACTACGGAAAGGTCATCCTTCCGTTCCTGGTGCTGCGCCGCCTCGAATGCGTCCTGGAGCCGACGCGGGAGAAGGTCGCGGAGACGGCCGCCCGTTTCGAGGGCCAGGAGATCGACACGGACCACTTCCTGCGCCGGGCGTCAGGCCACTCGTTCTACAACACGAGCAGCCTGACCCTGCGCAAGATCGCCGGCGACGCGAGCAATGCGGCGGCGAACCTCCAGGTGTATGTCGGGGGCTTCTCGCCCAACGCCCGCGAGGTCATGGAGAAGTACGAGTTCGCCCAGCAGATCCGCAAGCTGGACAGCGCGAACCTGCTCTACCAGGTGATCGGCAAGTTCACGGACCTGGACCTGCGCCCGGAGGTCGTGCCCAACCACAACATGGGCTACATCTTCGAGGAGCTGATCCGCCGCTTCTCCGAGCAGTCCAACGAGACCGCGGGTGAGCACTTCACCCCGCGCGAAGTCATCAAACTGATGGTCAACCTGCTGATCGCCCCGGACAGCGACGCGCTCAGCCTGCCGGGTGTCGTACGCACGGTCATGGACCCGGCCTGCGGCACGGGCGGCATGCTCAGCGCGGCCGAGGAGCACATCAAGTCGTACAACGACGACGCCACGGTGGAGGTCTACGGCCAGGAGCTCAACCCCGAGTCCTGGGCGATCTGCCGGTCCGACCTGATGATCAAGGAGCAGGACCCGGAGAACATCGCGTTCGGTAACTCCTTCTCGGACGACGGCCACGCGCGGGAGACGTTCGACTATCTGTTGGCGAACCCGCCGTTCGGCGTGGAGTGGAAGAAGGTGAAGGAGGCCGTCGAGTTCGAGCACAACAACCTCGGCGACTCCGGCCGCTTCGGCGCGGGCCTGCCCCGCATCAACGACGGCTCGCTGCTCTTCCTCCAGCACATGATCTCGAAGATGAAGCCGGTGGACGTGCACGGCGGAGGTGGCTCGCGCGTCGCGATCGTCTTCAACGGTTCGCCGCTCTTCACGGGCGCGGCCGGCTCGGGCGAGTCCGAGATCCGCCGCTGGATCCTGGAGAACGACTGGCTGGAGGCGATCGTCGCCCTGCCGGACCAGCTCTTCTACAACACGGGTATCGCCACCTACTTCTGGATTTTGACCAACCGCAAGGACGCCCAGCACAAGGGCAAGGTCGTGTTGCTGGACGCGCGCGACCAGTGGGTGAAGATGCGAAAGTCGCTGGGCGACAAGCGCAAGGAGCTGGGCGACGGCTCGGGCGGCAAGCCGAACCACATCGGCGACATCACCCGCCTGTGCGGGGAGGCTGTGACAGCCGCAGCGGACCCGGAGCACCCGATGCACGCCAAGGTGAAGGTCTTCGACAACACGGCCTTCGGCTACCAGCGGATCACGGTGGAGCGGCCTTTGAAGCTGCGGTTCGAGCTGACGGAGGAAACGCTGGCGGCGCTGCTCGCGTCGAAGCCGGTACAGAAGTGGGCGGAGGAGCGCTTCCTGCCGCGTGAGCCTGAACTGGCGGCGAAGGCGAAGGCTCGGCGGAAGCTGACGGACGAGGAGCAGGCGCAGTTCCAGAAGCTGGCCGACGCCGAGGCCCAGGTGCTGGGGGACGCGTTGAGCCCGCTGCTGGGGAGCGAGTGGCCCACCAAGTCCGAGGCGCAGGTCGCTGTACGGAACGCCATGGCGGAAGCCGGCGTCCAGGGCCCGACGGGCGCACCGTTCACGAAGGCGCTGCGGGACACGGTGGGGGTACGGGACCCGGAAGGCGAGGTGCAGTTGCTCAAGGGCGGCGCACCGGAGCCGGACAGCGAGCTGCGGGACTACGAGAACGTGCCGCTGGGCGAGGACGTGGAGGGGTACCTGAAGCGGGAGGTGCACCCGCATGTGCCGGACGCATGGATCGACCACACGAAGACGAAGGTGGGGTACGAGATCCCGTTCACTCGGCACTTCTACGTGTACGAGCCGCCGCGGCCGTTGACGGAGATCGACGCGGAGCTGAAGGCGCTTGAGGCGGAGATCCAGGCGTTGCTGGGTGAGGTAACCGAGTGAAAACTCTCCCTACAAATTCCACTCCGACGATCGACTGGCTGGGGCAACTAGGTCGAAATTGGCCAACAACGACACTCGGTCGAGTTGGACGATTTTACATGGGGACAACATTCCCTGACACCTTCCAGGGAAATAGCAATGGAGATATCCCATTCATGAAGGTGTCAGATTTCCCTCTCGCCGACCGCAAGGGGGTCCTGTCCACTGCTAACAACTGGATTAGTACGCATACAGCCCGCCACCTGGGGGCCCGCATATTGCCAGAGGGGTGCGTCCTCTACCCGCGAGTTGGGGCTGCTCTGCTTCTAAATCAACGACGCATCACTGGCAGTCCTTGCATCGTGGATGACAATGTTAGAGGATTCCAACCCTATTCAGGCGACCCGCGATACTGGCGATACCTGATGACGCTTCTCGACATGGGGAGGATCACCAACCCTGGCCCCGTGCCATCGGTTAGCGAGACCCAGGTGGCTGCTGTGCGGGTTCCCTCACCACCCCGCGATGAGCAGCGCCGCATCGCCGACTTCCTCGACGCCGAGACCGCCCGCATCGACCAGCTGGGGCTCAAGTACCGCAAACTGGCCCTACTCGCCGCCGAACGCGCAACCGCAGCCACGGACGAGGCATTTGCCGGCCTACCCGACAGCTCAACAATTCCCGTATCAGCCGCCTGCAGCAATATCGTTGACTGCGTCAACAAAACAGCACCGACCTCGGACCTAGTCACTCCGTACCGGATGATCCGGACAACCAACATCCGAAACGGAGAGGTAGACGCAGAAAATACCTTTTCAGTAGAACACTCGACTTTCATCGAGTGGAATCGACGCGGCACACCACAGGCTGGTGACATCCTATTCACCCGAGAAGCCCCCCTCGGGCAAGTAGGAATCCTTCGAGCAAGAACCCCGGTTTTCTTGGGTCAGCGCGTGATGCTCTATAGGGCCAACGACAAAGTGATCAAGAATGAGCTACTGCTCTACAATTTTCTGGCCACACACATGAGGGAGCAGTTGCGCCGCCTCGGGGCCGGGTCTCTGCACGAGCACATGCGAGTCGGAGACGGTCTGAAACTTCGAGTTCACTGCCCACCCCGCGCGAAGCAAGACGAGCTTGTGCGGAAAATCGGGGTTGCTCGCGGTAAGAGCCTACATCTCGAGCGCCTAGCGAACCGGCAACTGAATCTTCTCACCGAGCGCCGCCAAGCCCTCATCACCGCCACCGTAACCGGCCAGTTCGACGTCTCCACCGCCAGCGGCCGCAACGTAACGGACGGAGTCCCGACATCGTGAGCCCCATCCACGACGAGTCCGCCTTCGGCGGCGCCATCGTCGCCGCGATGACCGAGCGCGGCTGGCGCGAGGCGCGCCCCGAGGACTACCAGGCTGACCTCGGCCTGGACACCAACGAGTTGTTCACCTTCCTCGGCGAGAGCCAGCCCCGCGAGTGGGACGAACTCCTCGGGGTCTACGGCAACGACCCCAACGCCGCCCAGCGCGGCTTCGCTCAGCGCCTGGACAAGGCCATCAGCGATGACGGCCTCCTCCACGTCCTCCGCAACGGCGTCAAGGACCGGGGCATCCGCCTCCGCGTCGCCTACTTCAAGCCGAACCTCGTCGCCGACGACTCCGTCCTCGACGGCTACCGCGCCAACCGGCTCACCGTCGTACGCGAACTCGTCTACGCCACCAAGCAGGCCGACTGGGGTAACAAGCTCGACCTGACCCTGTTCCTGAACGGCATTCCCGTCGCCACCGCCGAGTTGAAGAACCCGCTCACGCAGCAGGGCGTCGAGCACGCCAAGGAGCAGTACCGCACCGACCGCGATCCCACCGAGCTGATCTTCACTCGCCGTGTCATCGCCAACTTCGCGGTCGACCCGGACCTCGTCTTCGTCTCCACCCAGCTCCGGGGCAAGAACACCCGCTTCCTTCCCTTCAACACGGGTTCCAACGGCGCCGGTCTGCCCGGTGGCGCCGGAAACCCGGCCCCGACCGCGTACGGCACCTACGCCACCTCCTATCTGTGGGAGCAGGTCTGGGCGCGGGACAACTGGCTGGACCTGCTCCAGCGCTACGTGCACCAGCAGAAGACCAAGACCCCCGGCGGCGGGACCACCAAGTCGACGATCTTCCCGCGCTTCCACCAGTGGGACGTGGTCAAGAAGCTCACCACCCACGCAGCGACCTTCGGCGTGGGCCAGAACTACCTCGTGATGGCCTCCGCCGGCTCCGGCAAGTCGAACACCATCGGCTGGCTCGCCCACCGCCTGAGCGACCTCCACGCCGCCACCGACCCCCGGACGCTCGACCCGGATGCGCTGTCAGCCGGCCGGATCAAGCCGGGTACACCGGTCTTCGACAAGGTCATCGTCATCACGGACCGCCGCAACCTCGACGCCCAGCTCCGGGAGACGGTCGGCAGCTTCTCGCAGATCGAGGGCCTGGTCGTGAAGGTGGACGAGAAGCACGGTTCGAAGAGCGAGCAGCTCGCCCGCGCGCTGTCACGGGACACGGGCAAGATCGTCACGGTCACCCTGCACTCGTTCCCGGCGCTTCTGGACTACATCCAGCGCAACCCCACCGAGATCAAGGGCACCAGCTTCGCCATCATCGTGGACGAGGCGCACTCCTCCCAGTCCGGCGACGCCGCAACCGCCGTACGTGCGGCCCTGCGCGACCTCGGTCTGGACTCCGACTCGGAGGACCAGGGCGCCACCACCGTCACGCTCGACGAGAAGCTGAAGAAGAAGGCCGCGGAGCGCTCACGGGCCGCGAACCTCTCCTACTTCGCGTTCACCGCCACCCCGAAGGCGAAGACGCTCGAACTCTTCGGCACGGAAGACACCGTGGACGGCAAGGCGGCCTACCGCCCCTTCCACACGTACTCCATGCGCCAGGCCATCGAGGAAGGCTTCATCCTCGATCCGCTGCGGAACTACGTCACGTACAACACGTACTGGAAGCTGGTGAACGAGAACCCGGACGAGCGTGAGGTGGACCCCTCCAGGGCCAACAGCCTGCTCGCCCGGTTCGCGCTCACCCACGAGTACACCGTCTCCCAGCACGCCCAGGTGATCGTCGAGCACTTCCTCGCGCATTCCCGCGGCCGGCTCGGTGGGCGCGCCAAGTCGATGGTGGTGACGGGTTCGCGGCAGTCGGCCGTGGAGATGGCGCGGGCGATCAAGAGCTACATCAAGGACCGGGAGTACGACACCAAGTACCCGGACCTTGGTGTCCTGGTGGCCTTCTCCGGCTCGCTCACGATCGACGACGAGGAGACGACCGAGCCGAAGGAGAACGGCGGGATCGCGGAGAGCGCGCTGCCGAAGGCGTTCGCGTACACACGAGCCGACGACAAGGCGGTCGGCGCGGGCGGCCGGGGCCAGCAGGAGTTCAAGATTCTGGTCGTCGCGGAGAAGTATCAGACGGGCTTCGACCAGCCGCTGCTGACGACCATGTACGTCAACAAGAAGCTGACCGGTATCTCAGCCGTGCAGACCCTCTCCAGGCTCAACCGCACCGCCGACCGCAAGACGCAGGCCGACCTCGCGGTCCTGGACTTCGCGAACGACGCCGAGGACATCCGGGACGCGTTCCGCCCGTACTTCGAGGAGGCCAACACCCTCCCGTCCGACCCGAACCTGCTCTACACCGCGCAGAGCCGGGTGATGTCGGCGCCGATCATCTCGGAGTCGGAGATGGACGAGTTCGCCGCGGCGTACTTCGCAGCGAAGGAGAAGGCGGCTGGCTCGCAGGCCAAGTGGGAGAAGCTGCACGCGGAGCTGTACCGACTCCTGTCCCCCGCCGTCGCCCGCTTCACCCCGCTCATGGAGAGCGAGGAGGAGGACGATGTGGAGACGGCGGAGGACTTCCGTGCGGACCTGAACGACTACGTGCGCAAGTACGGCTTCCTCGCCCAGATCGTTCCGTACCGCGACGCCGAGTTGGAACGGCTCCACCTCTACGGCCGCTACCTCCTCAACCGGCTCCCGCGCCGCGCGGACGGTGGCGTGGACATAGGCGAGATCGACCTCAGTCACCTGCGGGTGGAGAAGACGGGCGAGTACGACGTCTCCCTGGCCCCCGAGGGCTCCGCCCAGCTCCCCGGCTTCGGTGACGGCACAGGCGGCGCGGCAGAGGCGGAGAAGTCGCTGCTGTCGGAGCTGATCGAGGCGTTCAACGCCAAGTTCGGTACGGACTTCACGGAGGAAGACGTCCGTAAGCCGTTCAACAAGACCAAGGAAGATCCCAAGGTCCGGGCAGCGGCTGTCGTCAACGACGAGGCCAACTTCGGCAAGGTCTGGGACAGGGCCTTCGCAGACAACATGGCCGACCACATCGAGACGACCGCCGGCATAGGGCGTCAGTACTTCGGCCCTGACAAGAGCTTCCGGTCCAACCTGGACCGCAGCGCACGCCGGGCCGCGTGGCGGATGATCCGCCGCGAGGAGAACGTGGACGAGTAGTCCCGTACGCGGGTGGGCCCGCCGCGCACCAGTTCGGTGCGCGGCGGGCCCACCCGCGTACGTTGCTCAGCGAGCAACGAGCCCGACGAACCCAGCCCACGCGCCTGGCGCAATGGTCAGTACGGGGCCGCTGACCTGCTTGGAGTCCCGGACGTGCACGTGGGCGGTGCCTGTGGCGAACTCCACGCACTCGCCACCCTCGCCACTGCTGTAGCTGCTTTTGAACCAAGCCGTCTCTGGCACGCTCGGCATCTCCGTCCGGTCCATCATCCCTCTCCCAGAAGTCCCTTGACGACGTCCAGCGATTCACGCGGTGTCAGTGCCTGGGCTCGGATGATCCCGTACTGCTCCTCGACATCACGCACGTCCGCTCGGTCGGTGTGCAGGCGGCTGTCTCGCTGAACCTCAACGTAAGCCATCCTCCGCCCGTCGCGTTTTTCGATCAAGGTGAAGGGGCCAGCCAGCCCACAGTGTTCAGGCCGAGCGGTCGGCATGACTTGAACTTCCACGTTCCGCCGCTGGCCATGAAGGATGATCTGTTCCAGTTGGCCACGTAGCACCGACAGTCCACCGACAGGGCGCCGCAGCACAGACTCCTCGATCACGAAGCTCAGGGTCGGCATTGGTTTCCGAGAGAAAATGACCTGCCGCGCCAGGCGTGCCGATACGCGCTGCTCGACCGTCTCCTCATCGAGAAGTGGCCGCCTCATGACAAACACCGCGCGTGCGTAATCCTCGGTTTGCAACAATCCCGGCACTGCCATGGTTGCGTACACATGAAGGGTGACCGCCTCAGCCTCCAAGCGCGCCATATCCCGGAAGAACGCCGGATACTGCGACCGAGCCAGCTCCTCCTTCAACGCCACGAGCAGCCCCCCGGCGTCCAGCACCCGGTCCGCCTTGTCGATGAACTCCGGTTGCGGGATCCGCCGCCCCTGCTCGAACGAGGCCACGGACTGCGCCGCGTACCCCACCCGCTTGCCGAACTCGACCCGTTCCAGCCCCGCGCGCATCCGCAGCAGCTTCAACTGCCGCCCGAACGCGACCGCTACCCCGTTCTCCGACTTGCCCTCTGGCTGGGCGGAGGCACCCGACGAGGGCTCCCCACCATCCCCCGTAGCCACGCCCGCGTCCCTCTCGTCCTGCGTCATCCGCCACCGCCTGTCCCACGTGCGTACAACACCCCGGATCTCACTTCCGTCGCCCGCCCGTGAGGCAGCGCCCGCCCCGGCTCGTCCCACTCGGGCACCGTAACGAGCCGTTCTTTCGCGCGCCCACCATTCCCGCGGTGTTCCCTCGAAGGAGTCGCCCGCGACGCCCGTGACAGAGTCGGCGTCTGCCCGGACAGCCTGACTGCACCCGGGTGAGCAGCGGTGGCCGGGCAACAGCAGCACTTCTGTGAAAGCGAGCCCCGGCCGTGAGTGCTCAGGTTCGGCACTCACCCCGGCCCTATCGGCCCTGAACCGGCCCCTGCCCTGCCTGCAGCTGCCCGCCGTCGACTGGAATGTGGGCGCCGTTCACAGCACCTGAGGTCGGCGAGAGGAGAAAGGCGATAACACGGGCGACCTCGTCAGCGACCAGCAACCGGCCGCTGGGATTGCGCTCCGCGTATGCCGCGTACGTCTCCGGATCGCGCTCGCGCAGGCGGTCCCAGCTCTTGCCCGGCAGGAGGATCGAACCGGGGCTGACCGTGTTGACCCGCACACCGTACGGAGCCAACTCATGGCACAAGGCGCCCGCAAGGTAGATCTCCGACGCCTTGGCCGCTCCGTACTGGGCGGGAAAGCGGGGCTTCCAGCCGGAGATGGAGGCGACCATCACCACAGAGCTGCCGGGACGCAGGCTGTCCAGCGCTGCACGGACCGCACGCACCGCGTGGCCGCCGTTCAGCTCCCAGGTGTCCTGCCAGTCCTCCCGGGTCGAGTCGAGAAGACCGGCGCCGCGTTTGCCTCCGATGTTGGCGACCAGGCCGTCAAGCCCACCGAGCTCGCTGCCGGCCCGACGGGTGAAGTTTTCCAGTTCGTCAGGGGCCAGGACGTCCACGGAGCCCGTCACCACATGGACGTCGAAGGCCTGACGCAGGTCGGAAGAGGCCCGGGCCAGAGTGTCGGGATCGCGGCCGCAGATCGCAAGGGCCGCGCCCTCGGCAGCGAGCAGACGTGCGACCGCGAGTCCCAGCCCTCTGCTGCCTCCAGTCACCAGGAATGACTTGCCACGTAGTCCGTATGTGACATCCGGTGCCGGTGCCGTCACATCGCCTTCGACCTGTTCTCGCTGCTCCATGATCGGTACTCTGCCACCCGGCTCGCCGCGTGCGCTCAGCGCACCAGCTTGCGGATGACCATGCCCACGATGAGTGTGGTGAACAGCATGCCAGCCGCGGTGAACGAGACCGCAAGCGCCGTCCATTCGGTGGTTTTGAGCTCCGACGGCATCCCGGTGCCAACGTTCAGCCAGAGGGCGAGGGCGAGGACCAGGCTCTTGCCCGCGACCGTGACGTCTGTCAGACCACGACCGGGGTCGCGCACAGCACCAGCCAGGTGGAGAACCACAGCGGTCAGCAGAATCCCGGCCGTCAGCACCCGCGCCGGGTTACGCGCCCGGACTCCCCAGCCCAGGACACCACCGAGCAAGCCTTGCCCGATGGCACGCCGTAGAGGCGGCAGGGCTCTCGCCTCGCGCTGTCGCGCGAGGTAGTAGAGCTCGTCGACCTCGCGGTTCCGGTTCCTCTTGGCCAGCGCCGAGCGCACGGACTCCAGTGCGACGGCGGTCACTTCGGTGAAGGAGCGCTCCAGGAACGAAAGGACCTGTGCACCGTTGCGGAACACCTGCCCGGCGAGCTCCATGTCGCCGACGCTGGAGGAGTTGTCGAGGCTGTAGCGCGAGCTACCGGAAGGCAGACCGAGTGTGCCTGTGACCGAGGAGTCGTGCAGGCTGATCACCGACGACGCCGCTGAGGCCGACCTGAGCGACATGACCGTCGTGCTGTGAAGGGCAAGCCGAGCGGTCGAACCGGGCCGGTCGCCGCCGCGCGAGGTGTCGCAGAGCTCGAGATTACTCACTTCCACGGAGCCTTTGACCGTGCTGTTCGTGATCGTGCTGTCCTCGGCGGGGATGACCAGCCCGTTCACCCGCACGGTGTCGCTGCAGAGGAGTCCGTTGGCTCGCAATGGCTCGTCCAGTCGCACGCGCTGCAACGTGAGTCCGCAGGTCTCGACCTCGTCGAGTGTGATCGCGGACAGCCACAGGTCGTCGAAGGTAAGGTCCTCCCTGGCTTTCAGCCCACGCACGATCACACTCGGCCGCCCGAGACGACCGCCCGCTGCCTGGCTGCGGACCGTCAACGAGGACACCCGCACGTTCGTGATGTGGAGTGTCCCGCGCAGGGCGTTGACCTGTACAAGCTCCTCCACCCTGAGGCGCTCCAGTCGAGTGGTCCCGCACGAGTGCAGGGCGAGGAAATCCAGGGCGGAGTCGATGAGGGTGACCTCGCATCCCATCGACGCATTGCGGATGATGAGGCGGCCGATGCGGGAGTTCACCACCATCAGCGCATCCGCCTCCACGTGATCGATGACCAGTTCGTCGATGTGGCATGACCGGACAGTCAGCGCACCATCAATGCTCATGCGGTCGAGGGAGACACGGTCGGCCGACACCGTGTCGAGGAGAAGATCCGTCGTGACCTCGTCCTGGCGCAGATGCACACTGCGGTCGTTCACGGTGCGTTGGCGGCCGATTCTAGCCAGGTCCTCTAACGTCCGGACAACACCCATCCACGCTCCCCCGCCGCCTGCTTCCGTAGATCTCGCCGTGAATCCGCCTTGCCCTGCTTACGCGTGAGGCACTGTCAGATCTTGTGAGCCATTCATTGCGTCGACGTCAAGTCCGAGCGTGGCGAGCAGTTCATCCTCGGCCACTGAATCGGGTGCGTTGTCGAGCGCGTAGGAGATCTGCTTGGCTGCGGTCGCCGGCTCTGCTCGATCCGTGCGGATCACAAGGTCGAACAGGTCTCGCACATCGGATTCGTGCAGATCCCGTACCGTCTCGTCCCAGGCGGTGAGCCGCTTCGCCGTATCCGTGTCTCCCCGCGCGCGGGATCGTTGCTCGCACTCGTTCCGCGGAATCCAGAGAAGGACGCGCAACCACGAGATCGACGCAGTGCAGTCAAGCAGGGTGCGCATGTCCGCGACATTGCCGATGTGCGTAACCGGAACCCGTCCGCGTTGCTGAGGTTCCGTGAGGGAGCGGGCGTCGACCGCGTATACGTTGCCGTAGCGCCGGGTCTCCACGAGGATCCTGCCCTGGCTGCGCAAGTCACCGAGCTCATCGGCGGTGACGAACTGGTACCCGGCCGACCTGCCCGTTCCGTGCTTGAGCTTGCTGATCGGTTCGAAGCGCTGATCGGCGGAGCAGAGCGACTCCGTCACGGTGTCTTTGCCTGCAGCCGGCGGTCCGTACAGGACGACGGCGCTCACGCGTCCCCCATCAACCGCTGAGCGATGGACTCGACCTGTTCGGCCAGCGGACGCGTCACGCTGATGCGGTTATCGATCACGTGGTGGGATGTCAACGGTCGAAGGCCGATGTCCAGGCCCCTCGTGTATGTGGGCCAGTGGGTCAGTTTCCACGTGTCGCGTGAGGCGTTACGTGAGATCAGCCGGTCCCGCATCGACTCCAGGTCACTGTCCACCCAGAGCATCTCGAAGCGGGCCCCGGTCCTACCGCACCGCCGCGCCACGCGAGAGGTCCACTGCGCGTCGGCACTCTCGGCGAGAAAAGGCGCCACCGCGACCACGGAAGTGCCGCACTCAAGGTTTTCCCAGACGGCCTTCATCAGGCACTCGTACTCCAGGGGCCTCGCGTGCTCCAGATACGTGGGGCTGTGGCGGTCGTCCGGGTCACCACCCAGGGCCGTCAGCAGTCGCTCGGTCATCGGGCGGCTGATGGTGTCCTTGTCGAGCATGGCCCAACCTGTCGCTGCTGCCAGCAGCTTTCCGGCCTCGGACTTGCCCGACCCGGCATACCCGGCGACGAGCGCGAGAGTGATGGTGCTCGTACCTAAAGCAGTGGTCACGCTGCCCGCCCCCGAGACGTCTCGAATCAACTTGGCACAGCTTAGAGGTGGGTCCGGCCGATGGCCATCACACCTTGAGCGCGGCCAGGAAGTGTCCGCAGAGGCCCCACAGGGGAGCCACTATCCTCTGACGGCTCTTCGCTTCCTCAACCGGGGAATGGGCCGAACCGGCATCAGAGCGAGCCCGCCACAGGAGAGCTCGAGACTCAGGCGCCGAGCTTCGAGCCCCGAGGTCAGGGCGTTCACTCGTCTGGGCGACAACATCCGGGGCCGAACCCGACGCTTGAGCTTCGGGATACGGGGTCCGGGATACGAGCTCCGGGATTCGAGCGATGTTGTTCACCCGGTAGGTAAAGAAGGGTTTTGGGGAAACCTCCCACCCTCCCTACCCCGCCACGGTCAGCCGGTATGACTAAATGTGATCGGCTTGCAGCGCGCCGTCACGACTGCTTACGGTGCCCCCAACGAAACGACCCCGACGCGGTGTAGCAAGCACCAGGCCGGGGTCTCACCCCAAGATCGAAAAGAGCGATCTCGTGGCTACCGAGCACCCTAGCCCTGCCCTCCGCGCACCCGCATCCTCGCGCCCGTACGCGAAGGCCCGCCCCGGCTACGGCAAACGAACCGCACCAGACCAACGCACGCCGATGCCACATGACTTCGCCCTGATGCCGGAGCGTGAGCGGTACATCGCCGGATACGTCGACCGGCTCCCCGACGGCGCGGCGATGGACATCAAGTCACTGGCCAAACACCTGCCCCTGTACGGCCAGATGGCCGTCGCCAGCGCGCTGAGGGCCCTCGGAGTCGCCGGGCATCTTCGGCGCGTGCGCTGCCTGGCCGGAGAGCGGGACCAGGTCCGCTGGGTCTCCCGCACCTACTGGTCGCGCACCGCCCGCGACAACGAGTGGTGGGACGCGTTCCTGACCACCGAGGCGGGCCAGCCCGCGCCCGAAGCAATCCCCGCTCCCCCGTGCACCGATCCCGGCCCGCAGGCCCTGACCGCGGCCGCATCACCGGCCGCCCCGGCCGAGCCCAGCCCTCAGGCGACCGCGGCTGCTCCCGCCAGCCTGGCGCACCCCGAGCGCTCAATGCCCGCCGTGCCCGAGCAGCGCACCACGACGGCACCCCCGGTCACCGCCTCCCCCGCGTACCTCACCTTGGCCCAACTCGGCCGCCTGGACAACCGCCTGGCCCTCTCCGCAGCCGACTGCCGCGCCCTTGAGCCATTGGCCGCGGCCTGGTTCGCACGCGGCGTGGATGCCGACTACCTCATCCAGGCCCTCACGGCAGGCCTCCCCGCACAGGTGGGCTCCCCGGTCGGCCTGGTACGCCGCCGCCTCGCCGACAAGCTCCCGCCGCAGCTGACCACGAGCCCCGCGCCCGCGACGGCCGTGCCCCCGCGGCGCCGCCTCATGGCGGAGTGCACCCAATGCGGCCGTCCCGGCCCTCCCGAAGCGCTGCCCGACGGCCTGTGCCGGGCCTGCCGCACCGCCGTTCCGGACGCCACCCCACCGGCGCCCGTGGACACACCCGCCGAGCGCGACGTCCACGCGCTGGTCAGTCGGCTCCGCGACCTGACACGACTGCCCTGACCGACGCACCACCGCCGCCGGTAGACCGGAAACTCAGAGACCGGCATCACTGTCGTAGAGGTACAGGCTCTCCCGGTCCTCTGAGCCGTCCCACACCGGGTGTCCTGTGGTGGGATGGTGCCGTGAGCCGCACCGCCGAAGAGACCAACCGCCGCATGCTCCGGGCCCGGGACGCGATGGACCGCGCGTACGCCCAGCCGCTGGACGTGCCGACCCTGGCGCGGATCGCCCATGTCTCCCCCGCACACTTCGCCCGCACCTTCCGCGCCACCTTCGGGGAGACGCCTCACCGCTATCTGCAGCGCCGCCGCGTAGAGCGGGCGATGTTCCTGCTGCGGGAGAGCGATCGTAGTGTCACGGACATCTGCTACGAGGTCGGCTTCGGCAGTACCGGCACCTTCAGCCGCACGTTCCGCGACATCGTCGGCCGGTCGCCGAGGACGTACCGGAAGGAGACGGCGGCCGTGAACGTACCCACGTGCTTCACGAAGGCGTGGACGCGGCCGACCGCCTGAGCGCCTCTGCGCCCCGCCCCTCCGCACGGACGGCCGGCTGAGCAGTTTCGGATAAGTGTTCGCCGGGCCGGCCGATTAGCGTGGTCCACATGTTCAACGCGATCACACACTCACAAATCTACGTCCTCGACCAGGACGAGGCCCTGGACTTCTACGTCGGCAAGCTCGGCCTGGAGGTCAACGCCGACGTCGACATGGGCTTCATGCGCTGGCTGACGGTCAGCGTCCCCGGCCATCCCGACCGCCAGGTCCTGCTGGAGAAGCCCGGTCCTCCGGCGATGTCCGAGGAAACGGCCGAGCAGGTCCGCGAACTGCTGACCAAGGGCGCACTGGGCAGCGCGCTCATCCTCACCACGGACGACTGCCGCAAGACGTACGAGACGCTGCTGGCCCGGGGCGTGGAGTTCACCGACGAGCCGACGGAGCGCCCCTACGGGATCGACTGCGGCCTGCGCGACCCCTTCGGCAACCACCTCCGCTTCACCCAGCTGAAGGGCTGAGAACCGAGGGCGGGGCACCTGGACGGCAGTGACGATACGCCGCCGACTCGGGCCGCCCCCGCCCGGACGAGCCGCCGACCTCTGCCCCTCCCACGTACAGGCCGACACCCACCACGTACAGCCACCTGGCGACAGCGCGTCACCCCTGGTCACGCTCGGCCATGATGCATCAGCGTTGAGGCATGACCAGCAAGCAGCCACCCCTCCCCGTACGACCAGTACGACCCGTACGCACCACACAGCCCCGCTTCCCCTGGCACCACTTCACGATGCGGTTCAGCTCGACGCCGCGCGGTGCCCGCCTCGCCCGTCACCTGGCCGGCGAACGTTTCGACGCCTGGGGCATCCCGTACGGGAGCGAGGCGCACGACACACTGACGCTGACTGTGGCCGAGCTGAGCAGCAACGCCGTGCGCCACGGCCACGTATCCGGACGCGACTTCCGCCTGCGCCTCTCCGCCGAGGGCGCGGCCATCCGGATCGAGGTCACCGACACCCGGGGCGAACGCCTCCCCGCCCTGACCGACACACCACCGGACGATCACGACGGCGGCCGAGGCCTGCTCCTGGTCGCCGCCCTCACCGACCGCTGGGGCTGGTACCCCTGCGCGGACGGGCCAGGCAAGACGGTGTGGGCGGTCCTGGAGGTCTCGCCGTAGCTGGTGCCACGCTCCAGGACCACAATCGCGTTCGGGGGTGAGCGCAATCCCGCACCGCCACTTACCCGCTGAGTGCGAGTGCGCCTATGGCTACGGCTACGCGGGCTGCGCTGGGAACACGACCACCGAGCCGTCCTTGTCACGAGCGATTTCGATCGCCACGTCCGCCTTGCGGTTGTCGACCGTGACGCCGTCGCCCAGCTTGCGAATCCGGTTTGCCGAGCGCATCAGGCGGTCGACCTCACCGGTGGTGAAGACGGGCCGCAGGCTCTGCGGGCGTGCCAGCTCCAGCGCCGACAGGCGTTCCAGAACACCGGCGATGTTCGCCTCCAGTGTTTCGAGGCGCTGATGGTCGGCCTTGAGTGCGCGAGAGAAGTTCTCGAACAAGTTGTCAGGGTCGCTCTGGGCATGCTCCACGGCCTGCAGGACGATGACCCGCTGCTTCAGCGCAATGGCCAGGGCGGCGAGTTCGAGGTGCGCGCGGAACGTGCCGCCCTCGTCATCGAGGCCCGGGAACGACTTCGCCAGCGTACCGATCTCGACCGCCTTGTCGTTGGGCAGCTTGTCGAGTGCGCTCTGCCACCGCGCAAGACGGCGATCGGCAGCCCCCAGAGCCGAGTTGATGGCATGTACTGCCGAGTCCAGCCCCAGCGAGGCACCGAGCTTCCCCTGGTCGAGCAGAATGGCGGTGGCTTTGTCGATGGCATCGCGGCAACCGTCGAGTTCACTGTGCTCGTCATCGAGCTTCTCTTCGTGCAGCTGCTCCAGCAGTTCTGTGATGTGCTCGATGGCCTGCTGGCGCTTCTGGTCGGCATGCGCGCTCACCCCCACCGCTACGGCCATGAGCACGAGCGGAGCGGCGACGGTGAGCGCCGCGCTGCCGGCGGCAGCGACGCCCGCTGTAGCACCGGCTCCACCGACTGCGCCTGCCGCTGTCGCTTTACCGACTGGCACGAACGCCGCACCACCGACGATGCACGTTCCGTTCATCAGCGGACCGCGGACGCCACCGGCCACCCCCTTCGCCGCCATCGGGCGAACGATGCCCTGACCGAACTGCGCGGCGAACTTCGCCGGAACCACCATGCGGTACAGGCCCTCGCCGGCCAAGGTCGCCGTCGCCGCCGCAGGGGAGCTTTTCGCTGATTGCGTGATGAGCTGCGACAGGTGCTGCGCCAAGGGGCTCGCGGCATCGAGCGGGAGACCCCGGCTGCGCTCGAGCTTGCCCGGCAGCGGGTGTACCTCAAGTGTGGCGATCGGCGCGTCGACCAGGCCGGCCAGCACACCGCGCAGTTCGGTCAGGCGCTCAGCCGTCATCGGCCCGTCTTCGGCCACTGCGGGCACCCGGACGTCACCGGTCGCCAGCGTCCACACCGGAATGATTGCCTCGTGGTCGTCAGTCATCTTCTCCCCTTGGTTTCCGGCAACAGCGTACGGCTGACCTTCACAAGAGCGGCACGGATCCTGCGCATTCGCCGAGGTGCTTGATGAACTGCTCACAGCGTCCGGCGACCGCCTGATGCCTGTCCGCGCCACCTGACCGGAAACGTTCGGCGGCGCACCCACAGTCCTGACACTGCTGGACCTGACAGGTTTCAGCAGAGAGACTTGACCGATCGACTCCGGGCGGGCTTGGGCCGCACGTACCGGCCAGCGCACGCACACACGGGGGCAAGGTGCCAGAACAGCCGATCGCCGGACGGTACGAGCTCGTGGAGGAGCTCAACAGCGGTGGCATGGGCGACGTGTGGCGTGGATATGACGCCGTGCTGGACCGGCCCGTCGCCGTGAAGGTGGTCCGAAGGCAGGCTGTTGCCGGCTCACCGCAACTGGCCGAGGAGTTCGCCAAGCGATTCAAGCGCGAGGCCCGCATCACCGCGCGCATCCAGCACCCCGGCGTACCGCAGGTGTACGACGCGGTGCTCGATGACACCTTTGAGCGGCTGTTCCTCGTCATGGAGCTGGTCGACGGCATCCCGCTGTCCGCGTACATCCACCCCGATCGCACACTTCCCGTCAGCTGGGCCGTGGCTGTCGCGGCGCAGGTCGCCACGGTGCTGTCGCACGCCCACGACGTGCCGGTGATCCACCGCGACCTCAAGCCGTCCAACATCCTGGTCGCCCGGGACGGGACGGTGAAGGTCCTGGACTTCGGAATCGCGGCGATCCTGCGCACGGGCGTCACCAAGCTGACCGCGACCGGCAGCCCCATCGGCACGTATCAGTACATGGCACCGGAGCAGGTCCGCGGTGGCCGCACCAGTCCGCAGACCGATCTGTACGCGCTCGGCTGCGTGTTGCACGAACTGCTCAGTGGACGGCACCTGTTCACCGCCGACAGCGAGTACCTGGTGATGTACCAACACGTGAACGCGGCTCCGACCCCGTTGCGCCTGCTGCGACCGGATGTGCCGGAAACCCTGGAAGAACTCGTCCTGCACCTGCTGCTCAAGTCGCCCGAGGCACGGCCCGTCGATGTCCAGGAGGTGTACGAGCGGCTTCGGCACTTCCTGCCGTCGCCCGGCGCAGTCCCCGCGCCCGGGGATGCGGGGCCCCAGGGGGTGCCGGATCCGACCGCGATCTTCCGCCAGCCGTACGCACCGCGCGCCCGGGCCGGTGCGGGACGGCCCGTGCCCACGACGGTCGACCCGGCCTCCGCGCCGCCGGTCCCCGTCGCCGTGCCCGCACAGCTGCGGGAGGAGATCGAAGAGGCGTACGCGCACTCCGACGCGCTGCTGGACGAGGAGCGGTTCGCCCAGGCCGCCGAGGTGCTGAGCGAGATCATCGAGCCCGCCGCGCGTGCACTCGGCGCCGAGAACAGGAAGGTGCTGGAGCTCCGGACACAGCGCGCCGCGATCCGGCTGCTCGGCGGGGACTACCGGGCGGCCCTGCCCGAGTTCGACGCGCTGGCCGACGCGTACGCGCGCACCGGCGGCCCGAGCAGCAGGCAGGCCCGTGCGTGCCGTGCCCAGGCTGCCCGGTGCCGCGCCGAGCTGGGCCAGGCGACCGACGCGCTGGCTGCGCTGCGGGGTGTTCTGGATGTCGTCCGCGCGGTCGACGGCGACGTGAGCGATGAGGCGGTCGAACTGCGCCGGGACATCGGCATGCTCTTGCTGGCCCAGGGACAGGGGCCTGAGGCGCAGCTGATCCTCGCGCCCCTTCACGACGATCTGTGCCTGGTCTACGGTCCGACGGACGACATGTCCGCAGAAGTCGCCGAGGTACTGGGCCTGATCCAGCTCGACCTCGACGGCCCGGCAGCCTGAACCGCCAACACCCTCACGCCCGCCGCTCCCCGGAGAGTCCGCACATGCCCCACCTCGCGTTCGACATCGAGTTCTGCGCACAGCTCAGCAAGCTCCAGGGCAGCGTCAAGCAGGGAGTGTTCGATGCCTGGGAGAAGTTCGAACGTCTCACCCTTGACCAGTTGTTCAAGGACCAGGGGCTGAAGCTGGAAACCCTCAAGCGGGCCCGTGATCCGCACATCAGGACCATCCGCATCGACCAGGGCACGCGTGGTGTCGTCCTCGCGCCGGACAGCGGTGACACCTACGTGCTGCTGCGCGTGATGCCGCACGACAAGGCGATCGCATGGGCCGTCAAGCAGAAGGCCAGCATCAACACGGTAACCCGAGCCGTGGAGATCCGGGACATCGCCGTGCTCGACGAGCTCACTCCGGCGTACGAGCAGATCGCCCCTGACCCCGACCAGCGGCTGTTCGCGAAGGTGTCCGACGGTGACATGGCTGCGCTCGGCATCGACGAGACCACCCTTCGGCAGGCCCGCGTACTCACCGACACCGAGCAGCTGAAGGTCTTCGCGCCGTATTTCCCCCAGGACCAGCGTGAGGTCCTGGAGTACCTCGCAGCCGGTTTCAGCGTCGAGGACGTCTGGCGTGACGTGGTGTCCGTGGCCATGTCCACCGTGACCGCCGGTGATCCGCCCGTGGATACGCAGGACTTCGCCACGGCGATTCAGCGCACCCGTGCGCGTATCGCTCTTGTCACGGCGTCGGAGGAGCTGCGCGACATCCTGGACAAGCCGTTCGCGGCATGGCGGGTGTTCCTGCACCCATCGCAGCACAAGGTCGCCTACCGGTCCTCGTACTCCGGTCCCGCCCAGGTCACCGGCGGCCCCGGGACCGGGAAGACGGTCGTCGCCCTGCACCGTGTGCGTCATCTCCTGGGTCATCTGCGGGACGGCGACCGGGTACTGCTGACGACGTACACCAATGCGCTGGTCGCGGCACTGCGCGCCGGTCTCGCCGCCCTGGTCGAGGACGAGGTGCTGCGCGACCGTGTCGACATCATGACCGTCGACGCGTTCGCGGGCCGTGTCGTGTCGACATCTCGGCGGCCGCTGCGCGGCGGCGAGGAGGAGACCCGGTGGGAACGGGCGGCTCGCGCCACCGGCTTCACCGGCACCCCACAGTTCCTCGCGCAGGAGTACAAGCATGTGGTCCTCGCCCAGAACCTACGGACGCTGGAGGAGTACGAGGCCTGCGAGCGCCGGGGGCGCGGCAACGCACTGCCCACTTCCGTACGCGGTCACGTGTGGCGGACGGTCGAGGAGTTCACCGACCGCCTCACCGCCGATGGACTGCGCACCTACCTCGGCACCTGTGCCGAGGCCGCCGACCTGCTGGAGGCATCCGGCCCGCGCTACCGGCACGTGGTCGTCGACGAGGCCCAGGACCTTCACCCGGCCCAGTGGCGGCTGCTGCGGGCCGCGGCTCCGGCACGGCCGGACGATCTGTTCATCGCGGGCGACCCCCACCAGCGCATCTACGACACGAAGGTCTCCCTGAAGGCGGTGGGCGTCCGGGTCACCGGGCGGTCCACGAAGATGCGCAAGAACTACCGCTCCACCCACGAGATCCTCAGCTGGTCCACCGCGCTCCTCGTCGGCAGGCCCTTCGAGCAACTGGCGGACGACGCCCGTAACGAAACCCTGCTCGGTTACCGTTCGGCCCTGCACGGCAGCGGGCCCGAGACGTTCGGCGGTGATTCGGAGGACGCCGAGCTCGACGCGCTGGTCGCACGGGTGCGCGGGTGGCTCGACAGCGGTATCGCGCCGGGCGAGATCGGGGTCAGTGCCCGGTTCAACAAGACCTGCGACAGGGCGGTCGAACGTCTCAGGTCAGCGGATGTCGCTGCCGTGCGGCTCCGGGGCGACTCGGCCACCGACCTGAACAGCGTGCAGATCGGCACGATGCACGCCTTCAAGGGGCTGGAATTCCGGTGCGTAGCGATCATCGGCGTGAGCGACGGCGCCCTCCCGTATCCGAAGGCGGTCACCTCGACCGAGATCGACCGACTCCAGCACGACGCGGACCTCCTGGCGGAGCGCTGCCTGCTGTTCGTCGCGTGCACCCGCGCCCGGGACGGGCTGTACGTGTCTTGGTGGGGCGACCCGAGTGAGTTCCTGGTGGAGGCAGGCGTGTGATGGTGCGGCTACGCGCCACTACGCAACCGGGCCCCCGGGCGAACCGTTCTCTGCCATCGCGACGCACGGGCATCACCTTGTGAAGGTTCGCTCTGCGATGTTCGGGTTCGCCGGGCGGGGCTTGCGAGCGCTTCTCGTACGCCGGTAACCAGGTCTGTCATGAACCTCTTCAGCCGTAGCTCCCTCCTCCGACGTCCGGAGACCCCCGTCCAGGGGCCGCCCGCCGGATCCGCGGCCGCCGGTGGGACCGTCCTGCCGGATCCCGCCCTCGCGGCGCTGACCGGAGAGTGGATGATCGACCCCGCGCACAGCAGGATCGGCTTCTCCGTGCGGCACGCCATGGTGACCACGGTCCGCGGCTCCTTTCCGGAGTACGAGAGCCGGCTCTACTTCGACGGCCGTGAACCCGCCAGGTCCAGCGCCCGGATATCGGTGGCCACGGCG
This sequence comes from Streptomyces sp. NPDC001822, assembly GCF_042892135.1. NCBI lineage: Bacteria > Bacillati > Actinomycetota > Actinomycetes > Kitasatosporales > Streptomycetaceae > Streptomyces > Streptomyces sp. NPDC001822. The sequence goes on from NZ_JBIATW010000005.1 coordinate 51,901, forward strand.
AGTGTCGACACGGGTGTCGAGCAGCGCGACGCACATCTGACGGGCCGTGACTTTCTGGATTCCGGGCGGCACCCGCGGATGACCTTTGCCAGCAGCGACGTGCGGCTCATCGGCAAGGACGTCTACCGCATGACCGGCGACCTGACGATCAAGGGCACGACCCGCCCCGTGGTCCTGGACCTCACCTACATCGGCTACGTCACCGATCCGTTCGGCTACGAGCGCGTCGGCTTCGACGGGACCACGACCATCAACCGGTCCGACTGGGGTCTGACCTACAACGCCAGGCTCGCGGAAGGCGGCGCGATGGTCAGCGAGAGGCTCCGGCTGCAGTTCGACATAGCCGCCATCCGCACCCCCCTGTCCGCCTGAGCCCCTGTCCACCTGCCCCCTGACCCCCTGAACACCTGACCACCTCCGGGCGGCGGGGCCTCTCCCGGACCCCCGGGCTCCACGGACCCGCCGCCGCCCTGCCGAGGTGCCCAAACGGCGCCGCGTACGCTCCTCGTGCTCCTCGTGCTCCTCGTGCTCCTCGTGCTCCTCGTGCTCCTCGTGCTCCTCGTGCTCCTCGTGCTCCTCGTGCTCCTCGGCGGCGGGCTCGCGCCGCCGAGCCGCGGCTATCCGCCGTAGACCGCCTGTGACTCGGTGAGCGTGTCCACGAAGTCACGTGCGAACCCACCGGCCTCGGCAGGCGTCAGAGTCGCCGTCGTGACCCGGACCCCGGGCGGGGAGGCGATACGGAAGCGGGTGCCCGCCGCGATCCACCAGCCCCTGCTGCGCAGGCCGTTGACGACGGCGGACTCGTCCCGGACGGGTACCCAGACGTTCAGTCCGCTCCCGCCGTGGGACGCGATGCCGTGCTCCCCCAGCGCGGCGACGAGCGCTTCGCGGCGGGCGGTGTACGTGCTCGACGCCTCGGCCACCAGGCGCGTCACCGCCGGGTCGGTCAGCAGGTCCCCAACGGTCGCCTGGAGGATGTGGCTGACCCAGCCCGAGGTGAGCAGCATCCGCCCGTCGTGACGCGCGAGGGTCGCGGGGTCGCAGGCAAGGGCGGCCCAGCGCAGGTCGATGCCCAGGTGCTTGGACACGGTGCGCACCTGCGCCCAGCGGGCCGGGCCGCCGGCCGCGAGGGTCACCGCGGCGGCGCCGGAGATCTCCGCGTTGTGGTCGTCCTCCACGACCAGCACATCGGGGAAGTCCCGCAGCACCGACAGGAGTTCGTCCCGGCGCTCCAGGGTGAAGCGCGCGCCGAGCGGGCTCTGTCCGCGGGGGCTGCACACCACGGCACGGGCGCCCGCGCGCAGGGCGCCGCGCAGGGCCTCGGGGCGGATGCCGTCGTCGTCGACGGTGACCGGGAGCATGCGCAGCCCGAGGGCGGGGACCAGGTCCAGGAGGTGGTGGAAGCCCGGGTCCTCGACGGCCACCGCGTCGCCCGGCCGGAGTTCGGTGGTGAGCAGCCGGGCGATGCAGTCCAGTGCCCCGTGTGCGAAGGTCACCGACCCGCTGGGGACCCCGTCGCGCGCGAACCAGGCGCGGGCGGCGTCCTCCAGGGCGGGGAGTCTCGGGGCCGCGCGGTGCGATCCCGGTACGGGCTCGACGCGCCGAGGCGGCGACAGCACCGGAAGGCAGCCGGGGTCGGGATGACCTCCCGCCAGGTCACGCAAGCCGGACGGCACTCGGGGCGGCCGCCGCGAGGTGACGGCGGGGGCCGACGCGACCACCGTGCCGCCACGGCCGAGAGTGACCACGACGCCCCGCCCGCGAAGCTCCTTGTACGCCGCCGCGACCGTGCCGGCACCGACGCCCAGTTCTCCGGCGAGCCGCCGCACCGGAGGCAGCGAGGCGCCCGGCCGGAGCGTGCCGTCGGCGACTCTGCTCTCGACCGAGGCGGAAATCTCCCTGGCCGTTCCACCCGCGATCCCATATTGTTCTGCCACAGAGCAAAGTTTGTACCGATACAAAAAATTTGTCAAGGGGGACACAGATGGAACCGACGCCGAGCCGCGTCCCGGCAGTCCGGCGCTTCTCCGTGCCGGGCGGCCGCGACGGACGGCGGATGCTCGTGGTCGCCGTCATCGACAAGGTGGGTACGGGGCTGTGGAGCGGCGCCTCGACGCTCTACTTCCTCTACGTCGCCCACCTGTCGGTCTCCCAGATCGCTTTGCTCATGAGCCTGTCCGGGGTCCTCGGCATCGCCGGGCCTCCCCTCGCGGGACGGCTCGCGGACCGGTTCCCCGTCACCCGCATCCTCGTCGTCGCCCAACTGGCGCGCGGTGCGGCCCTGCTGGCACTCCTGACCACGGACGCGTACGGGCTGCTGGTGCTGTTCTCGGCGCTGGGCGCGCTTCCCGACCGCGCGTCGAGCGTCCTGACCAAGCTGTTCGCGGCACGTGTCGCCGGGCCGCAGCGCATCCGCTACCAGGCGATCCAGCGCACGGCGGTCAACATCGGCTGGGCCGTCGGCGCCACCGGCGCCGCGGGCGCGCTCACGGTGGGCACCACCACCGCCTACCAGGCGCTCCTGCTCGCCAACGTCGCGTCCTACCTCGTCATCGGCGTACTGACACTCCGGTGCGCGGAACCACCGGCCCCCAGCCGTGTCGTCGCCGAGTCCGGACTTCTCGCCGGACCGGCCGGCAGGGCGACGCCCTGGCGGGACCGCCGCTACCTCTCGTTCACCGCCACCGAGGTCTGGCTGTTCCTGGACGACAGCATCCTCCAGGTCGGGTTCCCCCTGTGGATCGTCCACGCGACCGAGGCCCCCGTCGGGCTGGCACCACTGGTACTCGTCCTCAACAGCCTGCTGGTCATCGCCCTCCAGGTGCCGCTGTCCCGCTTCGGAGAGGGCCGCGCGGCCGCCCGCCGCCTGCTCCTCCCGATCGGGGCGGCCTTCCTGACCGGCGGGGCGGCTCTGGCGGCGTCCGCCGCCGGAGGACCGTGGTTCGCGACGACCGCGGTCCTGGTCGCCGCCGCGGCCTTCTCGCTGGCCGAGATCCTGCACGCCCTCGCGTCCTGGGAGCTCTCCCTCGCCCTCGCACCCGGGGAGGCCCAGGGCGCCTACCTCGGTGTGCACGGACTGGCCCAGTCCGCGCAGCGCAGCCTGGGTCCCGTGGTCGTCGGCCTCGCGGTGAGCACAGGGGCTCTCGCGTGGCCGGTGCTGGGGGTCACGCTGGTGGGTGCCTGCCTGGCGCAGTACCGCCTGGTCCGCCCACGCACCGCGTCCGCACCGGTCGAGGTCCCGGCGACCGGCACGACCGGGACCGCGGCGACGGGCACGGCTCCGGCCGGATCGCCGGTCCCCGCGCGGACCACCGGCGCCCGCACTACGGGGAGGCGTGCCCCCGCCGCAGCGCCGCCTCCGCGTGGGCCCGGAACGTGATGGGCGGCCGGCCCGTCATCCGCTGAACGGTCTGCGTGACCCGGTCCTCGGCACCCTCGGCGATGGCCAGGTCCATGCGGGCCAGCACGTCGGCGAACTCGCGCGGCATCCCGCCGTCGGCCAGACGGTCGCGCATCTGCTCGTAAGTGAGCCGGCGGTGCGCCGCGGGCCGTCCCGTCACCTCGTGCAGGACGGCCGCGACCTCGTCGTAGCTGAGCGCCTCGGGCCCGGTGACAAGGAGATCGGTGCACGGGGCCACGGGGGCGGTGAGGGATCCGACGGCGACGGCCGCGATGTCCTCGGCGTCCACGAACGCGACCCGTCCGTCGCCGGTCGCGCTCGCCACGACGCCCTCCGCCCTGAGGCCGGCCGCGTGCGGATGCCGCCCGGTGAAGTTCTGCATGAACCAGGAGGGCCGGAGCACGGCCCACTCCTCGAACATCCCGCCGGCCAGGAGTTCGTGGACCTGCCCCGCCCCCGGTCCGCCGGCGGGGATGGCCGAGGAGCTCAGGAGCACCACGCGGCGCACCCCGGCGGCGCGGGCCCGTTCCAGGAAGGGCAGCACGACCTCCACGGGACGCGGGTCGCCGACGGGGGGCACGAGATAGGCGCGGTCGGCGCCGTGCAGCGCGGGGCCGTGGGTGTCCGCGTCGTACCAGTCGAAGCGGACGTCCCGCGCGCCTGTCTTCCGTCCGGGCGTACGGGTGGCCGCGGTGACCGCGTGTCCCTGTTCGGCGATTCGGCGGGCAACGCGGCTGCCAGTGGTGCCCGTTGCCCCGGTGACCAGCACGCGGTCGCGCGCGTCCCCGCTCATGCGGCATCGAAGAACACGGCGTCGGAGAGGTCGCCGGGGATCGCGAGCGGGTTCCAGTAGTCGCGGTAGTGGGTGATCCGTCCGCCGTCGACCGTGACCACGGCGACGTAGGGCATCTCGTACGGGTCCCCGGTGGCCACGATCCGGCCCACTCCGCGCCACTCGGCGATGACGGTGCCCGGGTCGCGCAGTTCGTGGATGCGCAGCCCCACGACCTCGCGCAGGTCGATGGCGTCGGGATAACCGCGCATGTACGCGGCGACGGCTCCCTTCCCCTCCAGCTTCGCCGGGAAGCCCGCCGGGGCGTACGGGAACTCGAAGACCGCGTCGTCGGCGATCAGAGCGATCCAGCCGTCGATGTCCTTGTCGAGCAGAAGCCCCAGACTGCGGCGGTACAGCTCCGCCGGGTCATGTGTGTCACTCATCCGACTCACCCCTAGGATATGGACTGCAAGTCCGTTTACCCTGGAAACCATACGGACCGACAGTCCGTTTATCAACTGGAGGGGTCATGCCCGAGCGCAAGGAGCGCGCCGACGCCGTACGGAACCGCGAAGCCGTACTCGCAGCAGCCGACGCCCTCTTCGCCCGGAGCGACAGCCCCCGCGGGGTGTCCATGGACGACGTCGCGGCTGCTGCGGGAGTGGGCAAGGGCACCCTCTTCCGCCGGTTCGGCGACCGCACCGGTCTCATCCAGGCCCTGTACGAAGCCCGCGTCCAGCCCCTGCGCGAGGCGGTCGAGTCGGGTCCCGCCCCGCTCGGACCCTCGGCACCGCCCCGGGAACGGGTGGCCGCCCTCCTCGACGCCGTCCTGCGCTTCAAGCTCGACAACCGCCACCTCGCCCTGGCCCTGGAGGAGGCCGGTACGGGCAGCCCCTACGCCGCCGGGCACTACACGTGGTGGCACCGCACACTGCGGGAAGCTCTCCGGCAGATCCCCACGGCCCCGGCCGGTGACTTCACCGCGCACGCGCTCCTGGCCGCGACCCGCGCCGATCTGGTGGAACACCTGGCCGGCGAGCAGCACATGACGGCGGACCGGATGAGGGCGGATCTCGCGGCCTACGTGGCCGAGGTGCTGGGCGGGCGGGGCTGACGGCCCGGCCCCGGCAGCGATCGGACCGGAGCTCGCCACCGAAGGGATACGGCCCCGGCGCGGGCCGGTCTCAGGTGGCGCTGCGCTCGCTCGCCTCCTTGAGGTTCCGTCCCACCGCGCGTTCGAACGCGGGGTCCGGTGCGCCGTCCTCGGTGCCCGGGCGGCCGGCGCGGAGGAGTTCCCGCCAGCGTTCCGGGCTCCAGTCGGCCGGGGCGGTGGTTCTCATGAAGTCCTCGACCAGGTCCCGGAAGCGGACGGGGTCGCTGTGGAAGGGGAAGTGGCCCGCGCCCTCGAAGATCTCGAGGCGGCTTCCCGGCATCGCCGCATGGGCCCCGCGGGCGTGGTGGACGGGTACGACGCTGTCGCGAGACCCCCACAGCAGCAGGGTCGGCATGCCCTCGGCGAGATAGCAGCGGTCCAGCATCGTGACCGCCTGCCCCCGCCAGTCCACCACCGCGCGCAGTGTGCTGATGAAGGCGCTGCGCGAGGTGCCGTCGGGAAGCGCGTCCACGAGGTCGATCAGCTCGGCGGCGTCCTGGCCGAGGTCGGTGTCGAGGAGCTTCATGAGCCGCGTGAAGAGGCCGACCTGCCGTCGCATACCGGGCAGGCGCAGTGCCGAGAGCAACAGGTCGGCCCCGGGAAGCGACACGGCCCTCAGGGCCGGGTTCACCTCGCGCCCCACTCCGCCCGCGCTCACCAGGATCAGGCGGTCGGTCCGCTCGGGGTACTGGTAGGCGAACTGCATCGCCACACCGCCGCCCAGCGAATGGCCGACGAGGGTCGCGCGCTCGACGCCGAGGACGCCCAGCAGGTCTCTGATGCCGTTGGCGTAGGCGGCCACCGAGTAGTCCGCGCGGGGCTTGTCGGAGGCTCCGTGACCGAGGAGGTCCGGGGCGATCACGGTGTGCCGCCGGGCCAGCTCGGGGATCACCTCCGCCCACGTCGCGGAGGAGTCGCCGATGCCGTGGATGAGCAGGATGACGGGGCCCTCCCCCGCGATCCGGTACGCACGGCGGTAGCCGTGGATGACCCGGTGGGACAGCCCCACGCTGTGATCGGCCTGTCGTCCGCGCGCTGGTGCGCCGGCCACGGCACCGCCTCCGTCCGCTGTTCCGACGATTCCCGAGCGAGGGTAGGAAGCTCCCGCGCCGGGCGGATTACGGGGACGTTTCAGGCGGCACCCGGACGGGGCCCGGGGTGGCCATCCACCGTCCGGGCATTCGTAACACGCGCGCGGCGGTCACAGCCGCCGACGCGCCCTATGACCACCGCGGCACACCCGACACGTGCAACTTCCCTTCACCGGGCGCGCTTTCGCCGCTCAACCCTCCCCGCCCGGGCGTGGCCCGCACACGGCCTGCCGTGCCTTCACGCCGGCCGTCCCGTCCGGACGGCCCGGCCGGCGGGCTCGGTCACCTGCTCCGGTCCGCCGCCTCCGGTGCGACCACGGGCAGCACGTACCCCCGGTAGGCCGCTCCGCCGCTGCCGCGTGGCAGGGGAACGCCCCGCCGGCCGGCCGCCCACGGCGGCGGGGCCTCGCCGGGAGCCACGAGGACCGCCGTCGGTACGTGCCGCGCGGTCCTCCGGAGCGCGGCCGGGGTCGTGCTCGCGTCGTGGCCCGCCGTCTGCCGGGACGCGCACCCCGCGTAATAGGCGATCGGCACCGCGTCGGCCCCGCTGACCACGCACGGCGGCTTCACACCCGAGCGGTTCAGCGCTCCGGCCATCGCGGTGAACCGCGCGGTCGTGGCGTGGCTGACGCGGACCACGTGGCTCACGACGAGGATCTGCGCGGTGAGGTGGGCCGCCAGGACCAGTGTCAGGAGGGCGAGACCGGCCGGCCGGCGGGCGTGCCAGGCGCGCGCGAAGAGGTGGACCAGGCACTCGGCCAGCGGCACGGACAGCAGCGCGTAGGCGGGGAGGAGGAAGCGGGGAGCGGCGTATCCGACGAGGAAGAGGTAGGGGACCGCCACGGACAGTCCTGTCACCGCCGCGAGGAGCGCCACGGTGCCACGACCGGACCGCCGGGCCGCCACGACACCGCCGACGACGAGCACGGGAAGGACCGTCAGCCACAGTGCCGTGCCCGGGCTGTCCCATCCGATGTCGCACGGGCGGCACAGTGTGCGTCCGGCCAGTGCCCGCAGATGGTCGTCCACGGCCATGTTCCAGCCGAGGCCGCCCTGGATCTCACCGGCCCGGTGGAGCCGCGCACCGAGACCCCCGTACCGCGCGTACGCCTCGGCTGTCCACGGGGCGCACCCGGCGACCAGCCCGGCCACGAGCGCGGCGCACATGCCGGGACGGCGCCTCCCGGGGACCACGACGACGGCGAGGACCAGCGGCAGCGCCAGCCAGAAGCCGTCCGCGGGCCGCATGAGGGCGACGAGTGCCACCGCGGCTCCCGCGCCCACCGCCTCCCTGCGGCCCGTACCGTCGCGCGCCGGCCTGGCGGCCCAGCCGGCCGCTGCCAGGGCCCCGAGGGCACACCAGGGGTTGGGCATGGCCGCCGAGCCGTAGAACAGGGTCGGCCACAGCCCGGCGAAGAACGCCCCCGCACAGACGAGGACCGGCGTGGGCAGCACCTTGCGCCAGACGTACAGGGCACCGACCAGCGCACCCGCGGACAGCAGGGCGAGATAGATGCGCAGCACGGCGGTGGACGAGGTCAGTGCGGCGACCGGAGCGACGAGGTAGGAGATCCCCCGGGCGCGGGGTGCGCTGAAGAACGCGGGTGGAGCGTTGCCCCCGGCCTGGCTCACATAGACGGTCTCGTCCCAGCCGAGACCCGAACCCGGCACGACGACGGCGAGTTGCAGGACGAGGAAGGCCAGTCCCAGGGCCGTGAGCCAGGGCAGCGGACCGCCGGGCCGGTCGCGCGCCGCGGTGACGGCCGGCTCCGGTGCCGCCGCTCGCACCCGGGTCTCATGCATGGCTCTCCTCGCCGGGCCGAAGATCCGCGGAGGTGACGGTCGGTCAGCCGTCCGTCCGCGCGGGGCCGGGCTCGATCGCACCCGCCGTGTCCCGTCCCGGGACCGCCCGCCACTGGTCAACGAGGGGAACCGCGGCGGGACACGGACGGACGACCGTACGCCGCGGGCGCACCGGATCTCCTTCCGGAGCGAGCGGAGGGGCTGACGGAAAAGGCATCAGCGGCTGCGAACACCGCCACCAGGCGTTCGGCCCCCCTGCCGCGAGACCGTGCAGGTGGACCGCCCGGCGCAGGCACCGAGGGAGCCGGTGTGCAGGACGGCGCGCACCGTGTTCCACCGGACCCCTCGGCCGGGCCGCTCGATGCGGGGCCATCGGCACGTGAACCAACCGTGAACAGAGACATCACACTTATGCCATACGATGCGCACACCTGTTCACATCCCTTCCGTTTGAGGATGCCCCAGCCATGCTTTTCGGTGTCACGTCCCGCTCCGTACGCGGTATATCGACCGTTGTCGCCCTTCTCGCGGTGGGAGCGGTGGGCTGCTCCGACGCCATCGACAGCGCGAAGGCCGGCGCCAAGACCGCACTGCGGCAGCGTTCCGTCTTCTCCCTCACTCAGGGCGACTGTTACAACCCCAACAGCGAGGCAACGGGGAGCGAGGAGTTCGCCGTCGAGATCGTCCCGTGCAAGGAGCCGCACAAGGGGCAGGTCGTGGGCGAGTTCTCGATCGACGGCATCACGGAGTACCCGGGTGAGGAGGGTGCGTCGAAGATCGCCGACGAGCGCTGCCCGGTGGAGTCCCGGAAGTTCGTCTCCGACACCTGGGCGGTTCCGGCCGGCGTCGACCTCTTCTACTACTACCCGACGCCCCAGAGCTGGCGGACCGGCGACCGCGCGGTGAGCTGCGCCTACACCAAGGAGTTGGGCGACTTCACCGGCTCGCTGGAGAGCAAGTCCCTGGCCGCCGACCAGCTCGCCTACCTCAACGGCTCGAACGCGGTCTACGAGGCCCTGTGGGCGAACCAGCCCGAGGCCAAGATGATCGAGGACGACCTGGCCGCCTACAAGAAGCAGGCCAAGGCCGTCGCCACCGCGCTCGACGGCCATCTCAGGACGATGAAGGACATCCAGCAGCCGGAGACCGTCAAGCTCCGCACGAAGCTGGAGGAGACGGCCGACGCCTGGCACGACGCCGCCGAGGCCAAGGACACGGACGCCTTCTACATCGCGTACGACGTCGCCTTCACCGGCATCGACCCGGGCAAGACGGTCGGCGCCCGCAAGGAACTGAAGCTGGCCACCACGGTGCCGGCCGACGACGCGGACGTCTGGGCCGACTGAGGCCGGGTCGCACAGGGGCCGCGGACGGACGGGGGCGGGTGGTGCGTGCGCCCGGTCCGCCCGGCCCGGCGGGCACACGCACCGCCCGTTCCCCGGGCGGCCCCGCCCGTCAGGCCCGACCGGGCTTCCGCGCGAAGAACGTGGCATGGGACCTCGTGGCCCCCTCGGCGGGTTCCTCCACCAGCCGGGCGGTGACGACGAGCCCGGCTCCCCGCAGAAGCTCGGCGATGCGATCGGGCGATGACAGGTAGGACTCGTAGGACACCGGGTGACCGCCGTACGCCTGCGTCGGGCGCAGGTGTTCTCCCGCCCCCACGTGACCGGCCAGCATCAGGTGCCCGCCGGGGGCGAGCGTGCGGTGGAACTCACCGAAGACCGTCGGCAGTTGGTCCGGCGGTGTGTGGTGGGTGGAGTAGAAGGCGAGGATGCCGCCGAGCACCTCGCCGTCGATCGCCAGCGCGGTCATGGAACCGACGGCGAAATCGAGGTCCGGGTGAGTGCGCCGGGCCAGTCCGACCATCTCCGGGGAGAGATCGACACCGAAGGCGGGCACCCCGCGCCCGGCCAGGTAGGCCGTCACCCTGCCCGGTCCGCATCCCAGGTCGGCCACGGCCCCGAGACCGGTGGACAGTACCGTCTCGGCGAAGGCGTTCAGCATCCCGCGCGACAGGGGATCCAGTTCCTCCGGGGGCTTGACCTTGAGGAAGTAGTCGGCGGCGACGGTGTCGTAGGACTTCCGGACCGCGTCGAGGTAAGAGAGTTCGGGCACACGACGACTGTAGGGGGACCACCGCGACACCACCGCACGGGTGAGCGAATCCGGGACCGCACGGCCGCAGTCCGCGCGGTCCCAGGCCGACCCGCGTAGCCTTTCCCCTCCCGTCGCCACCCACCGCACACCGGAGGACCGGTCCTTGAGCCCAGAGCCGCAGCCGTACCGACTGACAGCCGGTGCCGCCGAGTCGCCGGTGCTGCTGCACGTCCCGCACTCCTCCCGGGCCGTCCCGGCGGACGTACGCGAGGGCATCTCGCTCGACGACCGGGCGCTGGAGGCGGAGCTCGACCACATCACGGACTCCCACACCGCCGAACTGACGGAACTGGCCTCCCGTGCCTGCGCGGTGGCCCCCTGGACCTTCGCGAACGGCCTGTCACGGCTCGTCGTCGACCCCGAGCGCTTCCCGGACGATCGGGAGGAGATGCTGGCCGTCGGCATGGGCGCGGTCTACACGCACACCACTCACCGCGAGCGCCTGCGTCCTCCGGAACACCGTCCGCAGCCGCTGCTGGACCGCTTCTTCCACCCGTATGCGGAGGCGATGACCGCAGCGGTGGACGCTCGGCTGGCCGCCACGGGCCGTGCGGTCGTCATCGACGTCCATTCGTATCCGACCGCCGCGCTCCCCTACGAGCTCCACGGCGGCGGGCCGCGCCCACCGGTCTGTCTGGGCACCGACGGCTTCCACACCCCGCCCGGGCTCCTGGCCCGGGCGGAAGCGGCGTTCGCCGGATTCGGCGGTACGTGCCTCAACAGCCCCTTCCCCGGTACGTACGTCCCGCTGAAGCACTACGGGACGGACCACCGGGTCGGCGCACTGATGATCGAGATCCGCCGCGACCTGTACATGTCCGAGCCCGGCGGACCCGCGGGCCCCGGTCTCGGCGCGCTGGCCGCGGCACTGGCGGAACTGGTGGACTCGCTGACTGTGCGGGGCGAGGTCAGCGGGGCCGGGCGTAGGGCCTGGTCATGATCTCCATGTTGTGGCCGTCCGGGTCCTCGAAGTAGGCCCCTCGGCCGCCGAAGAGGCGATTGATCCGCCCGGGTTCGGTGTGCCCCGGATCGGCGTAGTGGGTGACTCCGAGCGCGTGCAGGCGCGCGATCATTCCGTCGAACTCCGCGTCGGGCACGAGGAACGCGTAGTGCTGCGGCTGCACCGGTGCGTCCCGCAGCTCGTAGTAGTCGAGGGTCACGCCGTTTCCGAGGTCGACGGGCAGGAAGGGCCCGAACGGCGCGCCGACCTCCAGGCCCAGCACGGCGGCGATGAACTCGGCCGACAGGCTGCGGTTTCCGGCGTACACCGCCGTGTGGTTCAACTGGACGACCGTGGTGCCCTGATCGGTGGCGGGCGGGGTGTGGTGCTGTGCGGGGGTCATGTCGGATACGTCTCCGTGTCGTGGATTCCGCTGGGACGGGGGCGCCCCGCAGGGCGCTCCGGAATGCACGACAGGCCGGCGGGGCACGGGCCCGCCACGCGCTCACGCAGGGGCCGGGCGCTTCTCTCGTACGTGGCCCATGGCCGACCCGGCAGTCACGGACGTGATCCTAGCGTGTGCCGCTCCGCCCGCGCCCGCTCTCCGCGGTGCCCGCGGGGCGCGCGAGGGGCGCACTGGAGGCTCACCAGGGGCGCCTGCGGCGAGATCCCCTCCGGCGGGATCATCTGTGAATACCCTTGTGGGGCAGGTGAGTTACGGCGTTCCGACGGAGCGCCGTCCGGTCGGCGGGGGGAGCTGGATGGCCGACGGCAGAGCCGGCAGATCAGAGCGTGACGTCGCGGTGCGCAGACGCGTGGCCGAGACCCTGAGCAGGCAGCAGGGGCCACTGCGTCCGATACCCGCCCTGATGCTGCTGGGCACGCGCGGGAGCGGGAAGACCGCGCTCACCGGTCATCTGCGCGAGTGGGCGCGGCGTGTACCGCTGGCGAGCATCGATCTGGAACCCGTCGGCGAGCGCGGTGGCACACCCATCGACGTGCTGATCGAGATGGCGTTCCAGCTCAGTGCCCGCCACGACGGCATCCCCCGGCTGGGTTTCCCTGCGCTGGGGGCACTCCTCGCCGCCGTGGGCACGGCGGTCGACGCGGGCAGCCGGGAGCGGGCGGTCCGCGACATGGCCGAGGCGCTGAGGGCGGGACGGGCGCGGGAGCACTCGTACCAGGAACTGCAGGGGATCGTCGACGGTGTCGCCCAGCTCGCCGGGTTCGGGCTGCCCGGCTGGAGTTCCGTCGTCATGCCCCTCGTCCAGGGCGGGATGCGCATGCGGCTGGGCCTGCGGCTGCGCAGGAGGTTCGCCGAGACGTCCGCCGCGGGGCCGGGGCGGGGCGGGACGGCCGACTTCCTCGTCGGTGTGAACCGGCTGTACCACGGCTATCCCGCCCAGCGCGCGGAGGCCGAACGCGTGCTGCTGGACTCCTTCCTGGCCGACCTGCGCGGCGCGTACGCCTCCGGCCGGGCGGACCGGCTGCGGACCACGCACTGCCTCGCGCTGCTGGACAACGCGGACTCCCCGGTCGGCGAGGCGTTCCTGACGCTCCTGCTGGAGTCGCGCGAGCGCTCGGGCCGCCCCGACCCCCTCCTCGTCGTGACGACCGCGCGCCGGCGTCCCGAGACGCTGGTCCGCGCGGAGACCGGCAGCGGCCACCGCCCCGACTACCGCGAGAGCTGGCCGCGGCAGTCCCATTTCCGCCCGCTGTCGGCGGGACCGCTCGTGGTGGCCGGTCAGCTGCGCGACCTGAGCCGGCGCGAGGTGGAGGCGCATGCCGCCGCCACCCTGGACGGGCTGCCCGCGGGTTCGGTGCTGCCGCGGACGGACAACGCCGTGCAGTGGCTGGGATGGATCGTGTACGAGGTCACCCGGGGGCACCCCGCGGGGACGGCCGAGGTGCTCGACGGTCTGCGCCGCATGCCGGCCGACATGCCGTGGGACGCGCGCATGCACCAGTGCCTGGCCCCTCTCGACGGCAGTGTCGAGCCGGTGCCCGCGGTGTCCGCGGGCCCGCGGCTGCTCGAACTCCTCCTGCGCGACTGCTCGGCGCAGCTGGCCCGGCTGATGCCGCGGGCGGCCGCGGGGGTCACCCTCGGCAGGGCGGAGACCTGCGAGTCCCTGTGGGAGGGACAGGAGCCGGTGCTCCGGGAGTTCGTCGGCTACTGCGCGGACGACCTGCGCACCGTGCCCGAGCCCGACGACGGGCTCCCCGCCCTGCACCGGCTCACCCGCTTCCTGCTGCTGCGCCGCCTCGACGGCGCTCCGGAGACCGGCGGGCCCGGCTCGTGGACGGGCGCGCACCGGGCCCTGCGTGCGGCGGCGGTCACGCGGGGGGACCTGCGCGCCGTCGCGTATCACGACCTGGCGCTGGACGACCTGGGCTCGGCCGTGGGCTATCTGCGGGACCGCTTCGACGAGGTGGGCGCCGACGCGTGGTGCGCCGATCTGGCCTGGCTGCAGCGTGCCCCGTGCCGCTGGGACGGCGCCCTGCCGGAGCCGGCCCGCGACCGGTACGAGCGGCTGGTCGGCGTCGCCGGGGGCGATGCCCCCCGGCGCGCCATCACCCGGCTGCTGGCGGCCGGCTGGATCACCCCGCATCCACGGCCGGAGGGGGCCGCGCAGCCGTACGGCGATCCGCTCGGCGATCCGTACGCGGAGCTGTATCCGGACATCGTCGAGGAGTTCCTGACGCTCCGCCGGCCGATAGGCGACGAGCACGACCGCCATGTGCTGCTGCGCATGGCGCAACGCTACGAAAGGAAGCCGTGGTGGTGAGCTCCGACGACGGCACGTTCGTCCCCCCGCGTCCGCCCCGGCGCAAGGCACCGTGGATCGTCGCGGGTGCGGTGGTCCTCACGGCGGCGGTGTGGGGCGGTGCGGAGGCCTACCGGGCCTGGCAGCACGAGAAGGCGGAATGCGCTCCGGGCATCCTCAGGAAGGGGGACCGGGAGGAGTGCATCGGCGTGAGCGACGGCTCCTTCGCCTTCGACCCCTCGCTGAAGGAGGTCATGGGCAGGATCGAGGCGGAGAACGAGCGTGTCGGGAAGTCCGGCAAGCAGTTCGTCTCCGTGGCGTACATCGAGCCGCTGACGACGGTGAAGGGCGAGGAGGAGGCGAAGTACGGGCTGCGGGGGGAGCTGATGGGCGCCTATCTCGCCCAGCGCGAGCTGAACGACCCGGACCTCGGTGCGGGACGGGGTGACCTCCCGCAGGTGCGCCTGCTCGTCGGCAACCTGGGCCTGCGTTCGGAGCAGTGGCGGACCCTCACCGCCGATCTCGTGGCGATGTCGAAGGACGACAACCACCTCGTCGCCGTCGCGGGCTTCGGCCAGAGCCGGGGCGGCACCAAGAACGCCGTCGACGCACTGCGCGAGGCGGGCATCCCCATGATGGGTGCGACGGTCACCGCCGACAGCCTGTCGGACGCGGCCCGCCCGGGGTTCTTCCGGACCTCCGCACCCAACCGTGACCAGGCGGCCGCAGCGGTCAACTACCTGAGGGCGCGGCAGAAGAAGGATCCCGGATTCGAGGTCGCCGTCATACGGGACCGCAACGAGGACGACATCTACAACACGTCGATGGCCACCGCCTTCGCGACGGCGGCGGCCGAGCGGGGCCTGGAGACCGAGGGGACCCCGCTGGAGTTCCTGTCAGGGGTGGACGGCGTCTCCAACGCCTTCTCCTCCGTCGCGGACAAGGTGTGCGACCTCCGTCCCGACGCGGTGTTCTTCGCCGGCCGGGGCGTCAACATCCGTAACTTCATCTACTCCATGTCCGCCCCCGACCGCCGGTGTCCGGTCACGCTGATCACGGGTGACGACGCGGTCGGCGCCTACTACGGCTCGCTGGAGAGCGAGGCGCGGCGGGAGAAGTTCCGCACGGAGTGGACCGACAGCAGAGTGACCGTCCTCTACTCCTCGCTCGCCCACCCGGCCCTCGCGGGCCGCCTCTACGCCGGGGCGAACAACCCGCTGCCGGACTTCCTGGGGCTGTACAGGACGGAGTTCGGCGGAGCGCCCGACGAGACGATGCAGGTGCTCCAGGACGGCCAGGTGATCATGGGGCACGACGCGGTATGGACCCTGGGCGTCGCGATCCGGAACGCCGCGGGACCGGACGGCGGGGGTCAGGTCAACACGGGTGCGACGCTGCAGATGCTGCTCCAGCTCAGCGGGCGCGCCTCGGTGTCCGGACTCAGCGGCCCGATCTCCTTCGCCCCGGACGGAAATCCCGACGGCAAACCGATGGCGCTGGTGCGCATGGAGCCGTCGGGCGTGTACACGTTCCGCGAGGTGCTGAGGCCGTAGGGCCGGGTCGACCGCGCGCGGTCGGGCTACGACGCGCGCGAGCCCGCGCACACCCGTCGCGGGTGAGCGCGGGCTCGCCCCGCGGCAGGTGGTGCGGTCAGGCGGTCAGAAGAACACGCCGCAGCGCAGCAGCACGTTGGCGTACGGCCGCGCCTCGCCCGTGCGTACCACCAGGCGGGCGGAGGCGCTGAGTTCCTTCAGGCGCTCGTGGGAGACGTGGGTGAGCCCGGGGAGCCGGGCGGCCAGCAGGCCGGCCGCCTCCGGGTTCGCCGCGGCCGTCTCCTCGGCCGCGACGGCCCCCTCCACCACCAGTTCCGCCAGCAGTCCGTCCAGGACCTCGGCGAAGGCCGGGACGCCCGCCCGGAAGGCGAGGTCGACGACCCGGGGACCGTCCGGGATGGGCATGCCCACGTCGCATATCAGGACGCCGTCGCCGTGGCCGAGTTCGGCCAGGGCTCCCGCGAGGTGGCGGTTGAGGATGCCTGTCTTCTTCACAGTGCCGCGACTTCTTCCGAGGTGGGGAAGGACGCCTGTGCGCCCTCCCTGGTGACAGCCGCGGCGCCCACCCGTACGGCGAACCCTGCGGCCCTGGTGAGTTCCTCGCCCAGGCCCAGGCGCCAGGCCAGGGCCGCGGTGAAGGCGTCGCCCGCGCCGGTGGTGTCCACCGCGTGGACCTTGGGGCTCGGGACGCGTACCGCCTCACCGGTGCGGGTGTCGGAGACCAGGGCGCCTCCCGCGCCCAGGGTGATGACGACGGAGCGCGGGCCGAGGGCGGTCAGCCCCCGTGCCCAGGACTCCGGGGTGTCGCCGGCGCCCTCCCCGAGGATGAACCGTGCCTCGTGCTCGTTGACCACCAGCGGGTCGCAGGCGGCCAGCACCTCGTCGGGCAGCGGCGCGGGCGGGGACGGGTTGAGGACCAGGCGCGTGTCCGGGCCCAGTGCCCGCGCCGTCTCGGCGACGGTGTCCAGCGGGATCTCCAGTTGTACGGAGACGACGCGGGCCGCCGCGAACAGCGGGCCCGACGCCCTGATGTCCTCGGGGGTCAGCCGGGCGTTGGCGCCCGGGGAGACGACGATGCTGTTGTCGCCCGAGGGGTCGACGGTGATCAGGGCGACCCCGGTGGCCGCCCCGCCGACGAGGACCCCGCCCGTGTCGACGCCCGCCTCCTGCTGCGACGCGCGCAGCAGCCGTCCGTGGGCGTCGTCGCCGACCCGGGCCAGGAGCGCCGTGCGGGCTCCCAGTCGGGCGGCGGCGACGGCCTGGTTGGCACCCTTGCCGCCGGGGTGGACGACGAGGTCGGAGCCGAGCACCGTCTCCCCGGGGCCGGGCCGGCGGTCGACGCCGACGACGAGGTCGGCGTTGGCCGAGCCGACGACCAGGAGGTCGTACCGGGAGGGTGCGGGGTCCTCGTTGACGTACATCTGGTTCGTGCCTTCCTTGATCAGGAGAAGTCGGCGACGTTCTGCCGGGTGACGACCTTGACCGGAACCATCACCGTGCCGGCGACCTTCTTGCCGTCGGCAGCGCGGACGGCGTTCTGCACGGCGATCTTGCCCAGTTCCTTGGGCTGCTGGGCGACGGACGCGTACAGCGTGCCCGTGCTCACCGCCTTGAGGCCGTCCGGCGTCCCGTCGAAGCCGATGACCGCGACGGACTTCCCGGCCTTGCTGCCGAGTGCCTTGGCCGCACCGAGCGCCATCTCGTCGTTCTCGGCGAAGACACCGGTGATCCCGGGGTGGGCCTGGAG
Source organism: Streptomyces sp. NPDC001822 (assembly GCF_042892135.1). Lineage (NCBI taxonomy): Bacteria > Bacillati > Actinomycetota > Actinomycetes > Kitasatosporales > Streptomycetaceae > Streptomyces > Streptomyces sp. NPDC001822. The sequence goes on from NZ_JBIATW010000005.1 coordinate 69,285, forward strand.
CACGTTGGTCATGACGTCCAGACCCTTGGTCCGGTCGAAGTCGGCCGGCTGCTTGGCCACGATCTTGATGCCGGGGTAGGCCTTGATGCCTTCGGCGAAGCCCGCGCCGCGCTCACGGCTGGCGGAGGTGCCGGCCGTGCCCTGCAGGACGGCGATGCTCCCCTTGCCGCCGAGCTTCTCGGCGAGCGTCTTCGCAGCGAGCTTGCCGCCCGCCACGTTGTCGGACGCGACGAGGGTCGCGGTCTTGGCCTTGTTGACGCCGCGGTCGGCGGCGACCACCGGAATGCCGTCCTTGTTGGCGCTGCGGACGCTGGGGCCCACCGCGTCGGAGTCCACCGGGTTGACGATGATGGAGTCCAGGCCGGAGCTGGTGAAGTTCTCCAGCTGGTTGGCCTGCTGCGAGGCGTCGTTCTGGGCGTCGGTGACGGTCAGGTCGACGCCGGCCTTCTTGGCCTCCTGCTGGGCGCCCTGCTTCATCTGGACGAAGAAGGGGTTGTTCAGGGTGGAGAGCGAGACGCCGATCTTCTTGGTGCTTCCGGAGGAACCGGAGTGGAAGAACGACACCGCCGCGACGACGGCGGCCACGACGACCACCGCGATGCCGAGCTCCATCGTCTTCTTGCGTTTCGACCCCGGTGATCCGGCCGCGGCGGACGAGCCGCCGGCGGACGGAGCGCCCGAGCCGGCCTTGCGGCGCAGGGTGTCCAGCAGCACCGCGAGGGCGATGACGACACCGATGACGACCTGCTGCCAGAAGGCGGACACGGAGAGCAGGTTGAGGCCGTTGCGCAGGACGGCGAGGATCAGCGCACCGATCAGGGTGCCGGACGCCTTGCCGACGCCGCCCGCGAGGCTGGCGCCGCCGATGACGACCGCGGCGATCGCGTCGAGTTCGTAACCCTGCGCCGCCTGGGGCTGCGCGGAGGTCAGGCGGGAGGCGAGGACGATGCCCGCCACGGCGGCGAAGAGGCCGGCCAGGGCGTAGATCGCCAGCTTCTGCTTCTTGACGCGCAGTCCGGAGAGGCGTGCGGCCTCCTCGTTGCCGCCGATGGCGTACATGGAGCGGCCGATGTAGGTGCGGCCCAGGATGAGCGCCGTGACCAGGCCGGCCGCGATCATCACGAGGACCGGGACGGGCAGCCACCCGCCGAGGGTGTCGCCCAGGTGCGAGATGGAGCTGGGGAAGGCGATGGGGCTGCCCTGGGAGATGACCAGGGACAGACCGCGGGCGACCGAGAGCATGGCCAGCGTCGCGATGAACGACGGCAGTTTGCCGTAGGCGACGAGGGCGCCGCTGATGAGCCCGCAGACCAGACCGGTCGCGATGGCGAATATGACCGCGAGCCAGACGGGGACGCCTGCCGATGTGGCCGACCAGGCGAGCACGGTCGCGGACAGTGCGGCGACCGATCCGACGGAGAGGTCGATGCCGGCGGAGACGATGACGAAGGTGACACCGAACGCGAGGATCGCGGTCACGGCGGCCTGCACACCGACGTTCAGCAGGTTCTGGGTGGTAAGGAAGTCGCCCGACAGCAGCGACAGCGCCACCACGAGGACGATCAGGGCGCTGAGGGCGCCGTTCTCGAGCAGGAGGCGGCGGAGGGTGTTCCCGGCGCCGCCGGCGCCCTTGGTGCTCGGATGCGTGTCAGTGGCCACGGGGGCTCTCCTCTGCCTTCTCGGTGGGTGCGGTTGTGGGTGCGGCGCTGACGGCGAGTGCCATCACGGCGTCCTGGGTGGCTTCTTGTGCGGGGAGCTCCCCGGCGATGCGGCCCTGGGCCATGACGATGACCCGGTCGCTCATGCCGAGGACCTCGGGGAGGTCGCTGGAGATCATCAGGACGGCGTGTCCCGAGGCCGTGAGCTCGTTGACGAGCTGGTAGATCTCGACCTTGGCCCCGACGTCGATGCCCCGGGTGGGCTCGTCGAGGATCAGGACCCGGGTGTCGGCGAGGAGCCACTTCCCGATGACGACCTTCTGCTGGTTGCCTCCGGAGAGGGTCCGGACGTGCTGGCCGAGGCCGGCCATCCGTACCCCGAGCTGCTCGGCGATGCGGGCGGCGGCGGCGCGCTGCCCCTTGACGTCGACGATTCCGGAACGGGTCGCCGAGCGCAGGGTGACCAGGCCGAGGTTCTCCTGTACGGAGGCGTCGAGCACGAGCCCCTGGCCCTTGCGGTCCTCGGGGACGAGCCCTATGCCGGCTCCCATGGCCGCGGTCACGTCGTGCTTGCCGAGCCGCTGCCCGGCGACGTCGACCGTGCCGGAGTCGTAGGTGTCGGCGCCGAACACGGCGCGGGCGACCTCGGTGCGGCCCGCTCCGACCAGTCCGGCGAGGCCGACAACCTCACCGGCCCGGACGTCGAAGGTGATGTCGTGGAACACGCCGTCGCGGGTGAGCCCCCGGACGGAGAGCAGGGCCTCGCCCGTCTCGGGCCGCTCGCGCGGGTACTGCTGGTCGATGCTGCGGCCGACCATCAGCTGGACGAGTTCCTCCTCGGGTGTGGAAGCGGGCACCTGGTCGACGCTGCGGCCGTCGCGGAGGACGGTGACGCGGTCGCCGAGGGCGGCGATCTCTTCCAGGTGGTGGGTGATGAAGACGATCCCGACACCGTCCGTACGCAGTTGCCGCACGATCGCGAACAGCTTGTCGACCTCCTCGGAGGTCAGCACGGCCGTCGGCTCGTCCATGATCAGGACGCGGGCGTCCAGGCTGAGCGCCTTGGCGATCTCGACCATCTGCAGCCGGGCGATGCCCAGTTCGCGGACCTTGACCCGCGGGGAGACGTGCAGGCCCACGCGGCGCAGGAGCACCTCCGCGTCGGCCTCCATGCGCGCGCGGTCGATCATGCCGAGGCGGCGCGGCTGGCGGCCCAGGAAGATGTTCTCGGCGACCGTGAGATCGGGGACCAGGTTGAACTCCTGGTAGATCGTCGCGATGCCGAGCTTCTCGGCGTCCTGTGCGCCGTGGATGCGAACTTCCTGGCCACCGGCGAAGATCCGGCCGCTGTCCGGGCGGTAGGCGCCGGAGAGCATCTTGATGAGGGTGCTCTTGCCGGCACCGTTCTCACCGAGAAGGACGTGCACTTCGCCGCTGCGGAGGTCGAAATCGACACGGTCCAGGGCGACTACACCGGGGAAGGTCTTGCGTACGCCTTCGATGCGCAGCAACTCGACCGATTCACTCACTCGTTGCTCCCGGGACTCGGGGTGCGCTCGCCGCAGGAGCTGCGTACGACGAGGCGGGCGGGCAGGGTGACGGACTGCGGGGGGCGGCCCTCGACGATGTCGACGAGCGCGCGGACGGCGGCGCGGCCGAGGTCGCCCGTGGGCTGGGCGATCGCGGTGATCGGCGGACCGGTGTGGACGAACCACGGGATGTCGTCGAACGCCGCGATCCCGATGTCCTCCGGGACGCGCAGACCGCGGGCGCGGATGGCGTCCAGGGCGCCGAGCGCCATCAGGTTGTCGGCGGCGAAGACGATCTCGGGCGGTTCGGGGAGGGACAGGAAGTGCTCGGTGACGCGCCGGCCGCTGTCGGCCTGGAAGTCGCCCTGCCCGATGTAGGCGTCGGGCAGCGCGAGTCCGTGGGCCCGCATGGCCTCCCCGAAGGCCTCGACACGTTCGTTGCCCGTGGTGGTGGCCGCCGGGCCGGCGATGATGGCGAGCCTGCGGTGGCCGAGCGCGTGCAGGTGCGCCACCAGGTCCTGGATGGCGAGGTGCCCGTCGGCGCGGACGACCGGCACGTCGACCCCCGGCATCCAGCGGTCCACGAAGACCATCGGGGTACCGGTGCGTGCGACGTCCAGCAGCAGGGGGGACTCGCCGTCCGCCGGCGAGACCAGGAGTCCGTCGATCCTGCGGTCCAGGAGCGTGCGGACGTGGTGGTCCTGCTGGGCGGGCCGCTCGTCGGCGTTGCCGATGATGACGCTGTACCCGAGCGCGCGGGCCTCCTCCTCCACGGAGCGGGCCAGGGCGGTGAAGTACGGGTTCAGTACGTCACTGATGACGAGGCCGAGGGTGCGCGTCTGGTCGGTGCGCAGCGATCGGGCCACGGCGTTGGGCCGGTAGCCGAGCGCGTCGACGGCGGCGAGGACGCGTCTGCGTGCGTCCGGGCTGACGGAAGGATGGCTGTTGAGGACGCGGGAGACCGTGGCGACAGACACTCCCGCCTGGGCCGCGACATCCTTGATGCTCGCCATTTCCGGACCACCTCCTTGTGGTTTCCGAGAGCATCGAGACCAACGGAACCAGCCGTGGAATCGATTACAAAGTTGATTGGAATCGATTACATGGCTGAAAACAAGTACCTGGAGGTCGAATGTGACCCAAACAACACCCGGCGGGAGGGGCGCTCCACCCCGCGGCCGCCCCCGCTCGCGGGGGAACGCGAAAGGACCCCAGATCAACTGGGGTCCTCACTGGTGTCCGAGGGGGGACTTGAACCCCCACGCCCGATAAAGGGCACTAGCACCTCAAGCTAGCGCGTCTGCCATTCCGCCACCCGGACAAGGTGTCTGCCGCTCCGGGGTTTCCCCCCGGCGACAAGGAAAACAATACCAGGGGTTCGGGGTGCCTCTCACCTGCGTTTTAGGTGGTCAGTGCGGTGACGGCGCACCCGCACGCACACGACGCCACCCCGCGCACTCTCCGTGGCGTGCCACGCGCTCACCGTCACCCCGGGCTACCTTCGCGGGCATGAACGGCAAGAGCAGCCCGAGGGGCGAGAGCGGCCGGGGCAAGCACGTCCACCGTCCGCCGCGCGCGCTGACCTCGCTGCGCGAGCGACTGCGCGACAGCTTCTGGTTCGCGCCCGCGGCAGGACTCGTGGTGGCCTTCTGCCTGTGGTGGGGCCTGGCCGAGCTGGACAACGCGATCGTCGCGCACCTGAAGAAGGAACGGGCCTACGAGGAGCTCGGGGACCTCCTCTCCTTCGCCCTGGACGCGCGGACCGTCGTCACCACCGTCAGCGCGGCGATGATGACCTTCATCGGCGTGGTCTTCAGCATCTCGCTGGTGGCCGTGCAGATGGCGAGCGGGCAGATGACCCCCCGCCTGGTGCGGATCTTCGTGCGGAGCAGGATCAGCAAGCTCACGCTGACGGTGTTCCTGGCCACCTTCGCGTTCTCGCTGCTCGTCCTGACCTCGTACGAGGGCGGGACCGACCCCGACCCCCGGCGCGTGACGTCGGTGCCCCTCCTCCAGAGCCTGCTGACCCTGGGTCTGGTGGGCCTGAGCCTGCTGCTGTTCGTGGCCTACGTCTCCGCGACCCTGCGGCTGATGCAGGTCGGACCGGTCCTCGACCACATCGCACGCGAGTCCCTCCACGCGCTGGCGCGGCATTCCGGCGGGCCCGGGACCCCGCTTTCACTGGGGCCGGCCACCGGGCACGTGACGCACCGCGGCCGGGCCGGCGTGCTGCGCGAGGTGCACGTCGCACGGCTCGTGCGGACCGCGGAGCGCCATGAGACCGTGCTGCGGCTCCTGCCGCGCACCGGGGACTTCGTGGTGCCCGGGACGCCGGTCCTGTCCGTGCACGGCGGGTCCGCTCCGGCGTCGCGGGCTTTCGGGCGCTGCCTGTTCGTCGGCGTCGACCGGGCCCTGTACCAGGACCCGGCCTTCGGCCTCCGGCAGTTGTCCGACATCGCACTGCGTGCGCTGTCGCCGGCGGTCAACGATCCGACGACCGCCGTGCAGTGCGTGGACCGGATCGTGCAGTTCCTCTCGGCGGCCGTGGACCTGCCCCTGGGCCCGCTGCTCCACCGGGACCGGCGGGGCGCGGTGCGGCTGGTCCAGGACGTACCCGGGTGGACCGATCTCGTGGATCTGGCGTTCGAGGAGATCCGCTGGTGCGCCGTCGGGAGTCCGCAGGTCACACGGCGGCTGCTGGCTGCCTTCGACGATCTGCTGCTGCTGGCGCCGGAGGGGCGGCGGACAGCGCTTCTCAGGCACCGTGCGCTCCTGGTGCAGGCCGTGGAGCGCACGGTGCCCGAGGCCGCCGACCGGGCGTTCGCGCTGAGCCCGGACCGGCAGGGCATCCGCTGAGACGGCCGGTCTACGGCATGAGGTGGTAGTCGGGGAAGTTGCCCGGCAGCCGCTCGTCCCCCGGGCCGTCGGTCACGGCGCGCACGAGGAGTTCACCGCCGACGAAGGCGCCTCGCCAGGAGGCGCCGAAGCCGCCGAAGAGCTCCTCCCGGTCCCCGCGTGAACGGGGCGTGCCGTGGCCGGTCTTGAACGCCCGGATCTGCGGAGCCAGCCGCTCGTACGTCGCCGGGTCGTCGGTGGACAGCGTGGCGACCAGAGCCCCGTTCGACGCGTTCATCGCCGCCAGGAGTTCGGCCTCCGTGTCGACCAGAACGATGGTGTCGACCGGCCCGAAGGGCTCGGCGTGGTGGAGCGGGGAGGAGCGCGGGGGGTTGAGCAGGGTGACCGGGTGGAGGTAGGCGCTGGTGTCCTGGCCCGGGAGGAAGAGGGCGTCGGCGGACGATCCCTGATGCAGGGGCACGGCACCCCGGTCGATCGCCTCGGTCACCTGGTCATGGAGTTCCTTGGCCTTGGTCGCGTTGATCAGGGGGCCGAAGTCCAGGCTGGGGAGCGGGTCGGAGGGGTGCCGCACCGCGAGCGGATGTCCGGTGCGCAGGGACCGTACGGCGGGCAGGTAGGCGGCCAGGAACTCGGCGAAGCGGTTCCGCTGGACGACGAACCTCGGGTAGGCGGTGCAGCGCTGCTTGCCGTAGTCGAAGAGCTTCGGGATGACGGCGGTCAGGGCGGCCCAGTCGGTGAAGTTCCAGATGCCCCAGGTGTTGAGGCCCTCCTGTTCGAGGATGTGGCGCTTGCCGAGGTCCGTGACGGCGGTGGCGATGCGGGCACCGGTGTCCCGGCCGCCGACGAAGGAGACGCAGCCGATCTCGGGCGACCGGACCAGCGGCTCGGAGAGTTCGCTGCCGCTTCCGCTGAGGAGGGTGAGCGGGACCCCTTCACGCGCGGCGAGGGCGCAGGCCAGCGTCAGGCACGCGACACCGCCGTCCGTGGGGGTCTTGGCGATCACCGCGTTTCCTGCGAGCGCCTGCACGAGCATGGCGTGGACCAGCACGGACATGGGGTAGTTCCAGCTGGCGATGTTGGAGACGGGGCCGGCGAGCGGCGTCCGGCCGGCCAGCAGACGGTCGCTGTGGTCCACGTACCAGCGGACGCCGTCGATGGCACGGTCCACGTCGGCCTGCGCGAGACGCCAGGGTTTGCCGATCTCCCAGACCAGGAGCAGGGCGAGGAGTTCGCGGTGTTCGGTCAGGGCGTCGAGCGTGGCCGAGACGCGGGCGCGCCGTTCGGCGAGGGGGATGTGGCGCCAGGCGCGGTGGGAGTCGAGCGCCGCGCGCACCGCCTGCCGGGCGGCCGGGGCGTCGAGTCGGGGCGGTCCGGCGATCGGGGTGCCGTCGACGGGGCTGGTCGCGGGGAGGGTGCGCCCGTCCACGTGCCAGGCGGCGCCCCAGAGATTGCTGACGCGGTCGTCCTGGAAGGCTTCGGGTGCCGTGGCCAGGCAGCGGCGCCATGCGTCCTGCCATGCCGTTCCGGGCTTGAGGGTGAGGGGTGCGGTGGTCGATGAGGGTGTCATGGGTCTCCGCTCTGGAATGCGGGGGCGGGAGGCGCGGGGGCGGGTGCCGGGGGCGGGAGGCCCGGGGCTCAGCCGCCCGGACGGAGGGTGGCGCGCAGGCGGTCCTCCGCCAGCCGGGCCGTTTCCGTGGGGGTGGCTCCCACCGCGACGCCCACGGCCTCCAGCGCCTTCTTCTTGGCCGCCGCCGTGCCCGACGAGCCCGAGACGATCGCTCCCGCGTGCCCCATCGTCTTGCCTTCCGGGGCCGTGAAGCCCGCGATGTAGCCGACCACCGGTTTGGTGACGTGCTCGGCGATGTACGCCGCCGCCCGTTCCTCCGCGTCGCCGCCGATCTCGCCGATGAGGACGATCAGTTCCGTGTCGGGGTCCTGTTCGAAGGCCGCCAGGCAGTCGATGTGCGTCGTGCCGATCACCGGGTCCCCGCCGATCCCCACCGCCGTGGAGAACCCGGTGTCGCGGAGTTCGTGCATCAACTGGTAGGTGAGCGTGCCGGACTTGGAAACGAGTCCGATGCGGCCGGGCTTCGTCGCGATGTCGGCCGGGATGATGCCCGCGTTGGACTGTCCCGGGCTGATCACCCCGGGACAGTTGGGGCCCAGGATGCGGGTGCCGCGCTCCTTGGCGTAGGCGTGGAAGGCCACTGCGTCGTGGACGGGGATGCCCTCGGTGATGACGACGGCCAGGCCGATGCCCGCGTCGGCCGCCTCGACGACGGCGGCCCTGGCGAAGGGCGGGGGGACGAAGACGACGGTGACGTCGGCGCCGGTGGCCTCCATGCCGTCGCGCACGGAGCCGAAGACCGGGACCGTACGGTCGTCGAGGTCCACGGTCCGGCCCGCCTTGCGCGGGTTGACCCCGCCGACGATCTGCGTGCCCGCGGCGAGCATCCGGCGGGTGTGCTTCATGCCCTCGGCGCCCGTCATGCCCTGGACGAGGACCTTGCTCTCCTTGCTGAGGAAGATAGCCATGATCAGTGCCCTCCCAGGGCCAGTCGGGCCGCCCGGTCCGCGGCGCCGTCCATGGTGGTGACCTGCTGGACCATCGGGTGCGCGCGTTCGTCGAGGATCGCGCGGCCCCGCGCGGCGCTGTTGCCGTCGAGCCGGACCACCAGGGGTTTGGTGAGGTGCACGGAGTCCAGCGCCTGGACGATGCCGTCGGCGACGGCGTCGCAGGCGGTGATGCCGCCGAAGACGTTGACGAAGACGGACTTCACGGACGGGTCGGAGAGGATGACCGTGAGCCCGTCGGCCATGACGCGGGCAGAGGCGCCGCCCCCGATGTCGAGGAAGTTGGCCGGGCGGGCACCGCAGCCGGCGACGACGTCGAGGGTGGACATGACGAGCCCCGCGCCGTTGCCGATGATGCCGACCTCGCCGTCGAGCTTCACGTAGTTGAGACCCTTGGCTGCGGCCGCCGCCTCCAGCGGGTCGCCGTGCGGGTCCGTCGGGTCGTCGCCCCAACGGGACTGCCGGAAGGCCGCGTTGTCGTCGAGCGTGACCTTGCCGTCGAGGGCGAGTATCCGGCCGTCCGTCGTGCGCACCAGCGGGTTGACCTCGACGAGCAGGGCGTCCTCCTGGGTGAGGACCTGCCACAGCGCCTGGATCACGGGGGCGGTCTCCGGCGGCAGTGCGGCCGCCTCGGCGATGCGCGCGGCCTCTGCCTCCGTGACGCCCTTTGCCGGGTCGACGTGGATGCGGGCCACGGCCTCGGGGCGGGTGGCGGCGACCTCCTCGATGTCCATGCCGCCCTCCGCGGAGGCGATGGCGAGGAAGGTCCCGGCGGCCCGGTCGAGGACGAAGCTCACGTAGAACTCCGCCTCGATGTCGACGGGCTGGGCGAGCATCACCTTCCGGACGAGGTGGCCCTTGATGTCCATGCCGAGTATCTGCCGGGCGGTGACGACGGCGGCCCCCGGGTCCGCCGCGACCTTCACCCCGCCGGCCTTGCCGCGGCCACCGGTCTTCACCTGCGCCTTGACGACGACGCGGCCCCCGAGCCGTTCGGCCGCGCCGTGGGCCTCGGACGCCTGGTCCACGACCTCGGCCTCCGGCACGGCGATGCCGTGGTCCGCGAAGAGTTGCCTTGCCTGGTGCTCGTACAGATCCATAGCCACTCCCGATCGTGCCGATTGTGAAAGTGCCGCACGCCCCCTGGACACCACCCACCGGATGCGGGATAACAATCTTCATACAGTATTCGTCGACTGTATGCAATGTACCGCGAGAGCGGCGGAGCGGCTCCCGCACTCCCCTACGAAGGGACAGGACAACGCCATGCCCGAGGACAGCCAGGACAGCCAGAACCTCATCTCCGGTGGGCACTTGGTCGCCAAGGCACTCAAGGCGGAGGGGGTGGAGCGCATCTACACCCTCTGCGGCGGCCACATCATCGACATCTACGACGGCTGCGTCGACGAGGGCATCGAGGTCGTCGACGTACGCCACGAGCAGGTCGCCGCCCACGCCGCCGACGGCTACGCCCGCATCACCGGCAAGCCGGGCTGTGCCGTGGTCACCGCGGGCCCCGGAACCACCGACGCCGTCACCGGCGTGGCCAACGCGTACCGCGCCGAGTCACCCATGCTCCTGATCGGTGGTCAGGGAGCGCACACACAGCACAAGATGGGCTCGCTGCAGGACCTCCCGCACGTCGACATGATGACGCCCATCACGAAGTTCGCGGCCACCGTGCCGGACACCGCGCGCGCGGCGGACATGGTCTCGATGGCCTTCCGTGAGTGCTACCACGGCGCTCCGGGACCGTCGTTCCTGGAGATCCCGCGCGATGTGCTGGACGCGAAGGTACCGGTGAGCAAGGCGCGCGTCCCCGAGGAGGGCCGCTACCGCGCCTCCACCAGGGCGGCGGGCGACCCCGCCGACGTCGAGAAGCTCGCCGATCTGCTCGTCCACGCCGAGAAGCCGGCGATCCTGCTCGGCAGCCAGGTCTGGACGACGCGGGCGACGGACTCGGCCACCGAGCTCGTGCGCACCCTGAACATCCCCGCGTACATGAACGGCGCCGGCCGCGGCACCCTCCCGCCGGGCGACCCGCACCACTTCCAGCTCTCGCGGCGCTACGCGTTCTCCAACGCCGACCTCATCGTGATCGTGGGGACGCCCTTCGACTTCCGGATGGGCTACGGCAAGCGGCTCTCGCCCTCCGCCACGGTCGTCCAGATCGACCTGGACTACCGCACCGTGGGCAAGAACCGTGACATCGACCTCGGCATCGTCGGTGACGCCTCGCTGGTGCTGAAAGCGGTCACGGAGGCCGCGAGCGGCCGGCTCAACGGCGGGTCGGCCTCGCGCAAGGCATGGCTGGACGAGCTGCGGGCCGCCGAGCAGACCGCGATCGAGAAGCGGCTGCCGCAGCTTAAGTCGGACGCCTCGCCCATCCACCCGTACCGGCTGGTGAGCGAGATCAACGACTTCCTCACCGAGGACTCCATCTACATCGGGGACGGCGGCGACATCGTCACCTTCTCCGGCCAGGTCGTCCAGCCCCGTACCCCCGGCCACTGGATGGACCCGGGTCCGCTCGGCACGCTCGGCGTCGGCGTGCCGTTCGTGCTGGCCGCCAAGCAGGCCAGGCCGGACAAGGAGGTCGTGGCCCTCTTCGGTGACGGCGCGTTCTCCCTGACCGGCTGGGACTTCGAGACGCTGGTCCGCTACAACCTCCCCTTCGTCGGCATCGTCGGCAACAACTCCTCGATGAACCAGATCCGTTACGGCCAGAAGGCCAAGTACGGAGACGAGCGCGAGCGGATCGGCAACACCCTCGGCGACGTCCATTACGACAAATTCGCCCAGATGCTCGGCGGTTACGGCGAAGAGGTCCGCGACCCGGCGGACATCGCCCCCGCCCTCCAGCGGGCCCGCGAGTCGGGGCTGCCCTCGCTGATCAACGTCTGGGTCGACCCGGACGCGTACGCCCCCGGAACGATGAACCAGACCATGTACAAGTAGAGGAGCCGTCGGCATGACCAAAGCCCTTGAGGGCGTACGCGTCCTCGACATGACCCACGTACAGTCCGGGCCCTCGGCGACCCAGTTGCTCGGCTGGCTCGGTGCGGACGTCGTCAAGCTGGAGGCGCCGAGCGGGGACATCACCCGCAAGCAGTTGCGCGACCTGCCCGACGTCGACTCCCTCTACTTCACGATGCTCAACTGCAACAAGCGGAGCATCACCCTGAACACCAAGAGCGAGCGCGGCAAGGAGATCCTGACGGAGCTGATCCGCCGCAGCGACGTCATGGTCGAGAACTTCGGACCGGGCGCCGTGGACCGCATGGGGTTCACCTGGGAACGCATCCAGGAGATCAACCCCCGGATCGTCTACGCCTCCATCAAGGGCTTCGGCGAAGGCCCGTACACCAACTTCAAGGCGTACGAGGTCGTCGCGCAGGCCATGGGCGGATCGATGTCCACCACCGGCTTCGAGGACGGCCCGCCGCTCGCGACCGGCGCGCAGATCGGCGACTCGGGCACCGGTATCCACGCGGTGGCCGGCATCCTCGCGGCGCTGTTCCAGCGCGAGAGCACGGGGCGCGGACAGCGGGTGAACGTGGCGATGCAGCACGCGGTGCTCAACCTCTGCCGGGTCAAGCTGCGCGACCAGCAGCGCCTGGCGCACGGGCCGCTCGCCGAGTACCCGAACGCCCAGGACACGGCGGAGGCCGACGAGGTGCCGCGCAGCGGCAACGCCAGCGGCGGCGGCCAGCCGGGCTGGGCGGTGAAGTGCGCGCCGGGCGGCCCGAACGACTACGTGTACGTCATCGTCCAGCCCGTCGGCTGGAAGCCCCTGTCCGCTCTGATCGGACGCCCGGAGCTCGCGGAGGACCCCGAGTGGGCGACGCCGGAGTCACGGCTGCCGAAGCTCGGCAAGATGTTCCAGCTCATCGAGGAGTGGTCGGCCGGCCTGCCCAAGTGGGAGGTCCTGGAGCAGCTGAACGCGCACAACATCCCCTGCGGTCCGATCCTCTCGACGAAGGAGATCGTCGAGGACGAGTCCCTCGCCGCCAACGAGATGGTCGTCCAGGTCGAACACCCCGAGCGCGGGACCTTCACCACCGTCGGCAGCCCGCTGAAGCTGTCCGACTCCCCCGTCGACATCGTGACCTCCCCGCTCCTGGGCGAGCACAACGCGGAGGTGTACGTCGGTGAACTCGGCCTGGGCGACGAGGAACTGCGGCTGCTGAAGACGAACGGAGTCATCTGAGCATGGCCGGAACAGTCGAGACACAGGAGCAGGAACGCGTCAGGGCGCTGCTCGACCGCGTCCGGAGCGAGGGGCGCGGCGCGCTCACCGCCCCGGAGGGGAAGATCGTCGCCGACGCGTACGGGATCACGGTGCCGGGCGAGGGCCTGGCCACGGACGTCGACGAGGCGGTGGCCCTGGCCGACCGGCTCGGCGGCCCCGTCGTCCTCAAGATCGTCTCCCCCGACATCCTGCACAAGACGGATGCGGGCGGCGTCGTGGTGGGGGTGTCGGGCGCGCAGGAGGTGCGCGAGGCCTTCTGCCGGATCGTGAAGAACGCGCGGGCCTACTCGGCCGACGCCCGGATCGACGGCGTGCAGGTGCAGCAGCTGGTGCCGCCCGGCCAGGAGGTCATCGTCGGGGCGGTCACCGATCCGACGTTCGGCAAGGTGGTGGCGTTCGGACTCGGCGGGGTCCTGGTGGAGGTGCTGAAGGACATCACCTTCCGGCTGGCACCGGTGACGGCGGACGAGGCGCAGTCGATGCTCGACTCGATCGGTGCCGCGGAGATCCTGAAGGGGGTGCGCGGGGCGCCGGCCGTGGACCGGTGGGCGCTGGCCGAGCAGATCCGGCGGGTGTCCCAGCTGGTCACGGACTTCCCCGAGATCGCCGAGGTCGACCTCAACCCGGTCATCGCCTCGCCGGACGGTGCGGTCGCCGCCGACATCCGGATCCTGCTGACGACGAAGGAGGTGAAACCGCGCCGGCGCTACAGCCGGGAGGAGATCCTCGTCTCGATGCGCAAGCTGATGCAGCCGCGTTCCGTCGCGGTCATCGGCGCCTCGAACGAGCAGGGCAAGATAGGCAATTCGGTGATGCGGAACCTCATCGACGGGGGTTTCGCGGGCGAGATCCATCCGGTGAACCCCAAGGCCGATGACATTCTGGGCCGCAAGGCGTACAAGAGTGTCACCGACGTTCCCGGTGAGGTGGATGTGGCGGTCTTCGCGATCCCCGCCAAGTTCGTTGCATCGGCGCTCAAGGAGGTGGGCCGCAAGGGGATCCCCAACGCCGTGCTGATTCCGTCCGGCTTCGCCGAGACGGGCGAACAGGCGCTGCAGGACGAGATCGTGGCGGTCGGTGAGCAGTACGGCGTGCGGCTGCTCGGGCCGAACATCTACGGCTACTACTCGACCTGGCAGGACCTCTGCGCCACCTTCTGCACCCCGTACGACGTCAAGGGGTCGGTGGCACTGACCTCGCAGTCCGGTGGCATCGGCATGGCCATCCTGGGCTTCGCGCGGTCGACGAAGACGGGGGTGTCCGCGATCGTCGGGCTCGGCAACAAGTCGGACATCGACGAGGACGACCTGCTGACCTGGTTCGGCGAGGACCCCAACACCGAGTGCATCGCGATGCACCTGGAGGACCTCAAGGACGGCCGTGCCTTCGTGGAGGCGGCCCGGGCGACCGTGCCGAAGAAGCCCGTCGTGGTCCTCAAGGCGGGGCGTACGAGCGCGGGTGCCAAGGCGGCGGGGTCCCACACCGGGGCGCTGGCCGGGGACGACGCCGTGTACGACGACATCCTGCGGCAGGCGGGGGTGATCCGGGCGCCGGGCCTGAACGACATGCTGGAGTACGCGCGGGCGCTGCCCGTGCTGCCGGCGCCCAAGGGCGACAACGTCGTGATCATCACGGGGGCGGGCGGGTCGGGGGTGCTCCTCTCGGACGCGATCGTCGACAACGGGCTCTCGCTGATGGAGATCCCGCCGGACCTCGACACGGCGTTCAAGGCGTTCATCCCGCCGTTCGGCGCGGCCGGCAATCCGATCGACATCACGGGCGGTGAGCCGCCGTCGACGTACGAGGCGACGATCCGGCTGGGGATGGAGGATCCGCGGATCCACGCGCTGGTCCTCGGCTACTGGCACACGATCGTCACTCCGCCGATGGTCTTCGCCGAGCTGACGGCCCGGGTGGTGGAGGAGTTCCGGGCGCGTGGGATCGAGAAGCCCGTGGTCGCGTCGCTGGCGGGTGACACCGAGGTGGAGGACGCCTGCGCGTACCTCTTCGAGCGGGGTGTCGTCGCCTATCCGTACACCACGGAGCGGCCCGTCGCCGTGCTCGGCGCGAAGTACAGGTGGGCCAGGGCCGCCGGTCTGCTGGGCGGTGGCCGATGACCTGATGACGACGGCTCGAACCACGGGGTCCGCGGCGAACCGCGCGGCTGCGGACCCCGGCGCGAAGTGAGAACGGGCAGGGGGCGCTGGCCAGACTTCTTCCACGCAAGGGGTTCGATCGACATGACGACTGCAAACCTCTCCACACCCGTCCCCTTCAGGGAGGTGACGGACGCCAACGGCCGGACGTACCGGCTCGGCGAGAGCGACATCGACATCCTGGGCCGCAAGCGCAAGTGGATGGTCATCCTGCCGTGGGTCGGCATGATGGGCATCAGCTCGGCCGAGTACGCCTTCGCGTCGGCGGAGGACACACTGCACCACGCGCACAACTGGAACAGCGGTCACATCTACTGGATGATGACGGTCTGGGTGTTCTTCCAGGCTGCGGTGGCGATGCCCGCGGGCAGACTGCGGGAGACCGGCAGGCTGCCGGCCCGCTGGGCGATGATGCTCGGTGCGGGAGGCACCCTCCTCGGATACCTCTCCCTGGCGTACGCGCCGCACGTGATCTTCGCGTACATCGGCTTCAGCGTCTTCTCCGGTATGGGCGCCGGCATGGTGTACGCCACCTGCGTGAACATGGTCGGCAAGTGGTACCCGGAGCGCAGGGGCGGCAAGACGGGCTTCGTCAACGGCGGTTTCGCCTACGGCTCGGTGCCGTTCGTCTTCATCTTCACCGGGTTCATGGACATCACCAACTTCCGCTGGGTCCTGGTGTCGGTCGGCGTCTTCCTCGCGGTGATGGTGGCGTGCGCCGGCTTCTTCTTCCGGGACCCGCCGAAGAACTGGTGGCCCGCCGAGATCGACCCGCTGAACCCGCCCGAGGACCCGCGGGCGCGCCGTTCGCTGGAGAAGAACCCGCCGGCCATCAAGCAGTACTCCCCCGGCGAGGCGTGGAAGACCGGCCGGGTGGCACTGATGTGGGTCTGCCTCGCCTGTACCTCCGGGGTGAACATCTTCGGAATCGCCTTCCAGGTCGACATCGGCCAGGACGCGGGCTTCGCGGCCGGGATCGTGGCCACCGCCATGTCGCTCAAGGCGATCGTCAACGGCACCGGGCGCGGCGTCATCGGCTGGCTCTCCGACCTCTACGGCCGCAAGAAGTGCCTGCTCTACGTCTGCGTCATCCTGGGGCTCGCCCAGTTCGGCATCATCTGGTCGGCGGACATGCAGAGCCTTCCGCTGTTCCTGCTCTTCTCCGCGATCTCCGGGTTCGGCGGCGGCGCCATCTTCCCGATGTTCGCAGCGATGACGGCGGACTACTTCGGTGAGAACAACAACGCCACGAACTACGGCATGGTCTACAGCTCCAAGCTCGTCTCCGGACTCGGGGCGGGGATGGGCTTCATGGTCGTCGACGCCTGGGGGCTCAACGGCGCCTTCATCCTGGCGGGCAGCATCTCGTTCTTCGCGGGGTTCCTCGCCCTGTTCCTCGCGGCACCCGGCCGCGACCGCAAGGGCAACCTCCTCAAGGCCCCGGCTCCGGCCCCGGTGAGCCGGGAGACGGACTGATCGCCACGGCGACGGCACATACGTGTGGGGCCCGGTTCCTGGAACCGGGCCCCACACGTGTGTGCTGTCGGGTGTCAGTCGCCGCAGCGGCTCTCGCGCAGCGAGTGCAGGTGCTCGCTGGACTTGCGGGCGAAGGCGAAGGACTCGACCGGGTTGTCGTGCTCGGTCTGCCAGTGGTGGTAGGTGCGGCCCCGGTGCGTCCGCGCGGTGACCCGGCTCAGGAAGTTCTTGTAGTCGATGTCGCCGTCGCCGACGTCGGTCATGTCGTATCCGTCGCGGGCGGCGTCGTTGCGGGTGCCGTCCTTGACGTGGAAGAGCGGGTAGCGGTCGGGCTGCTTGAGCACGTAGTCGATGGGGTTGAAGGGCGCCGGTGTGCCGTCCGCCCGCTTGCCGAAGCGGAACTGGGCGCAGAAGGCCCAGTAGATGTCCATCTCCAGGTAGACGAGGTCGGGGTCGGTCTCGGCGAGCAGCACGTCGTAGAGCCGTACGTTCGGCTTGTCGGTGGCGAAGGAGAACTCCTCCGCGTGGTTGTGCTGGTAGAACTTCATGCCTCGCTTGCGGGCGGCGGCACCGTAGGTGTTGAAGTCCTCGGCGGCGCGCTTCCAGCCGTCGACGGTGGAGCCGTAGCGGAAGGGCCCGGAGGCGGTGCCGATGTGCTTCAGGCCGAGGGCCTCGGCGTCGTCGAGGACCTTGGTGAGGTTCTGGGCGAAGGTGTAGGCGCCGGGGTTGTTGTCGTCGGAGTAGCCGACGTGGCTCCCGATGGGGTTCAGCCCGTGGTCCTTGGCCAGCTTCTTGAGCTGGGCGAGGGTGATGGCCCCCGCCGAGCCCTGGGTGTACCCGGCGAACTCGATCTCGTCGTAACCGTACTTCTCGAGTTCGGCGAAGACCGGCGCGAAGCCGAGAGTGGAGACCTTGTCCCGCAGGCTGTACAGCTGGATGCCGAGGCGGCCGGGGGGCAGGACGGGGCGGCCCTTGCCGTGCCCGTGTCCGTGGCCGTGGCCCTTGCCCTGCGCGCTCTGCGGGGTCGCCGCCTGCGCGGCGCCGCCGATGAGTGTGGCGGCGGCGGTCCCTGCGGCGACGCCCAGGATGTTGCGGCGGCTGAGTCTGCTCGCGAGTTCCGGGTCCTTCGGGGTGCGGCTCATGATCACGTATCTCCCTGTGGATGTGCGGGCGGGCGGATGGTCAGTGCAGTCCGGCGAGCTGGAGGAGCAGGGACTTCACTTCGGTGGCCTGGACTCGGCCGGTGAACGCGTGGGGGGCGGAGCAGAGGATGAGCGGACCTTCGTCGTCGCTCGTGGGGAGGCGGCCGTGGCTGCCGCGGATGGGTGAGGGGTCGAGCGGGACGACCGCCATGCGGTAGCGCATGCCGAGCTTCTTGCGCGCCACCGCCGAGACCGCCTTGACCCGGACGTAGGGGTCCTGGGGGTCCATGAAGAGCTCCACGGGGTCGTAGCCCGGTTTGCGGTGGATCTCGACGAGCTGCGCGAAGTCGGGAGCGCGGGCGTCGTCGAGCCAGTAGTAGTACGTGAACCAGGCGTCCTTCTCCGCGACGGCGACCAGCTCACCGGAGCGTGGGTGGTCGAGGTGGTTGGCCTTCTTTCCCTCGTCGTCCAGGAGTTCGGCGATCCCGGGCAGGTCCGCGAGCGCCTCCCTCGTGGCGTCGAGGTCCTCCGGCCTGCGCACGTAGACGTGGGCGAGCTGGTGGTCGGCGACGGCGAAGGCGCGTGACGTCATCGGGTCGAGGTACTCCATGCCGTCCTGGGTGTGCACCTCCAGCAGGCCGGCCCGGCGCAGGGCGCGGTTGATGTCCACGGGGCGGTCGACCCGGGTGATGCCGTACTCGGAGAGCGCGACGACGGTGCGGCCCTGGGCCCTCGCGTCGTCGAGCAGGGGCGCCACGGCACGGTCGAGGTCGGCCGCCGCACGGTGGGAGCGCGGGTCGTCGGGGCCGAAGCGCTGGAGGTCGTAGTCGAGGTGTGGGAGGTAGCAGAGCGCCAGGTCGGGCTTGCGGGTGGCGAGGATGTGCCGGGTGGCGTCGATGATCCACTGCGAGGACACGAGGTCCGCACCGGGACCCCAGAAGTGGAAGAGGGGGAAGGTGCCGAGCTTCTCGGTCAGTTCGTCGTGCAGCGCCGGGGGCCTGGTGTAGCAGTCGGGTTCCTTGCGGCCGTCGGCGTAGTAGACGGGCCGGGGGGTGACGGTCCAGTCGGTGTCGGCGCCCATTGCGTACCACCAGCAGATGTTGGCGACGGTGTACCCGGGGTACGCGCGCCGGGCGGCGTCCCAGAGCTTGTCGCCCTCGACGAGCCCGTTGTGCTGCCGCCACAGGAGGACGTCGCCGAGCTCCCGGAAGTACCAGCCGTTGGCCACGATGCCGTGCTCGGAGGGCATCGTGCCGGTGAGGAAGGTGGACTGGGCGGCGCAGGTGACGGCCGGCAGCACGGTGGACAGCGGCGCCTTCGACCCGGCCATGGCCCGCAGGTTCGGCATGTGCGCGAGCAGTTGGGGGGTGAGTCCGACGACGTCGAGGACGAGCAGCGGAGTGGGGCGGGTATCCGGCGCGGTCATGGGAGCTCCTTCAGCCCGAGGTCGACGAGGAGGTCGCGGGCGAGGGTCAGTTCGGCGGCGATGCCGTCGGCCAGCTGGGTGCGGGTGCGCGGCCGCTGTTCGGCGGGGAGCGCCTGCCAGGTGTACGTCTCGACTTCGAGGTGCCTGGTGAGGGGCACCGCGCCGCCGACGAGCCGGGTCAGCACGGACTGGAGCACGGGCAGGGTGGAGGTGAGCGGAGGCGCGGGCGGTGCGTGCAGGGGTACGTGGAAGTGCGAGCGCCAGGGCGTGCTGTCGGGGAGCGCCCCGCCGGAGACCGCCTCCTCCAGATCGTCGGTGCCCCGGAGCCCGGCGGCGGTCGATGCGCGGGTCTGGTGCAGGAAGCGGGGTTCCGCGAACGCGCCCAGAGCGGCTCGGACCTCGGGCAGGTGCGGGTGCTCCGCGTGCAGCGCGGCGGAGAGCTGCGCCTTGACCACGCGGATGCCGGCCGCCCCGAGGGCGTCGAGCGCGGTGTCCGGGTCCTCGAAGGAGGTCGCGAGGTGACAGGTGTCGACGCAGATGCCGATGCGTTCGTGCCGGACGGCCGTCAGGGGCGCGATGGCGTCGGCGGTGGTCTCGACCGTGCAGCCGGGTTCGGGTTCGAGGCCGATCCCGATGGACTTGCCGGTCAGCTCGGCGAGCGCGTCGAGCCGCTGCGCGAGCACCGTGAGCGCCTTCCGCGCGGTGCCCGCGGCCGTCGGGTCGTCGTCGAAGGGGGTGCGCCACGCGATCGGGAGGGTCGAGATGGTGCCGTCGGTGACGTCGTCGGGGAGCAGGGCGGCAAGCAGCCGCGCCAGGTCCGTGGTGTGGGCGAGGCGCTCGGGGTCGGTCCAGTCCGGGCTGTAGACCCGGTACTTGACCTCCTGGGCGCCGAAGCCCTCGTAGGGGAAGCCGTTGAGGGTGACCACTTCCAGGCCGCGCCGGTCGAGCTCTCCGCGCAGCGAGCGGAGTGCCGCGGGGTCGTTGATCAGGGCGCGCGCGGCGTCCCGGGCGAGCCAGAGGCCGATGCCGAGCCGGTCGCGCCCGAGCCGTCTGCGTACGGGTTCGCAGTGGTCGCGCAGCTGGGCGCGCACCCCTTCGAGGGTTTCGGCCGGATGCACGTTCGTGCAGTAGGAGAGGTGGACGACGGAGCCGTCCGGGTGGCGGAAGCGCATGGCTCACTCCCCGCCGCGGAGGATGGAGTTTCCCTCGTGGAGCTGTCCCGGAGCCGTGGTGTCGAGCTGGAGCCGGCCGCTCTGGCCGTAGAAGGCGACGGGATTGCGCCAGAGCACCTTGTCGACCTCGTCCTCGTCGAAGCCGGCCTTCAGCATGGCGTCGGCGACCTTGCGTGTCTTCAGCGGGTCGCTCTTCCCCCAGTCCGCCGCCGAGTTGACGAGGATCCTGTCGCTGCCGTGGTTGCGCAGGACCGAGACCATCCGGTCCTCGTCCATCTTGGTGTCGGGATAGATGGAGAACCCGGCCCAGCAGCCGCTGTCCAGGGCGTCCTCGACCGTCGTCTCGTTGAGGTGGTCGAGCAGGACGAACTCGGGGGCGAGGTCGGACTCCCGGACGACGTCGATGGTCCGGTGCAGCCCGGCGAGCTTGTCGCGGTGCGGGGTGTGGACGAGCGCGGGCAGACCGTGCTCGGAGGCGAGCTGGAGCTGCGTGGCGAGGGCGGTGTCCTCGGCGGGCGTCATCGAGTCGTAGCCGATCTCCCCGACCGCGACGACGGAGTCCTTGACGAGATACCGGGGCAGCGCGTCCAGGACGGGGGTGCAGCGCGGGTCGTTCGCCTCCTTGGGGTTCAGGGCGAGCGTGCAGTGGTGGGCGATGCCGTACTGCGAGGCGCGGAACGGTTCCCAGCCCAGGAGGGCGTCGAAGTAGTCGAAGAAGCTGGCGGGCGAGGTGCGGGGCTGGCCGAGCCAGAAGGAGGGCTCCACCAGGGCCCGCACCCCGGCGTCGTACATCGCCTGGTAGTCGTCCGTGGTGCGGGAGGTCATGTGGATGTGGGGGTCGAAGATGCGCATCAGGACTCCTCCGTGGGGGCGGGGCCGGGGGCCGTGAGTTCGAGGACGGTCAGCAGGCCGGGGGGTACGGCGCGTCCCGCTGCGATGCGCTCGGCGGCGAAGTCGCCGAGCATCCTGGCGAGTTCGGCGTCGCCCCGGGCGCGGGCGGCGAGCCGGTCGACGGCCTCGACGGGGACCTCGGTGAACAGGCACTTGAGTACGGCGTGCCGCCAGCCGTGGGCGTCGAGGTGGGCCGCGCCGTAGGGGCCCACCGCCGCGGCGACCAGCCGGGTGTCGTTGGTGCGCAGCGCGTCCTCGACGAGCGGCAGTGCCCGGGCCCCGAGATCGAGCCGGTGCAGGGTGAGCAGGACGGCCCGCCGCTCGGCCGCGGTGCCCTGTTCGTAGAGCCGGGTGACCGCGGCCAGCCCGGCCCGCGCCTCGACGAGGAGCAGCGCGCGCACGGAGTCGGCGTGTTCCGCTCCGCAGTGCCGGCCCGCGGAGGCGAACCGCAGTTCCCAGGGCGGTGTGCCGCTGTCGGCGCCGGGGTGGGCGGCCGCGTGCGCCGCCTCGTCGAGCGCCTCGTCGAGCCAGGCCCTCGCCGCACCCGGGAGCAGACCGTCGAGTTCCTTGTGGCCGATCAGCACGGTGCGCCTCCGTTCGTCGTCCCGGCGGTCCCGGCAGCCGCGCGGAGGAAGTCGATGGACTGGCGGGCGAGTTCGGGCCCGGCGTGGGAGTGCCGGGGCAGTTCGACGACGGTGAGGCCGCTGTAACCGGTGGCGGCCAGGGCTTCGAGCACCGGCGGGAAGTCGATCTCGCCCTCGCCGAAGGGCAGGTGTTCGTGCGTCCCGCGCCGCATGTCCTCGATCTGTACGTGGCACAGCCAGGGGGCGGCCTCCTTCACGCACTCGACGGGCGGTGCGGGTTCCAGGCACTGGCAGTGGCCGATGTCGAGGGTGAGCCCGAGCGGCCCGGGGTCTCCGAGGAGGGTGCGCAGCCGGTGGAAGTCCTGGAGCGTGGCGAGGAGGTGGCCGGGTTCCGGCTCGATGGCGACGGGGACGCCCGCGGCCCCGGCGGCGTCCAGCACGGGGGTCAGGGCCTCCGTGAGCCGTTCCCAGGCGGTGTCGGTGCCGGTGTCCGGCGGGGTGATGCCGCTGAAGCAGTGCACGGCGTGCGCGCCCAGCTCGGCGGCCACGTCGACGGCGCGGACCAGCAGCGCCGTCCGCGCGGCACGCGCCTCGGGGTCCGGGTCGAGGAGGGAGGGGCCGTGTTTGCGCCGGGGGTCCAGGACGTACCGTGCCCCGGTCTCGATGGTCACGCCCAGGCCCAGGTCCGCGAGCCTGCCGGCCACCCGGCGGGTCCTGGCGGCGAGGTCCGGGGCCATCGGGTCGAGGTGCATGTGGTCGAGGGTCAGTCCGACGCCGTCGTAGCCGAGGTCGGCGAGGAGACCGAGGGCGTCGTCGAGCCGGAGGTCGGTCAGTCCGTTGGTGCCGTAGCCGAAGCGGAGCGTCATGTGGGGCTCACCTTCCGGGCGAGCGCGCGGGCCAGGGGGACGAGTCCCATGGCCGCCAGCCCGTTGACGGGTGCCCCCGCCCTGACGGCCAGTGCGGCCTGCAACGGGATCATCGCCCGGATGCCGCCGCCGACGGCGCGCTGGGTGAGGGGCGGGGAGGGATTCAGTGCCGCGTGGAGGAGCGGGATCGCGGAGGTACGCAGGTAGGCGCTGGTGAAGGCGGGGAGCAGGAGCCGTTCGGCACTGCCCGTCTTCACGGGGCTTCCCGGTACGTCGCCGCCTCCGCCCCGTGCCGGGCGGCCGCGCAGGACGGCCGCTCCGAGCGCGGCCACCCCGGCGAGCGCGGCCGACGGCGCGGCGGAGGATCCGCCCTGGGCCTCGTGGCGGGAGACCGCGGTGACGGCGTAGGTGTGTGCGCCGAGCACGAGCGCGGAGGGGAACGCGGAGCGCAGAGCGCGCGCGGGGCCGGTGCTCCCTGTGCCCGGGCGGGGGTGCGCGGCGGCCGGGCTGCCGCCGGAGCCGGCCGCGTGCGAAGCCGCTCCCCCGTGTCCCGGTGCCGTGGGGGCGGCGGGAGGCGTCCCCTGCGGGGTCGCGGGCCCCGCCGTCGCCGTGGCGCCGAGCAGCAGGTCCAGGGCGCGGGCCGAGGCCATCGCCGCCGGGCCCAGCCTCGTGTGCTTCAGGTGCAGGTCGTAGGCCCAGACCGTGGCGGCCAGGCCCGAGGCCACCGCGAGGGCCGGGCGGCCGGCACGGGACGCCAGGGCCAGGCCCGCGGCGGTGAGGGCGCCGGCCGCCGCCAGGGCCGCGCCCGGGGCGACTCGGCCCGAGGGGATCGGGCGGTGCGGGCGGTCCAGGGCGTCCTCCTCGCGGTCCGCCCAGTCGTTGAGGGCCATGCCCGCCTCGTACAGGCACAGCGAGGCGCCGACGGCGAGCGCCGTGCCGCGTCCGGGGCGGCGGCCGGTGGCGGCGGCCCCGGCGAGGGCGTCGCCGGGCACGCTGAACAGCGCGGACACGCGCAGCAGTTCCGCCCAGGCGCGCAGCCGCCCGCCGGTCCGGGGCCTGTCCGGTGCGGGCGCAGTCCCGCCCGTACCGGACAGGCCGTCCGAGGGCCGCGGCGCCGGGACCGCGGCCAGGGGCCGGGCTCCGGGCACCCGGGGTGTCCCGGCCGTCTCGGCGGCCGGCCGGAGCGGCCTCACCGGCCGGCCCGCAGACGGCCCGCGAAGGCCAGCAGAGTGGCGTACTGCTCGGACAGCGCGGCCGGTCCGCCGTCGGGGTCCTTGAAGTAGAAGCCCAGTTCGGGGAGCGGGCCGGTCAGGCCGGCCTCGTGGGAGCGGGCGAGCAGCCGGGCCAGGTCCAGGATCAGGGGCGCGGCGAGCGCCGAGTCGCAGCCCTGCCAGATCGTCTGCAGGATCATCCGCGAGCCGAGGAAGCCGTCGAAGGCGATGTGGTCCCACGCGGTCTTCCAGTCGCCCATCGCCGGGACGTCGTCGATGTGGACCTCGCCCTCGGGGGCGGCTCCGAGCGTGTCGGCCAGCACCCGCTCCTTGCCCGCGTTCTTGGCGGCCGCCGCGGCGGGGTCGGCCAGCGCGGCTCCGTCGCCGCCGCCCAGCAGGTTCGTGCCCGACCAGGCCCGCACCGGCAGCGCGCGCTGGACGAACATCGGGGCGAGTACGGAGCGGAGCAGGGTCTGTCCCGTCTTGCCGTCGCGTCCGGCGTGGGGAAGCCGGGCGGCTTCGACGGCGTCCCGGAGGAGGGGGCTGCGCAGTCCCGTGGAGGGGGTGAAGTTGGCGTACGCGCAGCCTGCGCGGAGCGCGGCGGCAGCGTAGAGGGAGCTGGCCGGGAGCCGGTCGTCGTCCTCGGCGGGTGCGGGCTCCGTCGACGCGACGTTGACGACGACGGTGCGGGCCAGCTCGTGGCGGCGTGCGAAGTCCTCGATGTCCGCGGCGAAGGCGCTGACGAGCTCCTCGTCGGTCCGCGCGTCACCGGCGAGCGGCCCGCCGGGGCGTATCTCCGCGTCGGCGCGGGCGAGTTCGGCCCCGACCGCCGAGGGGAGCCCGTGCGGGAGCACCCCGCCGGCCGCGAGGGCCTCGGCGCGCTTGGGCAGCGGGCAGTCGAGGGTGTCGTGGCCGCCGAAGACGAGTGAGTTCAGGGGTGGCAGCCCGATGTCCGCGAAGGGGGGTGTCTCGGTGACCATGCCGGTCGGCGGGTGGAGACCGGCCGCGATGGCCGCGCATCCGGCGGTCGCGGTGGTGGCGACCGATCCACGGGCTCCGATGAACCAGACTCCGGTACGGACGGCATGTGCGGTCACGGGCTGCCTCCCTTGGGGGATGTAGAGGGGTGGTGGACGGTGGGCGGGGAGGAAGTGGACTTCCCCGCCCACCGTCGGTGCAGGAGGTGGCCGCCCTACGTCGAGGGCAGTTCCTTCAGCTGGATGTCGCGGAAGGACACCTGGTCGTCGGCCCCGTGGTTCTGGAGTCCGATGAAGCCGTCCTTCAGACTGCGGGCGGGCACGGTGTTGGTGAAGTCGTTGATCTTCACACCGTTGAGGAACACCTGGAGGCGCTCGCCCTGGACCTTGATCTCGTAGCTGTTCCACTGGCCGGGCGGCCGCAGGACGCGGTCACGGGCCTTGAGGTCGGCGGACTTGAAGGTGTAGACGGCCCCGGTCGTGCGGTCCGCCGCGTCCGTGGCGTCGATCTGGACCTCGTAGCCGTTGTTCACCGCGGACCACGGGTCGTCCGACTCGGGGAAGCCGACGAACACACCGGAGTTGTCGTCGCCCGCCATCTTCCAGTCGAGCTTCAGCGAGTAGGACTTCAGCTCCTTGGCCTGGTAGGTCAGCAGGCCCATGCCGCCCTCGGAGCGCAGCTCGCCGTCGGCGACGGTGAACTTGCCGGGACCGGCCTGCTTCCAGCCGTCGAGCGTCTTGCCGTTGAAGATCGACCGGTAGCCGGTGTCCGGCTTGCAGTTGGCCTTGACCTGCCCCGAGGCGTAGCGCAGGCCGCCCAGCAGGTGCTGGCGGAAGGCCGGCTCGGCGTAGGACTCCTTGGTGTGACCGAGCCCGGTGTAGAAGGAGCGGCCGCCCTCGTAGGCCTGGCACCAGGCGATCGGGTGGTCGCCCTTCATGGTGCCGCCGGTGTAGCTGGTCTCGTCCAGCGTGGCGAGGACCTGGGCCTTGTCCCGGGGGTTCGTGCGGTAGTTGTACCACTCGTCGGTGCGGTCCCAGGCCTCGTCCAGGTGCGCGGTCGCCGGGTGGTCGTGGTTCTCCACCCGCACGGTCGCCGGCTGGATCTGCGGGTGCGAGGAGAAGTACGCCCCGACCAGCCCGCCGTAGAACTTCCAGTCGTACTCGGTGTCGGCGGCCGCGTGGACCCCCATGTACCCGCCGCCGGTGGCCACGAAGTTCTCGAACGCCTTCTGCTGGTCGGCGTTGAGGACGTCACCGGTCGTCGACAGGAAGACGACGGCGTCGTAACGCGCCAGGTTGCTGGTGGTGAACTGGCCGGCCTCCTCGGTGGAGTCGACCGTGATGTTGGTGTCCTTGCCGAGCTCCTTGAGCGCGGCGACGCCGGCGGGGATCGAGTCGTGGCGGAAGCCGCCGGTCTTGGAGAAGACGAGGACGCGCTTGGCGGTCTTGTCCACGGGGCTGTTCGACAGTTCGAAGTCGTCCACGTCGTAGAGCGCCCCGCTCCCGCCCTTGAAGACGAGGAAGAGTTCCGTGGCCTTCTTCGGTGCGCCGCGCAGTGGCACGTCGATGTCCTGGAACGAGTCCCAGCTGCCCGTCACCGGGACCGGCGCGGAGCCGAGGATCTTGCCCGTGGGTGATCCGGCCCGCACCTCGAGGAAGCCTCCGGCACCCGCCGAGGACGTACGGGCGGTGAGCTTGGTCGAGCCGTCGAGGATGTACGGGGTGAAGGAGATCCAGTCGTCGTTGTGGATGTCGCCGACGGTCCGCCCGCCGTGGGCGCTGGTCTTGCTGGGCGTGGTGATGCCGGAGGAGCGGTCGAAGTGCTCGGCCTGGCGGTGGCGGGGCTGGAGCTTCGCCTGATCGCGGCCGGTCAGTGCGGCCTGGCCGCCGCCCCCGCCGTCCGTGTAGGACGCGGAGATGCCGCCGTAGATGTTGGCGTTGGGGTCGTGGCCGCCCTCCATGGCCGTCGTGATGGTGCCTTCGCAGCCGTGCTCGGTGGTGATGTCGTGGCCGTGGCTGTCGTGTCCGAGGGTGAACTTGACCTCGACCTTGTCGCAGTCGACCGTCCCGTCCTCCGGGTCGGTGACGGTCACCTTGAAGGGCACATCGTCGCCGAAGGTGAACGGCCGGCCGTCGAGCGGGGTGTCCAGCACGACGGTGGGCGCGGTGTTGCCGACGGTCACGTGGACACTCGCCGAACCGGTGCGGCCCGTCGGGTCCTTGGCCGTGACGGTGGCGGTGTAGGTGCCGTTCTTCTTGTACGTGTAGGCGGGGTTGGCCGCGGTGGACTTCCCGCCGTCGCCGAAGTCCCACGCGTAGGTGAGTGCGTCGCCGTCACCGTCGGTCGTGCCCGCGGACGAGAACTTCACCTTGAGCGGCGCGACACCGGACGTCTTGTCCGAGCTCGCCTCCGCGATTGGTGAGCGGCCCCCGGTGGCGTTCTCGATGCGGTAGAGCGCCGAGTGCTCGTCGCCACCGAACCAGGAGAGACCGTAGTCCAGGACGTACAGGGCCCCGTCGGGGCCGAAGGCCATGTCCATCACCTGCGTACCGGTCCACGGGACGTCGTTGATGGACGTCACGGCTCCGTCGCCGTCCTGCTCGATGCGCTTGATCCACTGCCGGCCGAACTCGCCGGCGAAGAAGTCGCCGTCGTACTCCTCGGGGAACTTAACCGGCGAGTCGAGGCCGGCGTCGTAGCGGTAGACGGGACCGCCCATCGGGGACTCGGAGCCGGTGCCGAACTCGGGGACGGACGCGCCGTCGTACGGGATCCAGGCGGCCTGGGCCGGCGGGAGGTCCACGAGGCCGGTGTTGTGGCGCGAGTCGTTCTTCGGGGCGGCGCAGTCGAAGCGCGCGCCGGAGGTTCCGGTGGCGAAGTCGTAGTCGTTGAAGGCCTGGTTGTCACCGGTGCAGAAGGGCCAGCCGAAGTTGCCGGGCTTCGTCACTCGGGCGAACTCGACCTGGCCCGCGGGGCCGCGGTTCGGGTCGGCCGCGCCGGCGTCGGGGCCGTAGTCGCCGACGTAGAGGATGCCGGTCGCCTTGTCGACACTGAAGCGGAAGGGGTTGCGGAAGCCCATCGCGTAGATCTCGGGGCGCGTCCTGTCCGTACCCGGGGCGAAGAGGTTGCCGTCCGGCACGGTGTACGAGCCGTCGCCGGCCACCTTGATACGGAGGATCTTGCCGCGGAGGTCGTTGGTGTTGCCCGCGGTGCGGCGCGCGTCGAACGCCGGGTTGCGGTCCGCCCGGTCGTCCAGCGGCGAGAAGCCGTCGGAGGCGAAGGGGTTGGAGTCATCGCCCGTCGAGAGGTAGAGGTTGCCCTGCGCGTCGAAGTCGATGTCCCCGCCGACGTGGCAGCAGATGCCACGGGTGGCCGGGATGTCGAGGACCTTCTTCTCGCTGGCGTTGTCGAGGGTCCCGTCCTCCTTGAGGACGAAGCGGGAGAGGCGGTTCACCCCGTCGAACTTCGCGAAGTCCGCGGCGGTGCCGTTCTCCGGGGCGTCGCCGGCGGGGGTGTCCAGCGGCGGCGCGTAGTAGAGGTAGATCGCCCGGTTCTCCGCGAAGTCGGGGTCGATCCCGACGCCCTGGAGGCCTTCCTCGTCGTGCGAGTACACGGGGAGCGTGCCGGAGATGCGCGTGTTGCCCGCGCTGTCGGTAATCCGCAGCTCGCCGTTGCGCGAGGTGTGCAGCACGCTGCGGTCGGGGAGGACCGCCAGCGAGATGGGTTCGCCCGTCTCGGCCGCCCCCTTGGCGAGGGTGACCTGCTGGAAGTCCTCGGCGGCGTCCTGCGCGGCTGAGGCACTGGGGGCGTCGGCGGTGGCGGGCGAGGAGCCCAGGCTGAGCGTGGCGGCGGCGAGCAGGCCGCCGGTGAGGAGTGCGAGTGTTTTTCGGGCGCGGAGCCTTCTGCTGCTTCTGTGCACGTGCGTCCTCCGGAGTGTGCCGGTTGTTCGGGCGGGTGCGTTTCTGCCGTTCCGCGCGGGGACTGCCGCGCTCGTCATCGGAGCCGTGCGGCTCCGGTGACGCGAGTCATGTGGTGTACACGCATGGGACCGTAGCCGCGTTCGTCCCGCACGGAAAGCCCTTGCGCAGCTACTGCGTTGAACTTTTTCCCACGGAAGGA
Organism: Streptomyces sp. NPDC001822; assembly: GCF_042892135.1. Classification (NCBI taxonomy): domain Bacteria; kingdom Bacillati; phylum Actinomycetota; class Actinomycetes; order Kitasatosporales; family Streptomycetaceae; genus Streptomyces; species Streptomyces sp. NPDC001822. The sequence goes on from NZ_JBIATW010000005.1 coordinate 98,175, forward strand.
CAAAGGTGCGTCCGGGCATGCCGAACCGCCCCCCGGCCTCCTGCTGCGGCCGCCGGGAGGGGCTGCTCCTCCGGGGACCTGTCCGGCCGGAGGGGACGGACGCGGTGGCCCGGACGGTGCGGACGCGCACGGCCCCCGAGGGTGTCCGGAGGTACGGGCACGGCGGGCGGGGCCCTCCCCGAGCGCTGGGGGAGGGCCCCGCCCCGGGTCAGTCGCCCCCGCCGAACGCGGCGTCGAAGGACGCGCTGGGCGGGTCGAAGTCGAAGCGCTTCAGCGACGCCAGCGCCTCCGGCGCACCGGTCAGCCGGTCCATGCCGGCGTCCTCCCACTCAACGGAGACCGGGCCCTCGTAGCCGATGGACCGCAGCATCCGGAAGACGTCCTCCCAGGGCACGTCACCGTGTCCGGCGGAGACGAAGTCCCAGCCGCGCCGCGGGTCGCCCCAGGGCAGGTGCGAGCCGAGGCGCCCGTTGCGGCCGTCGAGCCGCTTGCGCGCCTCCTTGCAGTCCACGTGGTAGATCCGGTCCCGGAAGTCGTAGAGGAAGCCGACGGGGTCGAGGTCCTGCCAGACGAAGTGGCTCGGGTCGAAGTTCAGCCCGAACGCCGGCCGGTGGCCCACCGCCTCCAGGGCCCGGTGGGTGGTCCAGTAGTCGTAGGCGATCTCGCTGGGGTGCACCTCGTGGGCGAAGCGCACCCCCTCGGCGTCGAAGACGTCCAGGATCGGGTTCCAGCGCTCCGCGAAGTCCTCGTAACCCCGCTCGATCATGTGCGGGGGTACCGGCGGGAACATCGCGACCAGGTGCCAGATGGAGGAGCCCGTGAAGCCGATGACGGTGTCCACGCCGAACGCGGCGGCCGCCCTGGCGGTGTCCGCGATCTCCTTCGCGGCCCGGCGTCGTACGCCTTCGGGCTCCCCGTCCCCCCAGATGCGGGCGGGCAGGATGCCCTGGTGGCGTTCGTCGATCGGGTTGTCGCAGACGGCCTGGCCGACCAGGTGGTTCGAGATCGCCCAGCACTTGAGGCCGTACTTGTCGAGCAGCTGCCGCCGCCCGTCGAGGTAGCCGGGGTCCGCGAGGGCCTTGTCGACCTCGAAGTGGTCGCCCCAGCAGGCGAGTTCGAGGCCGTCGTAGCCGAAGTCACGGGCGTGCCGGCAGACCTCCTCCAGGGGCAGGTCGGCCCACTGGCCGGTGAAGAGTGTGAAGGGACGGGGCATGCGCGCGACCTCCTAGAAGGGCACAGGGGTGTATACGGAGTTCTTGGCGGCGCTCTCCTCGACCGCGGCGAGCACCCGTTGCACCTGGAGTCCGTCGGCGAACGACGGCACGGGCGGACGTCCTTCGGCGATGGTGCACACCACGTCCCTGGCCTGGTGGACGAAGGTGTGCTCGTAGCCGAGGCCGTGGCCCGGCGGCCACCACGCCTCCAGGTAGGGGTGCTGCGGCTCCGTGACGAGGATCCGCCGGAAGCCCGCCGTGGTGGCCGGCTCGGTGTGGTCGTGGAAGGAGAGCTCGTTGAGGCGTTCCAGGTCGAAGGCGATCGACCCCAGCTCGCCGTTGATCTCCAGGCGGAGGGCGTTCTTGCGCCCGGCCGCCATCCTGGTCGCCTCGAAGGAGGCCAGGGCACCGGACGCGAGGCGACCGGTGAACAGGGCCGCGTCGTCGACGGTGACCGTCCCCCGCACCGCGCTGTCCGCGGAGCCCGAGAGCCCCGTGCCCGGACCGGCGAGCACAGGCCTCTCCCGGACGAAGGTCTCGCTCATCGCCGACACCCCGACCAGCGGCTCACCGGCCAGGTACTGGGCGAGGTCGACGATGTGCGCCCCGAGGTCGCCCAGCGCGCCGGACCCGGCGTGCTCGCGCTTGAGGCGCCAGGTCAGCGGCGACTCGGGGTCGACGAGCCAGTCCTGGAGATAGGTGGCCCGCACGTGCCGCAGGGTGCCCAGCCTTCCCTCCTCGATCAGCCTGCGGGCGTAGGTGAGGGCGGGCACCTTGCGGTAGTTGAAGCCCACGATCGCCACCTGGCCGCGAGCGGCGGCACGCTCGGCGGCCTCCACCATGGCCTCCGCCTCGGCGACCGTGTTGGCGAGCGGCTTCTCGCACAGCACGTGCTTGCCTGCCTCCAGTGCGGCGATGGCGATCTCCGCATGGCTGTCGCCGGGCGTGCAGATGTCGACCAGCTGCACGTCGTCCCGGGCGATGAGCGCACGCCAGTCGGTCTCCGCCGCCGCCCAGCCGTGCCGGGCGGCGGCGGCCTCGACGGCCGTACGGTCGCGTCCGCAGATCGCGGCGAGAGCCGGTCTCACCGGCAGGTCGAAGACGTGCCCCGCGGTGCGCCACCCCTGTGAGTGGGCGGCCCCCATGAACGCGTATCCGACCATGCCGACCCCGAGCGTCGCCGTCGGTGGCGGTGCTCCGGTCTCCTGCTCCGTCTCTTCCCTACGGGCCATGCGGACTTCCTCCTCGTCGGTGGTTCGGTGGCGGCGGTGGTGCGGGATCAGCTGAAGCCCGTCGGCAGGTACTGGTCGATGTTCTCCTTGGTGACCACGGCGGAGTAGAGGGTGAGCGAGGTCGGGATCTCCATCTCGGAGAGGCCCGCGACACCCTTGTTCTGGCCGAGTGCCCGGGCCAGGTCGATCGCGGAGGCGGCCATGGTCGGCGGGTAGAGCACGGTCGCCTTCAGGACGCTGTTGTCGGCCTTGATGGCGTCCATCGCGGACTTCGCGCCGGCTCCGCCGACCATGATGAACTCGTCGCGGCCGGCCTGCTGGATGGCCCGCAGCGCGCCCACGCCCTGGTCGTCGTCGTGGTTCCAGAGGGCGTCGAACTGCTTCTGCGCCTGCAGCAGCTGCGCCATCTTCGCCTGGCCCGACTCCACGGTGAAGTCGGCCGCCTGACGGGCCACCAGCTTCACGTTGGGGTAGTTCTTGAGGGCGTCGGCGAAGCCCTGGCTGCGCTGCTTGGTGAGCTCCAGGGCGTCGATGCCGGCGAGCTCGACGACCTTGGCGCCCTGCTTGTCCTTGAGCTGTTCGCCGATGTAGTGGCCGGCGTTGAGGCCCATGCCGTAGTTGTCTCCGCCGACCCAGCAGCGGTAGGCCTGCGGCGAGGCGAAGATGCGGTCGAGGTTGACGACGGGGATGCCCGCCTTCATGGCCTCCAGGCCGACCTGGGTGAGGGCCTTGCCGTCGGCGGGGAGGACGACGAGGACGTCGACCTTCTTGTTGATGAGGGTCTTGACCTGGCCGATCTGGGTGGCCGTGTCGTTGGAGCCCTCGGTGATCTCCAGGGTCACCTCGGAGTACTTCTCGGCCCGCGACTTGGCGTTGACGTTGATGGCGTTGAGCCACCCGTGGTCGGCCTGAGGGCCGGCGAAGCCGATGGTGACGGGTGTCCCCGGCTTGTCGTCGGCGGCGGGCTGGTTGCTCTGGGCGACCGCCTTCTCCTTGGGCTCGTTGCTGGTGCAGGCGGTGAGGAAGGCTCCCGCGGAGACGGCCGCGGTGCCGAAGAGCAGTCCTCTGCGGCTGGTTTCTGGCATGGCTGTCGAACCCTTCATCCGGTGCGGTGTGTACGGAACAGCGGGGTGTGCGGAACAGCGGGGTGTGCGGAACAGCGGGGTGTGCGGAACAGCGGTGGGTCATCAGTGCTGCGTCACGGCCGGGACGCTCAGGTCTCGCCGCCGCGCAGGGTGCGGCTCTGGACGAGGACGGCGGCGACGATGATGGCGCCCTTGGCGATCTGCTGGACGTCGCTCTGCAGGTTGTTGAGCGCGAAGATGTTGGTGATCGTGGTGAACACCAGGACTCCGAGCACCGATCCGACGATGGTGCCCCGGCCGCCGCTCAGGAGGGTGCCGCCGATGATCGCGGCGGCGATGGCGTCGAGCTCGTAGAGGTTGCCGTTGGTGTTCTGGCCCGATCCGGACAGGATCACCAGCATGAAGGCGGCGATGCCGCAGCACAGGCCGGACATCAGGTAGAGGTAGAGGCGCTGGCGGCGCACGTCGATGCCGGCGAGCCGTGCCGCTTCCGCGTTGCCGCCGACGGCGACCGTGCGGCGTCCGAACGTCGTCCGGTTCAGGATCAGCCAGCCCGCCACGATCACCGCGGCGAAGATGAGGACCAGGGGCGGGATACCCAGGACGTAGGTTTTGGGAAGCCCCAGGTCCAGCACCGACTGGACGGTGACGATCTGCGTCTTGCCATCGGTGAGCAGCAGGGCCAGGCCGCGCGCCGAGGCGAGCATGGCGAGCGTCGCGATGAACGGGACCAGGCGACCGTAGGCGATCAGCACTCCGTTGACCAGGCCGGCCCCGAGTCCGACGACCACGGCCGTGAACAGGATGCCCACGAAGCCGTACTCCTGGGTGGCGAGTGTCGTCGCCCAGACGGAGGCGAGGGCGACCATCGCACCGACGGACAGGTCGATGCCCCCACTGATGATCACGAAGGTGACGCCGACGGTCACGACCCCGATGACGGAGGACTGCGTCAGGATCAGCTGGAGGTTCCCGGAGTCCAGGAACGCGTCCGGTTCGGTGAAACCGCCGACGGCTATCAGTACGGCGAGGACGCCGAGCAGCGACAGGTTCCGTACATCGGCGCGCAGGCCGAGTGCGCGCAGGCCGCCGCTCTGCTTCGAGGGCGGCGCGGCCGCGGGGCCGGCGACGGCTCCCTTGTCCGGCCCGTGGTGCTGCGCCGACGGTGCGGGCTGTGTCATGACGTCGGGCTCCCTTCCATGACGAGGTCGAGTACACGGTGCTCGTCGAGCTCCCTGGCATCGGCCGTGTGCACGACACGACCCTCCCGGAGCACCAGCACCCGGTCGGCGAGGCCCAGCACTTCGGGCACTTCGCTGGAGACGAGCAGAACGGCGAGGCCTTCGTCGGCCAGCCGGCGGATCACGGCGTAGAGCTCGGCGCGGGCACCGACGTCGACGCCGCGGGTGGGTTCGTCGAGCAGCAGGACCTTGCATCCCCGGAGCAGCCAGCGGGCGAGTACCGCCTTCTGCTGGTTGCCGCCCGACAGGGTGCGCACCGCGGCGTCCGGGTTGTCCGGCCGCAGGGAGAGCTCCCGGGTCGCCGCCCTGGCGGCCTTGCGTTCCGCGCCCCGGTCGATCCAGCCGGCGCGGGCGAAGCGGGAGAGCGAGGAGACGGAGACGTTGCGGGTGACCGATTCGGTCAGCAGCAGGGCCTGGGCCTTGCGTTCCTCGGGTGCCAGGCCGATTCCCGCCGCCACCGCGGCCCGTACGCTGCCGGACCGCAACGGCGTACCGGCGACCAGGACGCGTCCCGAGGTCGGCTTGCGGGCGCCGTAGACGGTCTCCAGGATCTCGGAGCGCCCGGAGCCCACGAGCCCGGCCAGGCCGACGATCTCGCCGGGCCTCAGTTCCAGGTCCACCGGTTCGAACTCGCCCTCGCGGCTGAGGCCTTCGACCCTCAGGACGGGTTCGTCGGAGGTGTGCGCGGTGCCGGGCGCGGGCCGCTCGGGGAAGACGTACTCGATATTGCGGCCGGTCATCATGGCGACGATGTCGCGCGTGGGGGTGGACTTGGCGGGGAGACCGACGGCGACGGCTCTGCCGTCCTTGAGCACGGTCACGCGGTCGCCGATGCGGCGGATCTCCTCCAGCCGGTGGGAGATGTAGACGACGGCCACGCCTTGGGCGGTGAGGCTGTCAACGATGCGGAAGAGGTTGTTGACCTCGTCAGGGTCGAGCGCCGCGGAGGGCTCGTCCATCACGATGAGGCGTACGTCGTGGGAGAGGGCCCGGGCCATGGAGACGATCTGCTGGTGCGCCGCCGAGAGATCCCCGACAGCGCGGGCCGGGTCGATCTCCGGGTGCCCGAGCCGCTTCAGGAGCGCGGCCGCCATGGTGCGGCCCTCACGGGTGCGGACGACGAAGCCGGCGCTGGTGGGCTCGTGGCCGAGGAAGACGTTCTCGGCGACCGACAGCCCCTCGACCAGGTCGAGTTCCTGGTAGATGGTGGCGATGCCCAGGCGCATCGCGGTGATCGGCGAGGAGAGCTGGACCGGTTCACCGCTCCAGGTGATGGCGCCGTCGTCGGGCTGGTGGGCCCCGGCCAGCACCTTGATCAGGGTGGACTTTCCGGCACCGTTCTGGCCGAGGAGGCAGTGGACTTCGCCGGCCTGGACCTCGAGGTCGACGCCGTCGAGGGCGCGGACTCCGGGGAACGACTTGGTGATGCCGGACATGGTGAGCAGGGGTGGTTCTGGTGCCATGACGATTCCCCTCGGCGAATGGGGTCTCCCCTGCTCGGACGAGCCGAGCGCCCGGGGAGGGCCGGTGAGCGGGCAGGGGCGCAGTGCCGGCGGTGCCGTACTGCTGACGGGAGTAGCTGTGTGGTGCGTGCCGTGCTGCCGTGCGAGGTGCGGGTGGTGCTTGCCGCGCGTGGTGCGGACGGTGCGGGTGATACCGGTCGTGCTTGCCGTGCGTGGTGCGGACGGTGCGGGTGATACCAGTCGTGCTTGCCGTGCGTGGTACTGCGTGCCGGGCGGCCGGGTCGTACGGACGGTCGGGGCCGCTCACCGCGGTGGATGCCGGTCGACTGCCGTCCGGCGCACCGGTTCCGGCATCAGGCCGGTGAGAACAGGTGGTCGCTGATGAGCCTGGCCGCGCCGGTCACCCCGGCGACGGGCCCCAGTTCACCGAGGACGATGGGGAGGTTGCCGGTGGCCAGCGGCAGGGACTGCCGGTAGACCTGGGTGCGGACGCTGGCCAGGAGGTTGTGGCCGAGGCCGGTCACCCCGCCGCCGATCACGACGAGGCCCGGGTTGAAGAAGCTGACGAGTCCCGCGATGACCTGGCCGACCCGGTTGCCGCCCTCGCGGATCAGGTCGAGGGCGGTGGGGTCACCCGCCGCCGCGGCGGCCGCCACGTCGACGGCCGTGAGCCTGCCGGCCGAGTCCAGTCGGGCCGCCAGTTCGGCGGACAGACCGGCTCGGGCGGCGTCCTCGGCGTCGCGGGCCAGGGCCGCGCCGCTGAAGTGGGCTTCCAGACAGCCGCGGTTGCCGCAGGCGCAGGCGCGCCCGTCGGGTTCCACCTGGATGTGCCCGATGTCCCCGGCACTGCCCGTCGTACCGCGGTAGACCTCGCCGCCCACGACGATGCCGCAGCCGATACCCGTGCCGATCTTGATGCACAGGAAGTCGCCGACGGAGCGGGCCACGCCCGCGTGCTGCTCGCCCATCGCCATCAGGTTCACATCGTTGTCGACCATGACGGGGCAGCCGAGCTCCTGACTGAGCGCCTCGCGGACCGGGAAACCGTCCCAGCCCGGCATGATCGGGGGTGCGACCGGCACACCCTCGGGGAAGCGGACCGGTCCCGGTACTCCGATGCCCGCGCCGTCGAACCCTTCGGCGAGCCCGGAGGCCCGCAGCTTGGCCGCCATGGACAGCACCTGCTCGAAGATGGCGACGGGTCCCTCGCGTACGTCCATCGGGTGGTTGAGGTGTCCGAGGACCTCCAGCTCAGCGTTGGTGACGGCGACGTCCACGGACGTCGCGCCGATGTCGACCCCGAGGAAGCGCAGTTCGGGGGCGAGCCTGATGTTGTGGGAACGGCGTCCGCCGCGCGAGGCGGCGAGTCCGTCGGCGACGACGAGCCCGGTCTCCAGGAGCCGGTCCACCTCGACGGCGAGCTTGGACCGCGAGAGGTCGACCTGGTCACCCAGCTGTGCGCGGGAGTTGGGCCCCCCGTCCCGCAACAGCCGGAGCAGCCGTGCCTGGTGCGTGTTCGCGGGTCGTGCCGTCATACGTCTCACGCGTCCCTCCCCGCCACATCGGCCAGTCCGTCGGGCTTTCGAGGGGAACGTAGCAGCGGTTTACCCGAGTGGGAAGAAGTTGCGCACGAATCCGCTCCAACTTTCTCCACACTCAGGACAAAGATGCGGCCGAGAAGGGGCGGCGCACGTGAACGGGCCTTTCGGCGGCCCGGGACGCGGGCGGCCGGAAACGCGACGAAGGCCGGGGCTCCGGCCCCGGCCTTCGTCGATGTGAGGTACCCCTGGCGGTCAGGCCTGCTCGCGGCGGTGGTAGGTCTGACGGGTGTGTTCGGTGTGGGCCCGCATGACCTCGGTGGCCCGCTGTTCGTCCCGGTCGGCGATCGCGGCGATGAGAGCGCGGTGCTCGATCCAGGACTGGGTACCACGCTGGCGGGCCACCGGCGTGTAGTACCAGCGGACCCGCCGGTCCACCTGCGCCGCGAGTTCGGACAGGACGACGTTGCCCGCCAGTTCCATGACCTTCGCGTGGAACGCGGCGTTCGTGGCGACGGCGAGGTCCACGTCGTCGGCGGCGACGGCGCGCTCACCCTGGGAGCAGAGCTCCTCCAGGGCCTCGATGCCGGGCCGGCCGGAGTGGGCGGCGGCGAGCCTGGCGGCCTCGGCCTCCAGCAGCGTGCGCACCGAGAGGAGCTGGTCGGCCTCCTCCTCGGTGGGCTCGTGGACGAACGCCCCCTGCGCGGGGCGCAGATCGACCCAGCCCTCGGTGTTGAGCCGCTGCAGCGCCTCGCGCACGGGCTGCCGCGATACGCCCAGGTGCCCGGCCAGTTCACTCTCCACGAGGTGCTGGCCGGGCCTGAGGGCCCGCGTGGTGATCAGCTCGAGGAGCGCCTCGTAGACGCGCTCGCGCAGTGGTCCGGGCCGTTCCAGCCTCGGCACCGTTCCTTGCGGCAGTCCTGCGGACAACATCGCGGTCCCCCTCCGGGCGCCCGGGCAGCCATTGCTTATCGTCTACAGTCTACCGAGCACAATGCCTCCGTGGGGTGATCACGGGCAGCGGATCGCCCGCGGGGGGATCACGGGCAGCGGATCACCCGCGGGGGGATCACGGGCAGCGGATCACCTGACCCGCGTACGAGAGGTTGCCGCCGAACCCGAACAGCAGGACCGGCGCCCCGCTCTCCACCTCTCCCCGCTCCACCAGCTTGGACAGCGCCATCGGGATCGAGGCCGCGGAGGTGTTGCCCGAATCCACGACGTCCTTGGCGATCACGGCGTTGACGGCGCCGATCTTCCTGGCGACGGGTTCGATGATCCTCAGGTTCGCCTGGTGCAGCACCACGGCGGCGAGTTCCTCGGGAGTGACACCGGCGCGCTCGCAGACCTTGCGGGCGATCGGGGGCAGTTGCGTGGTCGCCCACCGGTAGACGGACTGGCCTTCCTGGGCGAACCGCGGGGGCGTGCCCTCGATCCGCACGGCGTTGCCCATACCGGGCACCGAACCCCACAGGACGGGCCCGATTCCGGGCCGGTCGCCGGCGCCCGGGTCCGCGGTCACGACGGCGGCACCCGCGCCGTCGCCCATCAGCACGCAGGTGGAGCGGTCGGTCCAGTCGACGATGTCACCCATCTTGTCCGCGCCGATGACGAGCACGCGTTCGGCGGCACCGGCCCGGATCGCGTGGTCGGCGGTGGCGAGCGCGTGGGTGAAACCGGAGCAGACCACGTTGATGTCCATCACCGCGGGCGATCCCAGGCCCAGCCGCGCCGCGACCCGGGCGGACATGCTCGGCGAGCGGTCGATCGCGGTGGAGGTGGCGACGAGGACCATGTCGATGTCCGCCGGCTGCAGTCCCGCGGCCGCCAGCGCCTTGGCGGCCGCGTGTGCGGCCAGCTCGTCCACGGGTTCGTCCGGGCCGCCCACGTGACGGGTCCTGATGCCGACACGGCTGGTGATCCACTCGTCGCTGGTGTCGACCATCGCCGCGAGGTCCTGGTTGGTGAGGACCTTGGCGGGCTGGTAGTGGCCGAGCGCCAAGACACGTGAGCCGGTCATGTACGGGTTCCCCTCGCTACGTCTGGCAGGAACTGTCCAGTCTTGGTTGCTACCGATCGGTACAGGGGCACGTGATCCCACAGGATTAAGGGCCCGGGGTTGGAGCGTCTCGAACAGCCCACCGGGAACCCGCGCCGACACACCGTCGGCATGCCGGAAACGCGGACGGAGAAGGCACTCGCTGTCACGAGTATTGACCGCCTCCGACGGCATACTGTAGACAATATTCTGTCGACTTGACACCCTCGCTCGGTCCTCTCACCGAACGGAGAGCCCCGTGAAAGTCGCAGTTGTCGGTGCCGGAGCCATCGGTGCCTATGTCGGGGCCGCGCTCCACCGCGCAGGCGCCGAGGTCCACCTCATCGCCCGGGGCCCGCACCTGGCGGCGATGCGCCGCGACGGCGTGCGCGTGCTCAGCCCCCGCGGTGACTTCACCGCACGTCCCGCCGCGACCGACGACCCGACGGACGTCGGTCCGGTCGACTACGTGTTCCTGGGCCTGAAGGCCAACTCGTACGCCGCGTCGGGCCCCCTGGTCCACCCGCTGATGCACGAGAACACAGCGGTGATCGCCGCTCAGAACGGCATCCCCTGGTGGTACTTCCACGGCCTGACGGGCCCTTACACCGGGCGCCGGCTCGACAGCGTCGACCCGGCCGGCTCGGTCAGTGCCACCCTCCCGCCCGAACGCGCCATCGGATGCGTGGTCTACGCCGCCACCGAGATCGAGGCACCCGGCGTCGTGCGCCACCTCGAAGGCACCCGGTTCTCCATCGGCGAGCCGGACCTGACGGTGTCGAGCCGCTGTCTGGACTTCAGCGAGGCCATGGTCGCGGGCGGGCTGAAGTGCCCCGTGGAGTCCGATCTGCGCAAGGACATCTGGATCAAACTGCTCGGCAACATCTCCTTCAACCCCATCAGCGCGCTGGCCCGCGCCACCATGGGCCAGATCTGCCGCCATCCGGACACCCGCGCTCTCGTGGAGTCGATGATGCGCGAGACCCTCGACGTCGCCGCGGCCGTCGGCTGCCGGCCCGAGATCTCCGTGGAGCGGCGCATCGCGGGTGCCGAGCGCGTCGGCGACCACAAGACCTCCACCCTCCAGGACCTGGAGAAGGGCAAACCCCTCGAACTCGACGTGCTGCTCGCGGCCGTCGTCGAGCTGGCCGATCTGGCCGGCACGCCCGTACCGACGCTGCGCGCCGTGCACGCGCTCGCGGATCTCCTCGCCACCACCTCCTCGGCCCCAGCAGGGAGCGCACCATGACCAGCGAACGCACAGGCGGCAGGAAACCCGGCGGGAAGCGCGCGGGCCGGCAGCCGAAGACGTACGAACGCCTCACCCACCCCCTCGTCCGCTCCGACGACGGGGTGCTGCGCCGCGCGAGCTGGGACGAGGCTCTGACCAGGGCGGCCGAGGGCTTCCGGCGCACCCGGGAGGGTCACGGGCCCGACGCCTTCGCGATGCTGTCCTGCGCGCGCGCCACCAACGAGATGAACTACGTGGCGCAGAAGTTCACCCGGGTCGTGATGGGCACGAACAACGTGGACTCGTGCAACCGGACGTGTCACGCGCCGAGCGTCGCCGGTCTCTCCGCCGCCTTCGGATCCGGCGGCGGCACCTCGTCCTACGAGGAGGTGGAGCACACCGACCTGATCGTGATGTGGGGCTCCAACGCCCGCTTCGCACACCCGATCTTCTTCCAGCACGTGCTCAAGGGCATCCGCAACGGCGCCCGGATGCACGCCGTCGACCCGCGCCGCACCTCGACCGCCGAATGGGCGGAGAGCTGGCTCGGACTCGACGTCGGCACCGACATACCGCTCGCGCACGCAATCGGCCGCGAGATCATCCACGCCGGGCTGGTGAACCGTGCCTTCGTGGACCGCGCGACGAGCGGATTCGAGGAGTACGCGGCCCTCGTCGAGCCCTGGACCCTGAGCGCCGCCGAGAAGGTCACCGGGGTCCCGGCCGAGGCGATCCGGGACCTGGCCCACGCCTACGCCACCGCCGAACGCGCCCAGCTCTGCTGGACCCTGGGCATCACGGAGCACCACAACGGCACCGACAACGTCCGCGCGCTGATCAATCTCAGCCTGCTCACCGGGCACGTCGGACGCTACGGCTCCGGGGTCCAGCCCCTGCGCGGACAGAACAACGTGCAGGGCGGCGGCGACATGGGGGCCATCCCCAACCGGCTGCCCGGCTTCCAGGACATCCTCGACCCACCCGTACGGCGGAAGTTCGAGCTGTCCTGGGACACCGTCATCCAGCCCAGGTACGGCAAGACGCTGACCGAGATGTTCGAGGCGATGGAGACCGGCGAGCTGCGGGCGGTGTACTGCATCGGGGAGAACCCCGCCCAGTCGGAGGCCGACAGCGACCAGGCGGTGCGCCGGCTGCGGGCTCTGGACCACCTGGTGGTGCAGGACATCTTCCTGACGAAGACCGCCGAACTGGCCGACGTCGTCCTGCCGGCCACGGCCGCCTGGGCCGAGACCGACGGGACCACCACGAACAGCGAGCGCCGGGTGCAGCGGGTCCGCGCCGCGCTCACCCCGCCGGGCGAGGCCCGCGAGGACATCGACATCATCTGCGCGATGGCCGGACGCCTGGGCCACGACTGGAAGTTCGAGGACGCCGAGACCGTCTGGAACGAGCTGCGCTCCCTGTCCCCCGACCACTTCGGGATGACGTACGAGCGGCTGGCCGAGCACCAGGGACTCCAGTGGCCCTGCCCGGACACGGAGAAGCTGCCCTCGGGCTTCCTGCACGCGAGGCTCTGGGAGACCGATCCGGAGCGGCGCGGCCCGGCCGCCCCGTTCGGCCTGGTGCAGCACGACCCGCCGGTCGACCTCACCGACGAGGCCTACCCGCTGCGGCTGACCACGGGACGGCGCCTCGACTCGTACAACACGGGTGTGCAGAGCGGGAGTTATGCCTCTCCGCTGCGCCGTGGCGAGTACATCGAGCTCTGCCCGGAGGACGCGGAGACCTACGGCGTCGAGCGTGGCGAGGAGGTACGGGTCTCGTCCCGGCGGGGCAGCGTCACCGCCCCCGTCTGGATCGACCCCGCGCTGCGCCCCGGCCTGGCGTTCATGACGATGCACTTCCCCGACGAGGTGGACACGAACCAGCTGACCATCGAGGCGAACTGCCCGATCGCGGGCACCGCCGAGTTCAAGGCCTCCGCAGTCCGGATAGAGAAGCTGGTGCCCGCATGGACCTGAGGTACACCGACGCCGCCCCCTCCGATGCCGAACGCGAGGCGGTGGACGCCCTGTTGGGGGCGCCGCCGTCCGGCTGGGAGGGCGGCGCCGAGCGCACGGACGAGGACCTGCGCTGGGCCAGGGGCGGCGCCTGGGCGGCCAAGGACCGCCGCGACCAGCTGCTCCCCGCGCTGCACACGGTGAACGACCGGGTGGGCTGGATCAGCGAGGGCGCGCTGAACTACATCTGCCGGCGGCTGACCGTCCCGCCGGCCGAGGCGTACGGCGTGGCGACGTTCTACGCCATGTTCTCCGTACGCCCCCGCCCGGCGAAGGTGCTCCACGTCTGCACGGACCTGGCCTGCGCGGCCCGCGGTTCGGCGGCCGTGTGCGCGGACCTCACCGACCGGCTGGGCCCGCCGGGCACCCCGGCCGAGGGTGCGGTCTGGCAGGAGAGCCCCTGTCTGGGGCTGTGCGAACGGGCGCCGGCGGCGCTGCTGCTCCAGGCCGGCGCCGAGCCGTCCGGCGCGGGAGCCGACGGCACGGAAGGCCCGGCCTCCGGTGAGACCCTTCGCCACAGCGCCGTCGTCGCCCCCGCCACCGCGCCCGCCCTGGCCGCCGCGGCACGCTCCCCCCGGGAGGCACCCGCGGAGCCGGCCGCCGCGGCGGCGGTTCCGCAGGCCGGGGATCCCGCCCTCGTCCTCCTGCGGCGTATCGGCACCGTGGACCCCGAGTCCCTGGACGACTACCGCGCCACCGGGGGCTACTCCGCCCTGCGCCGTGCCTTCGCGCTCGGTCCCGCCGGAGTGATCCGAGAGGTCCTCGACGCCGGGCTCGTCGGCCGGGGCGGCGCCGCGTTCCCGACCGGACGCAAGTGGCAGGCCACCGCCCAGCAGGCGGACGGCCCGCACTACCTGGTCTGCAACGCGGACGAGAGCGAGCCCGGCACCTTCAAGGACCGGGTGCTGATGGAGGGCGACCCGTTCGCCCTGATCGAGGCCATGACGATCGCCGGATACGCCATCGGCGCCCAGCGGGGCTTCGTGTATCTGCGCGGCGAGTACCCCCGCGCGCACGAGCGGCTCGACAACGCGATCACCCGGGCGCGCGCCAGGGGGCTGCTCGGCCCCGACGTCCTCGGGCAGGGCTACGCATTCGACATCGAGATCAGGCGGGGCGCGGGGGCCTACATCTGCGGCGAGGAGACCGCGATCTTCAACTCGATCGAGGGGCAGCGCGGTGAGCCGCGCTCCAAACCGCCCTTCCCCGTGGAGAAGGGGCTCTTCGGCAAACCGACCGCGGTCAACAACGTCGAGACGCTCGTGAACGTGCTGCCGATCCTGGAGCACGGGGCCGCCGCCTACGCGGCGACGGGGACGGAGACGTCCACCGGCACCAAGCTGTTCTGCGTCTCGGGCCAGGTGGCCCGTCCCGGCGTCTACGAGCTGCCCTTCGGCGCGGACCTCAAGGACCTGCTCGACCTCGCGGGGCCGCCCGAGCGCCTGCGGGCCGTGCTGCTCGGCGGCGCGGCGGGCGGCTTCGTACGCCCCGACGAACTGGACGTCCCGCTCACCTTCGAGGGGACGCGCGCCGCGGGGACGACCCTCGGCTCGGGTGTCGTCCTGGTCCTGGACGACACGGTGGAACTCCCCCGCGTGCTCCTGCGCATCGCGGAGTTCTTCCGCGACGAGTCGTGCGGCCAGTGCGTGCCCTGCCGGGTGGGCACGGTGCGGCAGGAGGAGGCCCTGCACCGGATCGTCGACCGGACGGGCGCGGCCGCCGCCGAGGACATCGCGCTCATGCGGGAGGTGGGGCAGGCCATGCGGGACGCCTCGATCTGCGGTCTGGGCCAGACCGCGTGGAACGCCGTGGAATCCGCCATCGACCGTCTGGGGGTCTACAAGTGACCGCTGTCCCGCTCCAGCCGCCGCGCCGGCTCGTCTCGTTCACGCTGGACGGCGAGGAGACCAGGGTCCCGGAGGGCTCGACGATCCTGGACGCCTGCCGGTCGGCCGGCACCGACGTCCCGACCCTGTGCCAGGGGGACACGCTCACGCCGAAGAACGCGTGCCGGGTGTGCGTGGTCGAGGTGGAGGGTGCCCGCACGCTCGCCCCCGCCTGCTCCCGGCGGGCCGAGCCGGGCATGACGGTCCGCACGGACACCGAGCGGGCGAAGCACAGCCGCAAGGTGGTCCTGGAGCTGCTGGCCTCCTCGACAGACCTCTCGACGACCCCTCGGGCCGCCGAGTGGATCAAGGAGTACGAGGCGAAGCCCGACCGTTTCGGCGAGGACGCCGCACGGGTGGACGAGCAGCCGAAGATCGACAACGATCTGTACGTCCGCGACTACGACAAGTGCATCCTCTGCTACAAGTGCGTCGACGCCTGTGGTGAGCAGTGGCAGAACACCTTCGCCATCGCCGTCTCCGGCCGTGGTTTCGACGCCCGCATCTCCACCGAGCACGACGCCGCGCTCCCCGACTCCGCCTGCGTCTTCTGCGGGAACTGCATCGAGGTGTGCCCCACGGGCGCTCTCTCCTTCAGCACGGAGTTCGGCATGCGGGCGGCGGGAACGTGGGACGAGCCCGCGCAGACACAGACCACGACGGTCTGCGCGTACTGCGGTGTGGGCTGCAACGTGACCCTTCATGTGCAGGACAACGAGATCGTCAAGGTCACCTCGCCGCACGACAACCCGGTGACGCATGGCAACCTCTGTATCAAGGGCCGGTTCGGCTTCCAACACGTACAGAATCGGGATTGACGGCTATGGGACGGGTCACCGAGCGGCGCCGCATCATCCGCATCCGGGACGGGGCGGTCACGACCCGTCCCGACACCCTCGTCGCCGAGGAGCCCCTGGAGATCCGGCTGAACGGCAAGCCTCTCGCCATCACGATGCGCACCCCGGGCGACGACTTCGCCCTCGCGGCGGGCTTCCTGGTGAGCGAGGGCGTGATCGGTGAGGGCTCCGAGGTGCAGTCGATCGTGTACTGCGCCGGGGCGACGGCCGACGGTGTGAACACGTACAACGTGGTGGACGTGAAGCTCGCTCCGGGCGTCGCGGTCCCCGACATCACGCTGGAGCGCAACGTGTACACCACGTCGTCCTGCGGCCTGTGCGGCAAGGCCAGCCTCGACGCGGTCCGCACCACGACCCGCCATCCCGTCTCCGACACTCCCCCGGTCCGGGTGACACCCGAACTGCTCTCCGCTCTCCCCGACCGGCTGCGCGAGGCGCAGCGGGTGTTCGACCGGACCGGGGGCCTGCACGCGGCGGCGCTGTTCTCGACGGAGGGCGAACTGCTGGACATCCGCGAGGACGTCGGCCGGCACAACGCGGTCGACAAGCTGGTGGGGCGCGCCCTCACGGACGACCGGCTGCCGCTCTCGCAGGCGATCCTGCTGGTGTCGGGGCGCGCCTCCTTCGAACTGGCGCAGAAGGCGGTGATGGCCGGGATCCCGATGCTCGTGGCGGTCTCGGCGCCGTCGTCGCTGGCCGTGGATCTCGCGGCCGAGAGCGGACTGACCCTGGTCGGTTTCCTGCGGGGCCGGTCCATGAACGTGTACGCGGGGGACCATCGCATCGCCCTCGAGGCGTCGGTGGCCCAGGGCTGACGACCCGCCCGCCTCACGGGGCAGGGGTCCGGCCGGCGGGGAGCGCCCCCTGCGCCGGCCGGTCCCTCTCCTGCCGGCCTCAGCCCACCGGGACGGGTTGCCGCGCCACCGTGTCGTCACCCGGGAGCGGATCGCGTGAGCGGCGCTTCGCGATGACCGCGCAGACCATGAGCTGCATCTGGTGGAAGAGCATCAGCGGCAGCACGGCGAGGCTCGCGTGCGCGCCGAACAGGACGCTGGCCATCGGCAGGCCCGCGGCGAGGCTCTTCTTCGATCCGGCGAACTGGATGGCGATGGCGTCCTCGCGCCCGAAGCCGAGCCGTTTCGCCCCCCGCCCGCTGATCGTGAGCATCAGGGCCAGCAGGACGGCCTCCGCCGCGAGGAGCCCGCCGAGCCGCAGCGGGGTGACCTGGTGCCAGATTCCGGCGACCATGCCCTCGCTGAACGCGGTGTAGACGACGAGCAGGATCGAGCCGCGGTCGACGAGGCCGAGGACCTTGCGGTGCCGGGCGAGGAAGCCCCCGATCCAGCGGCGCAGCACCTGCCCGGCGACGAAGGGCACCAGGAGCTGGAGGACGATCTTCACCAGCGCGTCCAGGGAGAAACCTCCCCCGCCGCCGCTGAGCAGCGCCGCTGCCAGCAATGGCGTCAGCACGATCCCGGCCAGGCTGGAGAACGAGCCCGCGCAGATGGCGGCCGGCACGTTGCCGCGGGCCATCGAGGTGAAGGCGATCGACGACTGGATGGTCGAGGGCACCAGGCACAGGAAGAGGAAGCCGTCCTGGAGCTGCGGGGTCAGGACGTACGGCACGAGACCCTCGCCGGCGAGCCCGAGCAGCGGGAACACCACGAAGGTGCAGGCCAGGACGGTGAGGTGGAGCCGCCAGTGCTTCAGCCCGTCGAGCGCCTCCGCGGTCGAGAGGCGTGCCCCGTAGAGGAAGAAGAGCAGGGCGACCGCCCCGGTCGACGCCCCGCCCGCCACGTCCGCACCCGTCCCCGAGGCGGGCAGCAGGGCCGCGAGAGCCACCGTGCCGATCAGCGCCAGTATGTACGGGTCGACCGGCAGCCAGCTCGGCGGCGAGGGGATGCGGCGGCTGGTGCGGCGGCTCATGTGCTCCGTGCTCTCTCGGTGGAATCGTGGCCTCCCCATCCTGCTCCTCATCCGGGAAATCGGGAATCCGGCATACCGAACTGACTGTCATCACGGATCGCGATAGCCTCGCCACCATGTACGACCCCGTCCAGCTCCGCACGTTCCTCGCCGTCGCGCAGACCCTGAGCTTCACCCGGGCGGCCCGCAGACTCGGCGTGCGGCAGTCCACGGTGAGCCAGCACGTGCGCCGTCTGGAGTCGGAGACCGGGCGCCGGCTCTTCGACCGGGACACGCACCGCGTCGATCTGACGGAGGACGGCGAGGCCATGCTGGGTTTCGCGCGGACGATCCTGCAGGCCAACGAGCGGGCGGCGGCGTTCTTCACCGGGACCCGGCTGCGCGGGCGGCTGCGCTTCGGCGCGTCCGAGGACTTCGTGCTCACGCGGCTGCCGGAGATCCTGGAGTCCTTCCGCCGGGAGCACCCCGACGTGGAGCTGGAACTGACGGTGGAGCTGTCCGGGACGCTGCACCGGCAGCTCGCGGCGGGCCGGCTCGACCTGGTCCTCGCCAAGCGCCGCGCCGGCGACACGCACGGCGAGCTCGTCTGGCACGACACCCTCGCCTGGATCGGCGCCCCGCACCTGCGCGTCGACCCCGACCGCCCGGTGCCGCTGATCGCCTTCCCGCCGCCGGGCATCACCCGGGCCCGCGCCCTCGAAGTGCTGGAGGAGCACGGCAGGTCCTGGCGGTTCGCGTGCACGAGTGCGAGTCTGAGCGCGCTCGTCGCGGCCGCGCGCGCGGGCCTGGGGGTCATGGCGCACACCCGGGGGCTCATTCCCCCCGGGCTCGTGCCCGTGCCCGCGAGGGCGGGGCTGCCGGAGCTCGGAGATGTGGATTTCGTGCTGCTGCACGGGCGGCGCGGCGGCGCCGCGCAGGGAGCGGCCGACGCCCTCGCGGCCGCGATCCTGGCCAGTGGCGACCGGCTGCACCGGGGTCCGGACCTCCCCCGGCACTCCGGACCGGCGTAAGTGCCGCGTACGGATTCGGTGGAGATTCCCGCCCGAGTCACTTACCGCTCGCGCGGATGTCCGCCCGAGCCCGGCCCATCTGGCCCGATTTACGCGGTCGGTCTGGCCGGATGCCACGATTTCAGGGGACTTCGGACCCTCCCGTGGTCCCGCTCCGTGAGGTAGCGTCGCGGCGCCGTGCGGAGCGCCACAAGGAGCAGGTCATTGCGCGAGTTCACCGTCCCCCCCATGGCCGCCGCCCCTCTAGTCGGCGGTCTTGCCGATACCGTCTTCGACTTCGCGGAGGAGGCCCCCCAGCGGACGGCCCTCGGCCGCAAGGACGCGGAGGGGCACTGGCACGACGTGTCCGCCGCCGCGTTCCGCGACGAGGTGCTCGCCCTCGCGAAGGGGCTGATCGCCCAGGGCATCCGGTTCGGAGACCGGGTCGCGATCATGTCGCGTACGCGCTACGAGTGGACCCTGTTCGACTTCGCGATCTGGACCGTGGGTGCCCAGTCGGTGCCGGTCTACCCGACGTCGTCGGCCGAGCAGGTGCTCTGGATGCTCCACGACGCGGAGGTCGTGGCCATCATGGTCGAACACGAGGACCACGCCATGACCATCGGCTCGGTCATCGACCGGCTGCCGAACCTCCTGCGGCTCTGGCAGCTGGACGCCGACGCGGTGACGGAGCTCCGCGAGGCCGGGACCCTGGTGGACGACGAGGTGGTGCACCGGCACCGCCGTGCGGTGACCCCCGAGTCGGTGGCCACCGTGATCTACACCTCGGGCACGACGGGACGCCCCAAGGGCTGCGTGATCACCCACGCCAACTTCATGTTCGAGGCCGACACCATGGTCTCGCGCTGGCACCCGGTGTTCCTCTCGAAGCCCGGGGAGGAGGCGGCCACGCTGCTCTTCCTGCCGCTGGCCCACGTCTTCGGCCGCATGGTGGAGATCGCCGCGCTGCGGGGGCGGGTGAAGCTGGGACACCAGCCGGAGCTGTCGGCGAAGGCGCTCATGCCGGACCTGGTGACCTTCCGGCCCACCTTCATCCTCGCCGTGCCGTACATCTTCGAGAAGGTCTTCAACGGTGCCCGGCGCAAGGCGGAGTCCGAGGGCCGGGCCGGCGCCTTCGACAAGGCCGTGGACATCGCGGTGAAGTACGCGGAGACGCTGGAGGAGCGCGCCTTCGGGACCGGCCCCGGGCCGTCCGCGGGACTCCGGATGCAGCACCAGTTCTTCGACAAGGTCGTCTACCGCAAGGTCCGCGAGGCGATGGGCGGCCGGGTGCGGCACGCGATGTCCGGCGGATCCGGGATGGACAGACGGCTCGGGCTGTTCTTCGCGGGAGCGGGCGTGAGCGTCTTCGAGGGCTACGGACTCACCGAGACGACCGCCGCGGCCACCGCCAATCCCCCCGAACGCACCCGCTACGGCACCGTGGGCCAGCCGATCCCCGGTTCCACCGTGCACATCGCCCGGGACGGCGAGGTGTGGGTGCACGGGGCGAACGTGTTCTCCGGTTACCTCGGCGACCCCAAGTCCACCGACGCGGTGCTGAACGACGGCTGGCTGGCCACCGGCGACCTGGGGTCGCTCGACGAGGACGGCTATCTGACCATCACCGGGCGCAAGAAGGAGATCCTCGTGACCTCCGGTGGCAAGAGCGTCGCCCCGGCCGGCCTGGAGGAGCGGGTCCGCGCCCACCCGCTGGTCGCCCAGTGCATCGTCGTCGGGAACGACCGGCCCTACATCGCGGCTCTGGTGACCGTGGACACGGAGGCTGTGGAGCACTGGCTCGCCATGCAGGGCCGTACGCCGATGCGAGCGGCCGAACTGGTGCGTGACCCCGATCTGGAGATGGAGGTGCGCCGGGCGGTGGTCGCCGCGAACACCGCCGTGTCCCAGGCCGAGTCGATCCGCACGTTCCGCATACTGGCGCACCAGTTCACCGAGGAGCACGGGCTGCTGACACCGTCGCTGAAGCTGAAGCGGAAGGCCATCGAGACGGCGTACTCGGCGGAGGTCGACGCCCTGTACCGCTGAGTCCCGCGGCCCCGGGGGCTGACGTCATGTCAGGTCCGGCCGGCCGGTTTCAGCCGACTTGCGCGGACGGGAATGCACGGGGCTCCCCGATCGTTGTCCCGGGGAGTACCAACCCCACAACGTTAGGATCGACTGCTCGTGAGCCAGGTCCCCACCATCACCCTCAACAACGGCCTCGAGATGCCGCAGCTCGGCTTCGGTGTCTGGCAGGTGCCGGACGACGAGGCCACGGCGGCCGTGACCACGGCCCTGGAGGCCGGGTACCGGAGCATCGACACCGCCGCGATCTACGGGAACGAGACGGGCACCGGAAAGGCCCTCGCCGGCGCCGGAGTGCCCCGCGAGGAGCTCTTCGTCACCACGAAGCTGTGGAACAGCGAGCAGGGTCACGACTCGACCCTGCGCGCGTTCGACGCGTCGCTGGACAAGCTCGGTCTGGACTACGTCGACCTCTACCTCATCCACTGGCCCCTGCCGGCCAAGGACGCCTACGTCGACACGTACAAGGCCTTCGAGCGGATCCTCGCCGACGGCCGCGCGAAGTCCATCGGGGTGTCGAACTTCCACCCGGAGCACCTGGAGCGTCTGATGGGAGAGACGTCCGTCGTCCCCGCGCTCAACCAGATCGAGCTGCACCCGCAGCTCCAGCAGGCCGATGTGCGCGCCTTCCACGCCCGGCACGGCATCGTCACCGAGGCCTGGTCACCGCTGGGCTCGGGCAGGGGCCTCCTGGAGGTCCCGACGGTGGCCGCCGTCGCGCACAAGCACGGCAGGACCCCCGCCCAGGCAGTGCTCCGCTGGCACCTGCAGACCGGCCACGTGGTGATCCCGAAGTCCGTGACGCCGTCGCGGATCGCGGAGAACATCGACGTCTTCGACTTCGAGCTGGACGCCGACGACCTCGCCGCCTTCGCCGCTCTCGACGAGGGCAAGCGCCTCGGCCCCGACCCGGCCGACTTCAGCGCCGGCGCCTGATCCGCGCCTGTCCCGTCCGACGGCGCCCCCACCTCCGTACGCGCGGTGGGGGCGCCGTCGCGTTCCCGCGGTCCTATTCCGCACCGTGCGCGGGGGCGGCGGCCTCGATCCGGGCGGCGAGTCCGAGGTCCTTCTTCGTCACGGCACCACCCGCGTCGTGCGTGTGCACGGAGAGGGCCACGGTGTCGTAGCCCAGCGTCAGGTCCGCGTGGTGATTGAGCTCGTCCTGGATCCGGGCGATGTGGACGGTCAGCGCGGCGGCGGCGAAGTGGGAGGGCAGCCGGTAGGTACGGGTGATCCGGTCACCCTCCAGCCGCCAGCCGGGCAGTTCGCCCAGTCCGGCCTCGACGTCGCGCGCGGACAGCGGTTCGGTGGGCACAGGGGGCTCCTCGGGGTGCGGCACGGACGGCGGTGCCCGTGACGTTACGGTCCCGGACGTCCGCTGTCGCGCCCGACACGGACGGCGCCCCCGCCCGGTGGCCGACGGGCACGGTGGAGCGGCCCGCGGAGGGGGCCGTCAGGTGGTGGCGTCCGGCCGCGTCCACGGAGCGTCGCCGCGGCCGAGCAGCACCGTGACGGCGACGACCCCCAGCAGGATCAGCACGGCGGCCAGCAGGGGCAGTTCGCGTGGGCCGCCGAGCACGGCGGTGCCTCCCGCCACGGCGCCGGCCAGCATGGCCGCGGGCGAGAGTCCCCGTCGGCCCACTCTGCTTCCCGGCCCCTTGGCGAACCGACTGTCGGCGACGGTGCCGGTGAGGGTCCGGGTCAGCACCGTGGTCGTGAAGTCGGGGACGGCCATGGCCCGGACGGCGGCGTTCTGCACACCGAGGCCGAGACCGAGCAGCGCGATGAGCGCGAAGCGGGCGCCCCCGGTGTAGGGGCCGCCCGAGGCGAGGGAGACGACGAGGGCGGCGGCCAGACAGACCGTCTCGACGAGGAGTGCGTTCCGCAGCCGTCGGCCCCGGTCCGCGCGGGCCCGGTGCACCGCGATCCCGCCGGACCAGGCCCCGGCCACGAACGACACGAGGGCCACCGCCGAGGCGAGCACGGAGAAACCGGGGGCACCCGCGAGGGCGAAACCCAGGAAGACGACGTTGCCGGTCATGTTGGCGACGAAGACGTGTCCCAGGAGCAGGTAGCTGAACGCGTCGACGAGCCCGGTGAGCACGGTCAGGGCCAGCAGGAGCGGCGGCAGGGGACCGTCCGGGCCGTCCATGTCGGGGACGAGTGCGGCCCAGGCGTCACGCAGCACGACGGGCATGAGCGGCGGACTCCGATCGCTGGGCGTGATCGGGATTGTGCCGCAGCCGTGCGCCGGTGCGGCCCGTACGCGCCGGGCAGGAGCGCATTCGCCCTGCCCGGCGTGCCGGATCGCCTCCGTCCGGCACCGGGCGCCCCGGCGGGCCCCGGCCGCACGCGGTGCTACACCCGCGCCCCGCTGTCGGCGGGGTCACGGCGTCCCCGCCGGGCCGGCTTCGCGCCCGGCCGCTTCGCAACGGGCGGCGGGGCCTTGCTGCTCCGTTCCAGCAGAATCGCCCCGGGGACGGCGGTCAGCACCGAGGAGTACGTACCCACACAGATGCCGATGAGCAGCGCGAGCGCGAAGTCCTCGAGCGAGTCGCCGCCGAGCACCGCGAGGGCGACCAGGATGAACAGGGCACCCGCCCCGGTGTTGACCGTGCGGGGCACGGTCTGCAGGACGGCGCGGCCTGCCACTTCGGATACCGGCGAACGGCGGTTGCCCGCCCACAGCTCCCGTACCCGGTCGAAGACCACTACCGAGTCGTTGACGGAGTAGCCGATGACCGTGAGCAGAGCGGCCAGGAAGATCCCGTCCACCGGACGTCCGAGCCAGGCGAACGCGCCGACCAGCACGACGGCGTCGTGCACCAGCGCCCCGACGGACGCGACGGCGAACGTCCAGCGGAACCGCACCGCCAGATAGGCGAGTTGCACGAGCACGGCGACGCCCAGCGCGATCAGCGCGTTGCGGCGCAGTTCGTCGCCGAGGCTGGGGCCGATCCGCTCGTCGCGCACCTTGGTGGTCTCGCCGCCCTCTTCGGCCAGGGCCGATCGCAGGGCGTGCTCCCCGTCGTCGTCGAGGTCCCCCGTCCGCACGGAGAGGTCCCCGCCGCCCGCGGTGGTGACCTCGGCGTCCTCGAAACCCGCCGCGGCGATCGTGTCGCGGGCGGTCTCGACGTCGACGGGCCGGCTGGTGGAGTACTCCACCAGCCGGCCCCCGGTGAACTCCACCCCGAGGTCCAACCCGCGCACGAGGATGCCGGTCACGGCGATCAGGACGAGCACCACGGAGGCCGTCAGCCAGCGGCCCGGCGACCGGAAGAGGCGGGGGCCGCGCGCCGCGGTCCGGGTACGGATCCGGCCGGGCAGGCCGATGCCGTTCACCTCGCGGTAGTCGCCGACGAACCGGGAACCGGCCGCGAACTCGGTGAGGGCCCGTGCGATGACGAGGGCGGAGAACATCGAGACCAGCACGCCGATGGCCAGTGTCACCCCGAATCCCCTGACGGGTCCCGAGCCGAGGAGGAACAGGAGCGCGGCGGCGATCAGGGTGGTGACGTTGGAGTCGGCGACGGCGCTCCAGGCGTTGCGGAAGCCGGCGGTCAGTGCCGAGCGCAGCGAGCGGCCGGGCCTGGCGGCGTACTCCTCGCGGGCCCGCTCGAAGACGAGGACGTTGGCATCCACCGCCATCCCGACGGCCAGGACGAACCCGGCGAGCCCCGGCAGGGTGAGGGTGACTCCGAGAGCGACGAGCACGGCGTAGGAGATGAGTCCGTACGCCGCGAGGGCGAGGGCCGCCAGGGCGCCGAAGAGCCGGTACACGAAGGTGATGAAGAGCGCCGTGGCAGCCGCGCCGATCAGGGCGGCCGCGGCACTGGCCTCGATGGCGGCGGCGCCGAGCGTCGGGCCGACCGTCCGCTGTTCGACGATCTCGACGGGTACGGGCAGAGCGCCGCCCTTGATGAGCAGGGCGAGATCGCGCGCCTCGTCGGCACTGAACGAACCGGTGATGCGCGTGGACGCGGAGGGCAGCCCCGCGTCGCAGGCGACCGACGGATCGACCTGGGGCGAGGAGATGACCTTCCCGTCGAGGACGATCGCCACGCGGCGCCTCTCGTCCCCGGCCGGGTGGCAAGCGGCGTCCCCGGTGAGCCGGGTCCACCGCTCACCCGCGCCCTTGTGGAAGTCGAGGGCGACAGTCCAGCCCGTGCCCTGCTGGGCGTCGAAGTCGGCGGTGGCGTCGGCGACTCCCGCCCCGGACAGGCGGACCGGACCGAGCGCCAGGGGGCTCCCCTGTTCGTCCGGCAGCGTCGGCCCGCTCTCCCGCTGCCCGGCCTTGGGCTCGTCGTCCCGTCCCGTACCACCGGGGGCGCCTGGATCGCCGGGGCCCCGCACCGCGTGGAATCCGAGCTGGGCCGTCCTGCCGATGACGTCGGCGGCCTGGCGCGGGTCCTGGACGTCGGGCAGTTCGACGATGATCCGGTTCTCTCCCGACCGGGTCAGGACGGGTTCGGCGACGCCGAGCGAGTCGATGCGCTGACGGAGGACCTCCATGGTGCGATCGGTGCTCTCCCGGTCCGCCTCGGCGGTGTCCGAGTCCCTGGCCTGCAGCACCATGCGGGTGCCGCCCTGGAGGTCCAGGCCGAGTGCGGGAGACATGGTCAGGGTGATGAACACGGAGGCGAGCAGTACGGCGGCAGCCAGAACCGCCCGCACCGTGGTGGCGCGAGTCATGGGAATCCTCCCGAGCGGGCGTCGGCCGCCCCGGACTCAGAGAGGTCGAACGGGGCGGGACGCCAGGTCTGTGGAACAGGGCTCGTGGACGGCCGGCTGACCGGCCGTCACCTCGGGGGGACCACGCACCCCGGGCAGTGCGGCCCCGTTCCGGCCGTGCGGGGAGAGGCCGTCTCCGGCCGGCCCCGGCCCGGCGCCGACGGGCACGGCGAGTGCCGCCGGCGGCGTCGGCGGTGCGCCGTGGCCGGGCGGGGGGAAGTGGAGCGGGGCGGACGGGCGTTCGACGCCTGCCCGTGGCGCGTGCGGGGGCACGGCCTCGGTGAGCCGTCCGGGGACGGCCGGGTCGGTCCCCGGGGGGCCGGAGACCCGCGCGGTGGGATGACCGCGCCGGTGCCCGGCGCCGGGATCAAGGGCGTACGCCGTCCCGGGACCGGGGGCGTACGACACCGCCGGTCCCGCTGCGACGGCGTACGCGAGGAGGGCACCGTCCCCGGCGGTGGTGGTGGAGTTCCCACGCCGGGGTCGCGCGGCGGGGACCGGGGCGGAGGCCGCAGGAACAGGCGTAGCCGCCGTGGCCCGGGCCTCGGTGCCCGGTGCGGGCGAAGGCGTTCGGGACGTGGCGGGCCCGCCGCCCAGCAGAGTGAGGACCGCCAGGAGCAGCGCGGTGACGGCGTGGCCCACCCGGACCCCTGGCGGCCGTGGGTGCGGGGGCCACGGAGGCGCGTTGCTCGGGTGCGCCCCCGTCCGGTGGTTCACCTCAGCCGTTCCGGGACGAACGGCGCGGGTCCTGGCCGTGTGCGTACGGTCACTCCGAGCCGAGGCCCGATCAGGCCGGTGACATCGCTACGCAGCGCGCCGCCACCGATCAGCACCGGACCGCGTCGCAGGGCTGCGCGTACCGCGCCGTGCCGGTCCTCTCTCCATATGGCCGCGATCATGTCGAGGGCGCCGACGGCGAGTCCGGCGGGGAGCGCGTCCGGTTCCAGATCGGTGAGCCCGGTGTAGGCCTGACGGGCGTCCGCGATCAGACCGTCGGCGAGGAGCGCGACCTCGGTCAGCTCCGCGCCCATGTCGACGACGAGCACAGGACCGCCGTCGACCGCCGGCACGCGGGCCGCACCGGGACGGTGAAGGCGAAGGCGAAGGCGAAGGCGACCGGAGGGTGCCCGCCATCCTCCGGGGACGGGCCGTTCGCGCCGCCGTCCGTCACGTGAAGAACGCATGCCCCCACACCCTCCGGACCGCCGGCGCGGCCGTCACCCGCCCGTCGGGTCCACAACCCGCTGATTGCGAGGTCCGATCGAACCCTCACTATGCAATACAGGAATCGGAAACACCATTCTCACGGAGATTCCAAGGCCCATTTCGCCGTTGACCTTCTATCCCTCCGCGACGAGATAGGCCTCCACCAGGGTCGCGAACGCCTCGGGTGCGGCGATCTCGACGCCGAGGTCCTCGGCCTTGACCCGCTTCGAACCGGCCTTCTCGCCCGCGACCAGCAGACTCGTGCGCTTCGAGACGCTGGACGAGGACTTGCCGCCGGCCCGCTCGATCAGCTCGTTCATCTGATTGCGCGACAGCTTCTCCAGGACGCCGGTCATGGCACCGGTCACCACGACCGTCATGCCGTCGAGCGGCAGGCCGGTGGACGCGGGCCCCTCGGCGCCGTCGCCTTCCTGGGCTCCCGGCTCCGGCGGGGGTGTCGCGCCGGGCTCGGTCATGTTGACCCCGGCTGCCATGAGTCTGGCGATGAGCGGCGCGAGCTCGGCAAGCTCCGTGACGACGGCGGCCGCCTTCTCCTTGCCTATGCCGTCCACCCGCTGGAGCACCTCGGCGTCCGCGGCGACGATGCGGTCCATGGAGGCGAAGTAGCGGGCGATGCGGCGGGACATGGAGCGTCCCGTGCCGCGCACACCGAGGGCGCAGAAGACACGGGACAGCGGCCGCGCCCTGGCCGCGTCGATCGCCGCCAGCAGGTTGTCGGTGGAGGTCTCCCCCATCCGCTCCAGCGACAGGAGCTGCTCCCGCTCCAGGGTGAACAGGTCGGCGAAGTCCTGGACGAGGCCGGCGTCGACGAGCTGGACGACCCGGGTGG
This sequence comes from Streptomyces sp. NPDC001822, assembly GCF_042892135.1. Lineage (NCBI taxonomy): Bacteria > Bacillati > Actinomycetota > Actinomycetes > Kitasatosporales > Streptomycetaceae > Streptomyces > Streptomyces sp. NPDC001822. The sequence goes on from NZ_JBIATW010000005.1 coordinate 125,771, forward strand.
CGCCGAGTCCTTCGATGTCGAGCTGGTCGCGCCCGGCAGCGTACGAGACGGAGGCGACCACCCGGCAGTCGCGGCCCCGGATGCACCGCCAGCGCTGCTCGCTCATGTCGATCTCCGAGCCGCACTGCGGGCAGACCTCGGGGAAGTCGATCGGCTTCTCGTCACCCGTCCGCAGGTGTGCGACGGGCGCCTCGATGCGGGGGATGATGTCGCCGGCCTTGTAGACCATCACGTGATCGCCCAGGCGCAGATCGCGCCGGGTGATGTCGGCCGGGTTGTGCAGCGTGGCGTACCCGACGGTGGATCCGTCGATCTCGACGGGCTCCAGGACGGCACGCGGCGCGATGATGCCGGTCCTGCCCACGTTCCATTCGACGCCGAGCAGCCGGGTGACCTTCTCGACGGCCGGCAGCTTGTAGGCGATGGCCCAGCGCGGCGCCCTCGTCCCGGAGCCGGCGTCGCGCCGGTCCGCCGCGAGATCCGCCTTGATCACGATGCCGTCGATCCCGAAGGGCAGCGAGGGACGCAGGGAGGCGATGTCGTCCACCCCCGCCTGCACCTCCTCGGCCGTGGTGACGGTGCGCGGGGCGACCGCGGTGTCGGCGGCCGTGTGCACACCGAGCCCGGCGACGTACGACAGGACCTCGCTGTGCGGGAGTCCGGCGAGGGTGGCGGTCAGCTCACCGGAGTCCGGAAGGGCGAGCGCACCGTAGGCGAAGAAGGTCATCTCCACGCGGTAGGGGCGGTCCTTGGCCCGCAGGGTCCCCGCCGCCCCGTTGCGCGGATTGGCGAACGGGGCCGCTCCGTGCTCCGTGCGCACGGCGTTCGCCTGCTCGAACTGCTCGTCGGTCATGAGGATCTCGCCACGCACCTCCAGGGTGACCGGCGCGTCGAGCCGCGCGGGAAGGCCGAGCACGGCGCCCACCGCGTGCGAGACGTCCTCGCCCGCCGCCCCGTCGCCCCGGGTGATCAGCCGCTCCAGGCGGCCCTGCCGGTAGCGCGCGGCGACGGCGAGGCCGTCGAGCTTGGGCTCGACGCTCCAGGCGGCGACGGGCCGCTTGATCCGCCGCTCCACGGACGCGGTCCAGGCGACGAACTGCTCGGCGGAGAAGACGTTGTCCAGCGAAAGCATGGGAACGGTGTGCGGCACGTCCCCCGAGGCGGCCCCACCCGCCACCTTGCCGGTCGGCGACGCGTCCAGCACCTCCTGCGGGTGCTCCTCCTCGTAGGCGGCGATCCCACGCACCAGGCGGTCGTACGCGTCGTCGTCGAGCCTGCTCTCACCTGCGGCGTAGTACGCGGCGGCGGCACGCTTCGCCTCTTCCACGGCGGCCGCGTAGGCGGCGGTGTCGGCGGGCGCGCCGGCTGAGTTCGTCGTCATGAACACCATCCTGCCGTGCACCACTGACAACGCCGCCGGACCCGCGGTCGCACGACGGCGGGAAAGAGCGCTCTCCCACTCTTCGAACGTTCAACTCCGTGCAAGCAGCAGGTAATTGAGGGGGTGGTCCAGCGTATTGACATGCCTACGTCACGCTTTTACGTTCCATGAGAGAGCGCTCTCTACCCTGACCGGACGACCGGTCAGAGGAACCCCACTTCCTCAGAACAGGAGTGCCGTGCTCTTCTTCCGCAGACGTATGACCGAACACCGCGGGCGCAGGTCCCCGGCCCCGTGGCGGTACGGGCTCGCCGCCGCCGCGCTCGCCCTCTCCCTCGTCCACGCGAACGTGGGCAACGCCGCCGCCGGACGGAACGGCCCCGGGGCCGCCGCGGACGTGGTCCGGGTCGCCGAGTTCCTGGCGGAGTGTCCCTACACGCACCGGGCACCCGACGACCCGATCGTGCTGCCCAACCTGCCGGGCGCCTCGCACATGCACAGCTTCTTCGGCAACGACTCCACCAACGCCCACTCCGACCTGGCGTCCCTGGAGAGGGCGGGCACCAGCTGCGCGCCCAGGACCGACCTCTCCTCCTACTGGGTCCCCACCCTGTACGACGGCGACAGGGAGGTGGAGCCGACCGGCACCACCTTCTACTACCTCGGCGAGGGTGTCCGGGACGACATCATCCGGACCATCAAGCCGTTCCCGCGCGGGCTGCGGATCGTCGCGGGCAACGCGAAGGCCACGGGTCCGAACGACAACACCATCTCGCGGTGGTCGTGTCTGCACCACGGTGAGGTCGATCCGTCCCACGACTTCGTCAACTGCCCGGCCGGTTCGATGATGGAGAGCTATCTGGACTTCCCGCAGTGCTGGAACGGCAGGGATCTGGACTCCGCCGACCACAAGAGCCACATGGCGTACCCGGTGGGCGGCGCCTGCCCGTCGACGCATCCCGTTCCGGTGCCCAAACTCCGCCAGGTCCTGCGCTATCCGGTCAACGGCGACCCCGCCCGCTTCAGACTGGCCTCGGGCCGCGGCTACACGATGCACGGCGACTTCTTCAACGTGTGGCCCGAGGCGGAGATGGCCCAGCGGGTGCGCGACTGCATCAATGCGATCATCAAGTGCGGTGCCGACGGCACTCCCTGACGTCCCCTCTCCCTGTCCAGCGGCGCCCGCCCGAGCCCTCGCGGCGCGGGCGGGCGCCCCGTCCGAGGATCACTGCCCATGGCGGCTCGCCGTACCGCGACAACGCTTCTCCTGCTCGTCCTGCTGACCTCGTGCGCCGGTACGGCAGGGCCGGAACCGGGTCGCGGTTCCGGGCCGCCGCCCACGACCGCGTCACCGACGCCCACGGGCGAACCCACGGGCGACCCCACGGACGCCGCGTGGGTCCAGCTGATGATCCCCATGGACGAGCAGGCCCTCGTGCTGCTGGATCTCGCCGCGCGGGAGGCCGCCGGCCCGCGGCTGCGGTCCTGGGCGGCACGCCTTCGCACGGAACACGCGGTGGAACTGGCGGAACTGCGCCGGCTGCGCGACCTGATGGGGCTTCCGGACACCGATCCGCACCGGGGGCACGACATGCCGGGCATGGTGACGGTCCAGGACCTGGACGACGCCCGTGCGGCACGGGGCGGCGCCTTCGGCACCCTGCTGGTGGCACAGATCCACGACCATCTGCGGCAGTCCGCCGAGGTGTCGCGCGCGGAGGTGTCCGCGGGCACCCGTGCGGAAGCCCGGGAGCGGGCGGGGGACCTCGTGACCGCTCGCGGCGGGCAGTTGGCCGCCCTGGCCGCCCTTTGTGCGGGCAGGCCCACTGACGTGCCGGAACCCTTCGCCTGCCCATCGGATCACCCGGTATAAAGACTGCATGACAGCCGACGTTTCACCGCCCGTACGCCCCGCCACCTTGGAGGACGTGGCCGCGGTGGCGGGCGTCTCCCGGGCCACGGTGTCCCGGGTGATCAACGGTGCGACCACGGTGGACCCCGCTCTGCGACGCGTGGTGGAGGAGGCGGTCGCCACGACGGGCTACGTGCCCAACCGCGCCGCGCGGTCGCTGGTCACGCGGCGGACCGACTCGATCGCCCTGGTCGTGTCGGAGCGTGAACGGCGCCCCGTCGCCGAGCCGTTCGTCGGCCGGATGTTCTCCGACCCGCACTTCGGGCGGGTCGTGGGCGGCGTGCTCGACGTGCTGCGCCCGGCGGGCATCCAGATGGTGCTGATGCTGGCGGACGACGAGGCCTCGCGCAACCAACTGCTGTCGTATCTGCGTCAGGGCCACGTGGACGGTGTGGTGCTGATCTCCTCGCACGCCGACGATCCGCTCCCCGCCCTGCTCCACGACACCCGGCTGCCCGCCGTGCTCGCCGGCCGGCCGCTCCGCCCCTCGCCGCTCACCTACGTCGAGGCCGATCAGCGCGCCGGGGCGCAGATGGCCGCCGACCTGCTCGTGTCGCTGGGACGGCGGCACATCGCCAGCATCGCCGGCCCCCAGGACAGGCCCGCGGGCCAGGCGCGGCTGGACGGGTTCCTGGACGCGCTGGCGGGGCACGGGATCGGGGACGTGGAGGTCGCCGAAGGGGACTTCACGCACACGGGCGGTGCGTCGGCCATGCGGAAGCTGCTGCGCGACCGCCCGGGTCTGGACGGGGTGTTCATCGCGTCGGACCTGATGGCCCTGGGTGCGCTTCCCGTGCTGCTGCGGGCGGGCAGGGACGTGCCCGGGGACGTGGCGGTGGTCGGCTTCGACGACAGCAGCGCGGCGCTCGCCTGCGATCCCCCGCTCACCACGGTCCGTCAGCCGGTGGAGGAGATGGCGTCCGAGATGGCCCGGCTGCTCCTGAAGCAGATCGGCAAGTCCGGTCGTCCCGAGCCGTCGGTGGTCTTCCATCCGACTCTGGTGCGGCGCGAGTCCGCGTGACGCCCGCCCTGGGGTGCCCGGTCAGCCGTGTGCGCCGCGGACGGCGTCGTCGGAGTCCGTGAGCGGCTGGTCCCGCCCGGACCGCGCCGGCACGTCGTCGTGGAGCGGCTCCCCGTGCGGCGGCCGCTCGCTCGGTGACGCCTGCGCGGGTGTGACCGCGCGCGCGGAGTCCCCGTCGTGCGGCCCGTCCGGCAGCCGCCGGTCGAGGAGACGGACGGGCCCGTCCGGGACGGCACCGTCCGCGTGTACGGCCCCGTCAGCGTGCACGGCACCGTCGACGCCGCCCGGTTGCAGCGGCACCTGGGGCCCGGAGAGCTCCCGCAGCCAGCGTGCCAGCACCAGATGGACCGCCTCCGCCCCCACGAGACCGGCCGGGACCCGCTCCCGGGGGGCGGCGGCTGCCACCGCGTCCAGGGGATCCGCCAGTGTGCGCGGCCACAGCAGGAACGGCCGGGACTGTTCGCCTCCCAGTCCTCCGTGCGAGCCGATCTGCTCCTCGAAGGCGTGCACCCGCCCGCTCTCCGGGTCGTACATCGAGTTGACCATGACGTCGGCGACGTGCGGGAACGTGTCGGTGCGCCGGACCGCGTCCGCCGCGCCCTCGCCAAATACGGCGATCGGCCCCTGCCCGTCGGTCAGCTCAGCGACCGGGACCTCCTCCCCGCCCGCGCCGAGCACCACGGACCCGTGCTTCTCGCTCCGCACGAGCAGGAAGCCGACGCCCGGGTGTGCGGCGAGCGTGCCGAGCAGTGCGGGGCAGCGGCGGTCGATCTGTTCGCGCGAGGCGCGGCCCTCGATGTCCGGGAAGGAGAGCAGACCGAGGTTTCCGGAGGCCAGCACGACCGGGTCGGACGACTTGGCCGGCTGCTCGGCCTCGCGCCCGCCGACCGGTCTGTGCAGCGCCGTGCGCACGGCGTCCCGGGCCTCCGAGGCGCTGCGGGTGCGCTGCGCCCGGCGCGGCACGGGCAGCCCGCAGCCGGCCCGTACGAGGTCCCTGAGCGTCAGGCCGTACCGTCCCGCGAACGTCTCACCCGGGCTCTGGCCGTGGTCGGAGAGCAGCACGATCCGGTAGTCGCGCGGGGTGTGGTCCGCGATCTTGGTGATGAGGCCCAGCGAACGGTCGAGCCGGGCGAGGACCTTCTCCGCGTCCCGGCTGTGCGGTCCGGAGTGGTGGGCGACCTCGTCGTAGGCGACCAGGTCCGCGTAGACCGCGGTGCGTCCGGCGAACATGTCGCCGATCACCGCCGAGACCACCACGTCGCGCTCGACGACCGTCGCGAACGCCCTGATGAAGGGGTAGAGGCCGCCGCGCTTGACCCGGGGGGACTCCTTGCGCGCCCGGGCCAGGGTGGACTGGCCGATCTCCCGGCACACCTCGGCCACGAAGGACAGGAAGGTGCGGACCGCGTTGGCGGGGTCCGAGAAGTAGGCGAAGTAACCCGCCCTGGACCGGCGCCCCTTGCCACGTCTGGCGGCCATCGAGAGGACCAGGGCGAGCTGGTCGGCGCCGCCGCCGAAGAGGTTGCCCCGGCTCGCGCCGTCGACCGTGAGGAGGCCGCCGTAGCGGGTGCGGGCTATCGCTCTGCGCTGGAGTTCGAGGGCGCTCGCCGGTCTGCTGGAGACCATCACGGTGCCGGTCTCCTTCTCGAACCAGCGGAAGGCGGGCACGTCGTGGTTGGTGCCGTGCAGGATGCCGAGCTGACTCGCGCCCGTCTGGCTGGACCAGTCGGTCGTCCAGGGGGTCAGCCGGTGGCCCGCCTCGTCGGCCAGCAGCCCGGCCACGGTGGGCATGACGCCGTCGGCCGCCGCCCGTTCGAGCACGCGGTGGCCCACCCCGTCGAGCTGGACGAACACGATCCCCGGCGGCCCGCCGCGGCCGCGGTCCGCGGATCCGGGGATGCCGTCGCGCCTGCGGCGCCGGTCGGCGAGGCGGGAGAGCCTGCGCCGGTAGGCGTCGTCGTCGCGGACCGCGAGCGCCGTGGACGCCGCGGAGGCGACCGCGGACATGACCGCCGCGACGACGACGGCGGTCTCCGGAGCGGCGTCGCCGCGTCCGTCCGGTATGAGCCGCAGGGCTATCAGCAGCAGCGATCCGTTGAGGAAGAAGACCAGCGCGCCCAGCACGAGGGCGGGCACGACGAGCAGGGCTCTGACGAGTACGGGCCACACCAGGGCGGAGAGGAGCCCGAAGGCGCCCGCACCCCAGGCCGCGGTGAACGCGGTCCGCGTGATGCTGTCCCCGTCCGCGGACTGGAGCCGGAAATCGGGCAGGACGCCCGCGAGCGCCAGCATGGTGAGGGTGGACACGGCCCACACCGAGGTCACGCGCAGGAGGGCTCCCCCCGCCGTCCGCCAACGCCCGTCGCTCACACCGCTCCACCTCACGTCGGGGCCCGGTGTTCGTCACGGACCCGCGTCAAGCCTGTCATAGCCTCCCCGGGGCTCCCCGGGCCCCTGTGCGGGGGCCCGGGGCCGGACACCCTGCGGGCTCCCGGGCGGTCAGCTTCCGTCGTAGCCGGCGGTGGGCATGGAGAGCCTGCGGTGGACGCCGGCCTTGGTGCGCGCCGTGTACACCGGCTCGTCCAGGCCCGCGCGTTCGAGCCGGACACCTCGCCTGCGGCACTCCGCCTCGAAGTCGGGCACGGAGACGAGCGCCCGCGCGAGCACCCGGTCGTTGGGGGCCACGAACAGCTCGACCTGCGCTCCGGCGCCGCCCCACAGGGCGTGGTGGTCGGGGCGCAGCCCGTACACGCGCAGCTGGCGGGTGACGACGTATCCCTGGTCCGCGGCCCAGCGCGCGCACATGGCGTGCTGGCTGCGGGTGTCGACGAGGAAGGGGTCGCCGTCGAGCTCCTCGAGCGGCGTGAGACTGGCGATGGCCGCCACCCGTACGTCCCCGACGACGTCCCCCATGAACGGATCCCCCCGTGCTCGGATGCTGGCGACGACCCTACCCCGCCGGTAGCCCTGTGTAACCGCGCCTGCCCGTGCCGGAACCGGCGTGAAGGAGCACTCCGGCGTGGGGAGGGCGTGGAGCGCATACGCTCGTACGGGTACGGCCATGTCGGCGGCGCGGACGAGGAGGCGGAGCGGTGGAGGTCACGTGGTGGGGTCATGCCACCTGCACGATCGAGGACTCCGGGGTCCGGGTGCTGACCGATCCGCTGTTCGTACGCCGCTTCGCACATCTGCGGCGCCGCCGCGGGGAGGTCCCGCCCCCGCGGGCCGCCGTGGCGGACGCGGTCCTGATCTCGCACCTGCACTCCGACCACCTTCATCTGCCCTCCCTGGCCAGGCTCGCCCCGGGCAGCCTGCTGATCGTCCCGCGCGGCGCGGTCGGGGCCGTCCCGGGCCTTCGGGTGCTGCGCCGGGTCCGCGGGCTGCGGATCACCGAGGTCGGCCCCGGTGACGTGGTGCGGGTCGGCGAGGTCCGGGTCAGGGCGGTGCCGGCCCTGCACGACGGACGCCGGCTGCCCGTAGGCCCGCACCGGGTGCCCGCCCTGGGGTACGTCGTCGAGGGCGAGGCCCGCACGTACTTCGCCGGGGACACCGGGCTCTTCGACGACATGGCCGGTGCGGTGGGGCCGGTGGACGTGGCGCTCCTGCCGGTCGGCGGCTGGGGGCCGAAGCTGGGCCACCACCATCTGAACGCGGCGCGCGCGGCGCAGGTACTGACGATGCTGGAACCCGGCTCGGCGGTCCCGGTGCACTACGGGACGTACTGGCCGATCGGGATGGACGGCGTCCGGCCGCACGAGTTCCACTCCCCGGGCGACGAGTTCGTGCGGCAGGCGGCCAGGCTGGCGCCGGAGGTGGCGGTGCACCGGCTGGGGCACGGCGAGCATGTGAGGCCGGAGGCCCGCAGGTGATGGAGGACGTGCTGGGGCAGCTGCCGACGGAGTCGACGCAGCAGGCCGTCGCCTACCCGTCGTTGTTCGTCCTCGTGGCCCTCGGTTCGCTGCTTCCCGTGGTGCCGACCGGGGCCCTGGTGAGTTCTGCCGCCGTGGTGGCGTTCCACCGGATGTCACCGTTCGCCCTGCTGGTCATCTTCGCGGTGGCGGCGGGTGCCGCGTTCCTGGGGGACGTCTGTCTGTACTGGCTGGGGCAGCGGGGGGTCCGGTCGAAGAACGGCTCGAAGTGGCTGGAGGCGATAACCCGGCGTGCCGCTCCGGAGCGGCTCGAACAGGCCCGGCAGAAGCTGGAGGAGCACGGGACGGCCGTACTGGTGCTGTCCCGGCTGATACCGGCCGGCCGCATCCCGGTGATGCTGGCCTGTCTGCTCGGGAGGATGCCGTTGAGGCAGTTCGCCCGGGGTGACGTGCCGGCCTGCCTGGCGTGGGCCGCGACGTATCAGCTGATCGGGATCCTGGGCGGTTCGCTCTTCCGGGAGCCGTGGCAGGGCGTGCTGGCCGCGGTCGTGCTGACGGTGCTGATCAGCGGGACACCGGCGCTCTGGCGGCGGCTGCGGACCCGCATGGCGGGCTGAGGCCCCGGGCGCGGGCCGGGCGGGGTCAGGCGCCCAGGACACGGGAGCCGCCGACCGGCAGGTCCCAGAGGTCGGCGCGCGGGTACCCGGCCCGCTGCCAGGCGGTGCGCAGCCGGGTCAGCGGTTCGAGCACGGGTTCGGCCGACAGGAGGAACGTCGCCCAGTGCATGGGGGCCATGGCGCGCGCTCCGAGGTCCCCGTACGCCTGCACGGCCTCCTCGGGGTCGGTGTGGACGTCCGACAGCCACCAGCGGGGCTCGTACGCCCCGATGGGGAGCATCGCGAGGTCCAGGCCCGGATAGCGGCGGCCGATCTCCTTGAACCAGTGGCCGTAGCCGGTGTCCCCCGCGAAGTAGAGCCGCCGTCCGCCCGGGTCGCCGAGCACCCAGCCGCCCCAGAGGGACCGGCAGGTGTCGAGCAGGGTCCGCTTGGACCAGTGGTGCGACGGCACGAAGTCGAACGTGACACCGCCCAGTTCCACCGATTCCCACCAGTCGAGCTCGGTGACGCTGGTGAAGCGACGGCGCCGGCACCAGCGGCCGAGTCCGGCGGGCACGAGGAGGGGGGTGTTCCTCGGGAGCCGCCGGAGCGTGGGGGCGTCGAGGTGGTCGTAGTGGTTGTGGCTGATCAGGACCGCGTCGACCGGGGGCAGTTCCTCCCACCGGACGCCGACCGGGGTGATCCTGGCCGGGGTGCCGAGGATGCGCCGCGACCACACCGGGTCGGTGAGCACCGTGAGCCCGCCGATGCGGACGATCCAGCTGGCGTGCCCGGCCCACGTCACGGCGACGGTGTCAGGGCCGGCCGCGGGCAGCGGCCGGGGGGCGTACGGCAGACGGTGGACACCCCGGAGCCCTTCGGCGTTGGGCCGCATGGCGCGCTCCCTGGCCAGGCGGGTCATGCCCCTGACACCCGGAAGCGGCGCCGTGAGCCGGTCGGCGAAGGTGCGGGGCCACGACCGGAGCTCGCCGAGGCGGCGCGGCGCGGCGGCGGGGCGGCCCGTGGGCACGGCGCCGGCGATCGGACGCTCGGTCTGTTCCGTCATCGAGAGGCTCCTGTCATCGGAGTTCATCGAGGGCTGCTTCGAAAATGCTCAGCGCTTGGGCGACATGGGGCAATTTCAGGGGCTCCACCGCAGTGAGGGACTCCGTCTGCTGCTCCGGGGTTGCGCCGAGCAGGGGGCCGGTGCTCAGCCGCACCCGCAGGGCGCCCAGTTCGTCGCCGAAGCGGTGTCCTCCCGGGGCGGGGGCGCCGAGGCGCCCGGTCAGGTACTCCTCCAGCTCCATGGAGTCCGTGACGCCCCTGGATGCCAGGCGGCCGCGCAGCGGTCCGAGGTCGGCGTAGAGGTGGCGGCCCGCCTGCGGCGGTCTGGCCAGGGCACCTGCGGTGAGGACCGCGCGGTGCGCGGCGGAGGCCACCTGCGCCTGGAGGGCCGCCGCCCGCCGGATCCGGTCCCGGACGGCCTCGGGCTCACCGAGTGCGTGGGCGGCCGCCCTGGCGACGGGCTCCGCGACGAGGGCGCCGAGCGCGGTGAGGACGTCGAGGACCCGCGCACGGCGAACGGCCGCGCGGGCGGTGCCGGGGAACCGTGCGACGGCCACCGGCCAGGCCGACGGGGTCAGGGCTCCCGCCAGGTCGCTGACGACGGTCACGTCGTCGGGGCACATCTCGGCCGGGCTGAGCAGGACCGTGTCGCGGGGACGGTGCAGGGTGTCGCGCCAGGTCTCGTCGCTGACGACGTGGAGCCCTTCGGCGGCCGCCGCCTCGCAGACCTCGCGGACCAGTTCCGGCGGGGCGAGGGTGGCGGTCGGATCGTCCGCCACGGAGATCAGGAGGAGCCTGGGCCGCCCGCCTTCGGCCCGTACCCTCCGCACGGTCTCCAGCAGCGCGTAGGGGTCGGGGATGCCGCCGCACTCCGCCGGGGTCGGCACGTGGTAGGCGGGGCGGCCCAGCAGCCGCGCCTGCGGCGTCCACGCGGCCGGGCACGGCCGGGGCATGAGGACGTCGCCGCCGTGGGCGGCGATCAGCGCGAGCAGGAGGGGCTGGGGGCCCGGCGCGGCCACCACGGCCTCGGCGTCGCCGTGCAGGCCGCGGCGGCTCCAGTAGCCGCGCGCGGCCTCGCGCAGGATCGTTCCGCCTCCGGGGGGCTCGGGCAGGGTGCGGGCGGCCGAGGCGGCGAGGACCCCGGCGAGTTCGGGCAGGACAGGAAGGCCGGGGTCGGGCGCGGGCGGCCCGTATCTGACCGGGCCCCGGTCTCCCCCGAGGGGGTGGGGCCGCTTCCGCTCGCTCCGAGCCATCCCGGGGCCTCCTCCGCCTGCGTCGCCCTCTGGGCCCTTTATACGGAGGTTCCGCGGGGCGCGCCCCCGCACCGGGTCCGGGCGGCAACGGGGAGGCGGGCCCGGACGCGCCGGGCGCGCCGGGCGCCCCACCGGCCCCGCCTGCCCCGCTCACCCGGCGAACGGCGTCCCGGGCAGCCCCTGCCCCGCGTCCGGGAGCACAAGCAGGGAGCCCGACAGCGGGTGGGGCGCGTCCAGGCCCGTGCGGGCCGTGGAGATGTACAGGTCCCTGAGGCCGGGCCCGCCGAACGCGCAGGCCGTGGGCCGCCGGACCGGCAGTTCCACGACCCGGTCCAGCCGGCCGTCCGGCAGGTAGCGGCGGACGGCGGAACCGTCCCAGAAGGCGACCCACACGCAGCCTTCGGCATCCACGGTCAGCCCGTCGGGCCACCCCTGTCCGGGGTCGACGACGGTGAACGGGCGCCGGCCGGTGACGCGCTCACCGTCCACGTCGAAGACGTCGACGCGCCGCGTCGGAGTGTCGATGTAGTACATGAGCCGGCCGTCCGGACTCCATCCGGTGCCGTTGCTGACCGTCACGGCGTCCAGCACGCCCGTCACGGACCCGTCGGGCGCTATGCGTACCAGGTCGCCGCCGCCCTCCGCCTCGTCGTAGCGCATGCTGCCCGCCCAGAGCGCGCCGTCCGGAGCCACCGCGGCGTCGTTGCCCCGGCGTCCGGGGACCGGGGCGTGGACCAGCCACGAGAAGGCGCCCCGGTCGTCGTACAGGCCGATGCCGTCGCGCAGGACGGTCACGAGGCCGCCGCCGGCCCGGGGCTTCGCCGCACCGACGTGCTGTCCGGTGGCCATGACCGTGCGCCGGCCGGTCGCGGGATGGTAGGTGTGGACCCGGGCCGAGAGTATGTCGACCCAGATCAGCCGCTCGGCCGCGGCATCCCAGGTGGGCCCCTCGCCGAGTTCGGCGCGTTCGCGCACGGCGACCTCCGGACGGGCCTTCACGCCTGCCCCCCGTGGTGGCCGAGGCGGGCCGACAGCGCGTCGGCGCCGCCCGCCGCGAGCCCCGCGAGCTCCGCCTCGCGCTCCTCGCTCCAGCGGATCATGGGTACGGAGATCGACAGGGCGGCGACGACGCGCCCGGACCGGTCCCGCACGGGCGCGGCCACGCAGCTGACGTCGGGGTTCGACTCGCGGTGCTCGACCGCGACGCCCCGTCGGCGCACCACCGCGAGCGCCGCCCGCAGCTCGGCGGGGTCGGTGACGCTGTTGTCGGTCATGGCGACGAGCTCGCGACCGTCGAGGCGTGCGTCGAGCTCGTCCTCCGGCAGGGCGGCGAGCAGCAGCTTGCCGACGGAGGTGCAGTGGGCCGGCAGCTTGCGGCCCGCGGCCGAGACCATGCGGACGGCGTGGGTGGAGTCCACCTTCGCGATGTAGATGACCTCGGTGTCCTCCAGGATCGCCACGTGGACCGTCTCGCCGCAGGTCTCGGCGACCTCGCGGGCCACCTGCTGCCCCTCGGCCGCGAGGTCAAGCTGCTCGGCGTACCGGCTGCCGAGCTGGTAGGTGCGCACGCCGAGCCGGTAGCGACCGGGCTGTGCGGGGACCGCCACCAGGTAGGAACGCGCAGCCAGCGTGGTGAGCAGCTCGTGGACCGTGGTCCGCGGCAGCTGGAGCTTGCGGGTGACCTCGGGTGCCGAGAGAGTTCCCTCACCCTGGAGGAAGAGTTCGAGCACATCCAGAGCCCTGGTTACCGCAGGGACGAGTCGCCCCATGATCTCCCGCCTATCTTGTTCGACACTCCGGTCAACGACCGGAATCACGAACGCAGGCTAACCGCACGGAACTTGCCGGGGCAACGCTTTCCGTGAGACGGAGCAGGCACAGAACGGCACATCGAGCATGATTCGCCCGATTCCGATCGAGGGCCGTGCGCGTGCCTCCTGGTTCACGGGCCGGTCGCAGGGTATTCGCTGTCCCATGTCGACATCGAGCAGCTTCTCCCCGCCCGGCGGCTGGCGGACCTGGTTCCACCAGCGCGACCTCGCCGCGTTCCAGCGCGTGGCCGACAGGCACTGGCCGGGCGCCGACCCCCTGCTGCCGCGCCTGAGCCGCGGCGCCAACCACGGACTGCTGTGGTTCGGGGCCGCTGCCGGCATGGCCGCACTGGGAGGCAGTGCCCGGTCCCGCAGGGCGGCGCTGCGCGGGGTCGCCTCGCTGGCCGTGGCCTCCGCCGCCATCAACACCGTGGGCAAGGGGGCGGTCCGCAGGGAGCGCCCGATAGTGGATCTGGTTCCGGTCATGCGGCAGCTGAAGCGGCAGCCGTACACCACGTCCTTCCCGTCCGGGCACGCGGCGTCCGCTGCGGCCTTCGCGACGGGGGTGGCGCTCGAGTCGAAGGGCTGGGGCGCCGTCGTCGCGCCGGTGGCGGTGGCCGTGGCCGCCTCCCGCGTCTACACGGGGGTCCACTATCCGAGCGATGTGGTCGCCGGTGCCGCGCTGGGCGTGGGGGCCGCGTTCGCGCTGAGGGGAGTCGTACCCACGCGCGGACAGCTGCCCGCACCCGGCAGACCGCCGGCCGAGGCACCGGCCCTGGCCGCCGGGCAGGACCTGGTGGTCGTCGTGAACCGGGAGTCCGGCTCGGCGACCGCCGCGGCGGCCGCGATCCGCGACGCCCTGCCGCTCGCGGCGACGGTGGAGTGCGCGCCCGCCGACCTGTCGGAGTGCCTGACGAAGGCCGCGAAGCAGGGCAGGGCCCTGGGGGTGTGCGGGGGTGACGGCACGGTCAACATGGCGGCGGCCGCAGCCGCGACCCACGGCGTACCCCTGGCCGTGTTCCCGGGCGGGACGCTGAACCACTTCGCCTACGACCTCGGCATCGAGACGGTGCAGGACACCGTCACCGCGCTGGTCGCCGGTGACGCGGTCCGGGTCGACCTCGGACGCTTCCGGCCGGGCCCGCAGGGGCCCGGCGGGGCACCCGGGTACTTCCTGAACGCCTTCAGCCTGGGCGTCTATCCCGAGCTCGTCCGGACCCGGGAGCACTGGTCGCCCCGGATCGGCGGCTGGCCCGCGGGCGTCCTGGCGGCCTTCGAGGCGCTGCGCGGCTCGCGGCCGCTGACCGCCGAGTTCCAGGGGAAGCGGCGGCCGCTGTGGCTGCTCTTCGTCGGCAACGGACTGTTCCAGCGGGTGGGCCCCAACCCCGGCCGCCGGCACAACCTGGCGGACGGCCTGCTCGACGTACGCGTCGTGCACGGCGGCCGGACCCCCGGGCTCCGGCTGCTCGCGGCGGCGTTCGCCGGACCCCTGTCCCGCTCGCCCGTGCACGCGGCCGTACGCCGCCGCAGGGTGCGGCTCTCGGGCCTCGCACCGGGCACGCCGTACGCCTTCGACGGCGAAGTCGCCCATTCCGGAACGGAGTTGATGATCGACAAGCTGCCCGAGGCGCTCACCGTGTACTGCCCCATGCCGGTCTGACACCGTCTCGCATGTCGATATGCCCATCTCAGGATTCGACATTGCGGCGTACGGTCGTCCTCGTCGCCCATGAACGATGTCCGAGAGAGGACCTACGGCCATGCCCGAGGAAAGCGCCGTCTACACCCACGGCCACCACGAGTCCGTGCTGCGCTCGCACCGGTGGCGGACCGCCGCGAACTCGGCGGCGTACCTGATCGGTGGACTCCGCCCGGGCATGGCCGTCCTGGACGTGGGCTGCGGGCCCGGCACCATCACCGCGGATCTCGCCGTACTGGTGGCGCCGGGCCGGGTCACCGCCGTGGACGCGAGCCGGGAGGTCCTCGAGGGCGCGGCGCGGGTCGCTGTCGAACGAGGCCTGGAGAACGTCGGGTTCGCCGTCGCCGACGTCCACGCCCTCGATTTCCCCGACGACTCCTTCGACGTGGTCCACGCGCACCAGGTGCTCCAGCACGTGGGCGACCCTGTGAAGGCGCTGCGCGAGATGCGGCGGGTCTGCCGCCCGGGCGGCGTCGTGGCGGCCCGCGACAGCGACTACGCGGCCATGACCTGGTATCCCGAGGTTCCCGGTATGCCGGAGTGGCTGGACCTCTACCGCCGGGTGGCACGGGCCTCGGGCGGTGAGCCCGACGCGGGGCGACGGCTGCTCTCCTGGGCCCGCCGGGCCGGCTTCACCGACATCACCCCGACGGCCGCCGCCTGGTGCTTCGCCACTCCGGAGAACCGCGCCTGGTGGAGCGGCCTGTGGGCCGACCGTACGACGGCGTCCCGTTACGGGGAGCTGGCGGTGGACGGCGGCCACGCGACCCCGGAGCAGCTGACCGCCGTCGCGCGGGCCTGGCGCGCCTGGGGCGAGGAGCCGGACGGGTGGTTCATGGTGCCGCACGGCGAGATCCTCTGCCGCGTGTGACTCCTGGCGTCCCCACGCGCGGGGGCGGCGAGCCGCACGGGAACTGCGGGGCGGGCACGCGGGAACCGTGACGACCCGCCGAACCGATCACATGCCGCGAGCCTGGCAACTACCCTCGTGGGCATGGAGATCCTGGGAACCACGCTGCGTATCTGCGTCGACGACCTGGAGGCCTCGGTGGCCTTCTACGAGGGCCTGACCAGCACCCCGGCCCTGCGCTTCGAGCGCGGCGGGGTCTCGGTGGCCGCGATCGGCTGCTTCCTGCTCATGAGCGGCCCGGAGTCCGAACTGGAGGTGCTGCGCAAGGTCTCGGCGACGATCGCGGTCAAGGACGTCGACGAGGCCCACGCGGCACTGAACCGGGTGGGCGCGAGGGTCATCGCCGGACCGGTGCCGACTCCGGCCGGACGCAATCTGATCGCTCTGCACCCGGACGGCTCGGTCTTCGAGTACGTCGACCGGAACGTGCCCGCCTGACGGAGACCGCCACCGCCCCGGACCCCGCCAGGGCGCCACATGCCGCTCGGCCGCCACCGGGGACCTGCGCCGTTCAGCCGGTGAGCGGGCCGCGGCGTCGGCGTTGAAGACCCCGTCCAGGGAGGGCGGAGACCCAGTTCCGACGGGACATCGAGGACCACGAGAGAGCGCGAGAGAGCGCATGGGCTCATCCTCGTCGGCGCGGCGCACCGGTGCCTCGTGTTCCTCGGCCCCGGGTCCGTCTGCTCGCTGTCCTGGGGTGCGGGCGGGCTCAGGAGATGTGAGCCCGGGGACTGCGGCGTACGATCGCCGGAGACCTCGCCCGCTGTCCCCCGTCCGTCCGTCCACGTCCGTCCGCTCCCGTCCGCTCCCGTCCGTCCCGATGTCCGAATTCGGAGGCGACCATGGCCATGCGGCATCATGTGATCCATCACCCGCCGGCGGCCCTGTGGGCGGTCCTGGAGGAACCCGGTCTGTACGAATCGTGGGTGGTGGGCACGCGGGACTCCCACCCGCTGGAAGGGCGGTGGCCGGAAGTCGGCTCGTCCATCGAGTACACCCTGCGACTCGGCCCGAAGGACTTCCGCGGCCGGACGACCGTGCGTCGGCTGGAGCGCCCTGGGGCGCTCGAACTGGAGGCGCACAGCGGGCCGCTGGGCACGGCGCGGATCGCCTTCGACATCCGCCCCTGGGGCGACGAGACGCTCGTGGTGGTGAACGAGCACCCGCTGCAGGGCCTCGGCGGCATCCTGCACAACGTCGTCGTCGACGCCGCGCTCCAGCTCCGGCACCGGGCGATGCTGGCCCGGCTGGGCGACGTGGTCGACGCCCGGGCGAAGGGCCTCGACCAGCCCGGGTGACCGTGCTGCCGGGAACCGGCTCCCGGCCGCGGCGTCAGCCCCGTGTCCTGGCCGCGCACTCCGTCACGGCGGTCCGCAGGCTGCCCGAGCTCGCCAGCAGGTCACGCTGGATCCGCGCCCCCGTCCCCCGCGCCTCCACGGCCTTCAGTGCCCTCTCGGCCGGCCCGAGGTCGCCGCTGTCCTCCAGCGCGTCGCTCACATGGGCGAGCAGGGCGCGCGCCACGTCGGCCGCCGGCGCGGGGCGCATGGTGCGGGGGTCGAGCAGGTGTCCGTCCATACCGGAGCGGCCGGCCTGCCAGGTGGCCATGCGGAGCATGCTCACGGGCACCGGGTCGGGTTCCCCGCCCGCCCGCCAGTCGCGTGCGGCCGTCTCGACGAGCCCGCGCGCGAGCGTGGCCAGCAGTACGGTGTCGGCGGGGTCCAGACAGACGTCCGCGACCCTGATCTCCACGGTGGGGTAGCGGTGCGAGAGCCGGGCGTCGAAGTAGATCATCCCCTCGTCGCGCAGCACTCCGGTGCCCACCAGCGCGCGCACCCGGTCGTGGTAGGCGTCGGCGGAGCCGAACACCTCCACCGGACCGGCGGACGGCCAGCGCCCCCACACCATGCTCCGGTAGCTGTCGTAGGAGGTGTCCTTGCCCTGCCAGAAGGGGGAATTCGCGCTCAGGGCCAGCAGGACCGGGAGCCAGGTGCGTATCCGGTCGAGTACGGCGACGCCCTCCTCGTCGGAGTCCACCGACACGTGCACGTGACAGCCGCCCGTCAGTTGTTCCTGAGCCGTCAGGCCGAAGCGCTCCGCCAGCCAGCGGTAGCGCTCGTCCTCGCCGATGGAGGGGCTCACCGGGAGCGGCGAGGTGGCCAGGGCCGCCACCCCGGCTCCGGCGTGCGCGGCACTGCGGGCGGCCTCGGCCCGCGCGCGGCGTATCTCCTCGGCGATGTCCGCCATCGTGGCGCACGGACGGGTGGCGAACTCCAGTTGCTGGTCGTGGAGCTCGGACTCGAAGGCCGACTCCCCCTCCGCCCGCCGTTCGGCCAGGGCCAGCACGGCCGTCGACAGCGCCTGCGGCTCACCGCTCTCCGCGTCCACGAGCAGCAGCTCTTCCTCGACGCCGACAGTCCGCACCTTCACACCCCTTTTGCCGCCCGTTCCCCGTTCACACCGGCGGGTACCCCGGGGGGTCCCTTTCAAGTGTGCGCTTCCGGGAGCGCTGCCGGGGCGCCCCGGCGGGGGTCACCGGCCCGTGGGCGCGGGAGCGTCTACCGGCGGGCCCTCCTGCGGAAGAAGTAGGCCCCGCAGAGCAGTCCCGCGACGAAGACGCCGAGCAGCGCCGCCCAGAGCGGCATCGTGACCTCGGGGATGATCACACGGATGGTGACCTCGTCCGTGTTCACGCAGATGAAGACGAGGGCCAGCACCGCGAGCAGGGTGACGGCGATGCGCGCGGGCGTGAAGGCCCCGGTGCCGCTGGATACGTCCTTGGGGCTCATGCGCGGCCCTTTCGCTGGTTCCTGGGGTTCCGGGGCCGGGAGCGGCGGTCCCCGGACCCCAGGATGCATCCGCCCCCGGCCCGGCGAGCGGTGGAGCGGGCCGTACGGGTGAGGGTCAGCCGACGACGGGAAGCTCCAGGACCCCGGTGTCCTGGGGGGCGCTGACCACGGTGACGGGCTTGACGCCCCGGTTGCCGAAGTAGGCGTCGTCGCTCGCGGCGATCACGAACCGCAGCCGGTGCCCGGCCGCGTAGCGGTGCACGACGCCGGGCAGTTCCACGGTGAAGGGGCGGGTGACGTCCGGGACGCGTACGGGCGCGACCAGCCGGTTCACGAGCTTCTGGGTCCCGTCCGGTGCGACGTCGTAGATCTTCGTGAACAGCACGAGCCTGTCGGCCGCGTCACCGCTGCCCTGGGCCCGCTCCGCCTTCGGCGACACGACCTTCAGCGTGGCCCTCGGGGCGCCGACCACGTCGAGCGGGGCCGTCAGCGGCGCGCCGGTCCAGTCGAGGTAGGTGCCCTTGATGTCGTACGGTGCCCGGTCGGGAAGGCCGATGATGCCGGCCAGGGAGCTCTCCGAGTGGCTGCTCGGCAGGAGCCAGTTGGTGTACGTGCGGCTCCCCCGGACGACCTTCGCGCGGCTGTCGGCCAGGGTGCCGTCGCCGGAGAGGTACAGCGTGCGGGAGGTGCCGGGCACCTCCGCCGCGGTGCCGTAGCCCTCGGCCCAGTCCCGGTAGTAGGCGAACTCGGGTCCGGTGGCGGTGGAGTGGTCGTGCCGGAGGTAGCGGTCGAACCAGGCGAGGATCCGCTGTCCGGTGTAGCTGGTCTCCAGATTGCCGGTGGCGAGGTCGAGTTCGCCGGGCACCGATCCGCCGCTGTGGCCCCAGGACTGCCAGATCATCTTCGTCGTGGTGCCCTGCGCCTTCAGGGTCCGGTAGGTGGCGGTGGCCTCGTTGAGGTTGAACAGGCTGTCTGCCTGGCCCTGCACGAGCAGCGTCGGCGCCGTGACGCCGGACAGGTAGGAGACGGGTGAGACGCTCCGCGCGTACGCCAGCATGTCCCGGGTGGCGGTGGCCGGGTAGCGGCCGGAGTTCAGGAGGCGGATGGTCTCGCACGCCCGCGCGGCGAAGTGCAGGCAGGCGGGGCTGCCGAACCGGGACGGGTCGAGGCTGGGCACCAGCAGGGGCTGCCCCTCGCCCATGAGGTAGAAGCCGTTGGTCCACTGCCACTTGAACACACCGGGCGTGTCGGACGAGACGCCGCCGGTCGCACCGGCCGCGTTGGGTGCGAGTGAGTACGCCAGGTCGTTCCAGGTGATCAGCGGGACGAGCGCGTCCACCCGGTCGTCGGCGGAGGCCGTGGCCAGTTGGACCGCTCCGCCGTACGAGCCGCCGATCATGCCGACCACGGGGTCGCCCGGCGCGTCGGTGGTGACGTAGTCGGCCCTGGTCCCGTCGTCGGCGGGGCGGGTCCCGGCAAGGAAGTCGACGAGTCCGGAGGCGGCCTTGCCGTCGATCGCGGGGTCGTCCAGCGTGATGAGGCAGCCTGACTTGCCGAAGCCCAGGCCGGAGTAGACGAGACCGACGTAGCCGCGCTCGGCGAAGGCCCTGCCGATGGCGTCGGTCGACCCGTCGGACTTGCTGCCCCCGAAGCCGTTGGTGGCGAGGACCGCCGGAGCCGGGTGCCGCGCGTCGACACCGGCGGGCCGGTAGAGGTCGGCGTCCACGGTGCAGGTGCGGCCGCCCGCCCGCACGGTGAACTCCAGTGGGGTGACGGTGTACCGGTCCTCCGCCGAAGCCGCGGGGGCGCCGGTCAGTGCGAGGGGGGCGAGCAGTGCCGCCCCGGCGAGCAAGGCGAGTGGACGGCGGAATCTGGACACGGCACGCGACACATGGACCTCCACACCGAGGACACCTTACCGACCGGTAAGTACCGGGCCCGGCCCATGCTGTGACACGGCTCATAGCGATGTCAACGCACGGGAACGGGGTTTCACAGGATGATTTCGCCTCCGCGCCGCGGAACCGTCGAGGGGCCCGCCCCCGCCGGCGCGGGACGGGCCATGACCGGCGCGGCGTCAGACCAGTGCGGGCACCTGCACCGTGAGCGTGCACCGTCCGCCGTCCGCAGGCGCGTCGAGCACGGCGGGCAGGCCGAGCGGGACGGTCAGCGCCGTGGGGCCGTGGCCGAAGCCCAGCTCCTCGACGACCGGGACACCGAGCCCGCCGAGCCGGTCGGCGAGCACCGCCCGCACCTGCTCGTACGGCCCACAGTCCTGCCACGACCCGCAGGCCACGCCCGATATCCCGTCCAGCGCACCGATGCGCAGCAGCCGCGTCAGGATGCCGTCGAGGCGGTACGCCTCCTCGGTGATGTCCTCGATCATGAGCAGGCCGCCGCGGGCGGACGTCCGGGCTGCCGGGGTGCCCGCGTCGGCGGCGAGCAGGCTCACGCAGCCGCCGTAGGTGACGCCCCGGGCGCGTCCGGGGACCAGCGCGGCCGCCCCGTCCAGCCCCAGGGTGAGCACCGAATCCGGCTCGAACAGGGTGGACCGCAGGCCCTCCTGCGTGGCCTCGTCCTTGAGGAACACCTCGGTGGCGACCATCGGGCCGTGCAGGGTCGAGAACCCGGCCCGGAGTGCGAACGCCTCGTGCAGGACGGTGATGTCGCTGTAGCCGACGAAGGCCTTGGGCCCGGCCGCCCGGATCGCGGGCCAGTCCAGGAGATCGACCATGCGGTGGGCGCCGTACCCTCCCCGCGCGCACAGCACGGCGTCGATCGACGGGTCGCACCACGCGTCCTGGAGGTCCCGGGCGCGGTTCTCGTCCGTGCCCGCGAGATGGCCCAGCTCCGGGTGCGTGTCGAGCGCGTGGGGGGCCACCACCGGATCGAGGTCCCAGCCCCGTAGCAGGTCGAGACCGCGCTCCAGACGGTCGGCCGGCACGGGCCCGCTGGGGGCGACGACGGCGACCCGGGCTCCGGGCCTCAGCCGCGGCGGGCGGGCGAGCGGTTCCAGCGTCACGGCTTCAGCTCCAGTCGCGGCACGTCGGGGAGGTCGATGCCGAACGTCTGCGCGTAGAGGGAGAGTTCCGCCTCCAGTGCGCGCCTGACGGTGTCGGCGCGCCGGAAACCGTGGCTCTCCCCCTCGAAGGCGAGGTAGGCGTGCGGCACCCCGCGCCCCTCGATCGCCGCGAGGAAGCGGTCGCACTGGGCGGGCGGGCAGATCGGGTCGTCGAGCCCCTGGAGCAGCACGAACGGGGCGGTGAGACCGTCGACGCGGTGGACGGGTGAACGCTCGCGGTAGCGCTCTGGCACCTCGGCGTACGGGCCCACGAGCGATTCCAGGTACTGGGACTCGAAGTCGTGCGTCTCGCCGGTCGCCCACCCCTCCAGGTCGAGGATCGGATAGCTGATGGCCCCGCAGGCGTAGACGTCCGTCTGTGTGAGGGAGGCGGCGGCCGTCCATCCTCCGGCGCTGCCGCCCCGGATGGCGAGCCGGTCGCGGTCGGCGGAGCCCTCCTCGGCCAGGCCCAGCGCGACGGCGGCGCAGTCCTCGACGTCCACCACGCCCCACTGCTCGCGGAGCCGTTCGCGGTAGGCGCGGCCGTAGCCGGTCGATCCCCCGTAGTTGACCTCGGCGACGCCGAAGCCCCGGGAGGTGAAGTAGGCGATCTCCAGGTCGAGCACCAGCGGTGAGCGGCCGGTGGGCCCGCCGTGCGCCCAGATGACGTACGGCGGCGGCTCGCCCTCGGGGCCGGTGCGCTCGGGGTGGCGCGGCGGGTACACATGGGCGTGGATCTCCCGCCCGCCGGGCCCCGTGAAGGTGCGGATCACGGGCTCGGGGCAGTAGGCGGGATCCACCGCGTCCTGATGGGGCGAACCGATGGTCCGGGTGTGGCCGGTGGCGGTGTCCAGCTCCACCACCTCGTACGACGTGTGGGGGCTCGCCGCGATCCCGATGACCCGGGTGTCCTGCACGGCGAGCGTCTCGGCCCAGGCGGTCCAGGGGCCCACGGCGTCGACGAGTTCACGGGTCTCGGGGTCGAGGACGCCGAGGGAGGTGGTGCCCCGGCCGTGGATGACGGCGATCAGGCCGTTGTCCAGCAGCCGGAACCAGCGCAGGCCGATCCTCCACAACGGCCCGCCGAACTCCTCGTGGCGTACGCCGCAGAGCCGGGTGCTGGGCACGCCGGAACCGGCCACGTCGTCCGGCCTGATCCGCTGGAGCTCCCACCAGCCCCCGAGGTCCGAGACGAAGACCAGCGAGCCGTCCCGGTCCCACTCCACCTGGACGACCGACTCGTCCGTGTCCCCGACGAGGGGACGCACCCCGGTGAAGGCGCCCTCCGGTGTGACCTCGGCGACCATCACGACGGTGCCGTCCCACGGCATCTCCGGATGGTCCCAGGCGATCCAGGCGACCCGCAGGCCGTCGTGCGACAGCCGCGGGCCGGTGACGAACCGGTGCCGGTCGTCGCTGAGTTCGCGTACGGCGGCACGGTCGTCCGCCGCCGACCCGTCGAGCGGCACCGCGGCGATCACCCGGCGCACGTCGGTGGGCGCGTCCCCGGTGAACTCCTCCAGCACGCACCACACCTCACCGCGGTCGAGGTGCACCTCCGGATCCACCCAGCGCAGCCCCTCACCGGTGCCGGACACCGGGGTGAGCGGGCGCGGCCCGCCCTGCCCGTCCGGCTCGTAGGCGTACAGCCGCTGGTCGGCGTGGTGGACGAAGACGACCAGGGGGCCGCCCTCGTCCCGTGCCGTACCGGCCCACGGGGTGCCGCCGTACTCGATGACGCGGCTGCGCGGGTTCCACGGTGCGGGGAGCACGGACTCGGTGCCGCCGTCGGCCCGGCGGCGCACGAGCGCGCGGCGGCCGCCCTCGGCCGGGCGCGGCTCCGTCCACCAGATCTCGTCGCCGACGGTGCCGACGAACTCGGGCTTGCCGTCGTGCGAGGCGGCGAGCGCCGCGTCGATCGGTGACGGCCACGTGCCGTACGCCGCTGTGGACACCATGTGGATTCCCCCCGTAGTCGGTCAGGCGTTGCGCAGGAAGTGGTCCAGGACCCGGACGCCGAAGTGCAGGGCTTCGACGGGCACGCGCTCGTCGACTCCGTGGAACAGCGCCTGGTAGTCGAAGCCGACGGGCAGCTTGAGCGGTGAGAAGCCGTAGCCGGTGATGCCGAGCCGGGAGAACTGCTTGGCGTCCGTGCCGCCCGACATGCAGAACGGGACGACACGGGCGTCCGGGTCGAACATCTCCAGCGCGGCCCGCATCCCGGCGAACGTCGGTGAGTCGACGGGCGCCTGGAGGGCGACCTCCTTGTGGTCGAACTCCCACGTCACACCGGGCCCGGTCAGCCGGTCGAGGGTCTCGCGGAACTCCTCCTCGCCCCCGGGCACCGTGCGCCCGTCGATGTGGGCGGTGGCCTGCCCGGGGATCACGTTGACCTTGTAACCGGCGTCCAGCATCGTCGGGTTGCTGCTGTTGCGGATGGTCGGCTCGATGAGCGCGGCGGCCGGTCCCAGCTTGCCGAGGAGTTCGTCCACGTCGAAGCCGGGGGCGTCGGGGTCGACGCGGATGTGGTGCAGCGCGGCGATCTCGACGAGTGCCGCGCGTACGGTCGGGGTCAGGCGTACGGGCCACTCGTGGTGGCCGATGCGTGCGACGGCGGCCGCGAGGGCGGTGACGGCGTTGGCCTTGTTGACCTTGGAACCGTGGCCTGCCTTGCCCTCGGCGGTGAGCTTCAGCCAGGCCGTCCCGCGCTCGCCGGCCCCGACCGGGTAGAGCGACAGGCCGTGTCCGGCGTGGAAGGTGAAGGCGCCGGACTCGCTGATGCCCTCGGTGCAGCCTTCGAAGAGAGCCGCGTGCCGGTCCGCGAGGAATCCGGCCCCGTCGTCCGCGCTGGCCTCCTCGTCGGCCGTGTAGGCGATGACGATGTCGCGGCGCGGGCGGACACCGGCGCGGGCCCAGGCACGCACGACGGAGAGGACCATCGCGTCCATGTTCTTCATGTCGACGGCGCCGCGTCCCCACACGACGCCGTCGCGCACCTCACCGGAGAACGGGTGAACCGTCCAGTCCCCGGGCTCGGCGGGCACGACGTCGAGGTGTCCGTGCACGAGCAGCGCGTCGGCGGACGGGTCGGTGCCCTGGATGCGGGCGACCACGTTCGTCCGGCCCGGTGTGCGCTCCAGGAGGGTGGGCTCCAGCCCCGCGTCGGCCAGCCGTTCGGCGACGTACTCTGCGGCCGGGCGTTCCCGGCAGGTGCCGTCCCCGCGGTTGGTGGTGTCGATCCGGATCAGCTCGGAGGTGAACGTCACCGACTCGTCGAGCGCCCGCTGGTCGACCGGTCCGTCCGGGTTGACCGTCTCAGCCATACTGTTCCTCCACGGCGGCCGACACGATCGTCGTCACCGCCTTGAACGTGCGAATTCCTTCGTACATCGTCCCGCTGGTATAGGCGACGCGCCGCTCGCCGCTCGGCGCCACGCCGGGGACCACGGTGGCGGCCCCCGCCAGGTGCTCGGCGTCGAACTCCAGCTCCACCGTGAAGGAGCCGCCCGTCACGGGTGCGTGGCGCACCGCGAGCGAGGTCGCGTCGGCCGCCGCCGCCCGGATGTCCGCGGCGGTCCGGGCGGGTGTGCGGCACACCGCCGCGTAGCGCGAGACGTAGTCCTTCACCGCGACCTTGCGGGCCTCCGGGGCGTAGATGCCGGCGTCCACGCAGGTCAGGTCGTCGCCGGTGACGAGGATGACCGGGACACCGTATTCGGCGGCCACATGGGCGTTGAGCAGGCCCTCGCTCGCGCGGACGCCGTTCAGCCAGACCCCCGTGACGGAGTTGGCCAGGTAGGTGTGGGCGAGCACGCCCTCCGTGCCCGCGCCGGTGTGGTAGCCGACGAAGGCGAGCGCGTCGACGTCGCCGTGCTGGATGCCCTCGACCATCGACAGGGTCTTGTGTCTGCCGGTGATCATCTGGACGCGCTCGTCGAGCTGCTCCAGGAGCAGGTTGCGCATGGACCAGTGGGCTTCGTTGACGAGCACCTCGTCGGCGCCGCCGTCGAAGAAGCCGAGCGCCGCCGCGTTCACGTCGGAGGTGAACATCGAGCGGCAGCGCTCCCACTGCGGTGTCCCGGGCAGCACGTCGGCCGGCCAGGTCACTCCGGTGGCGCCCTCCATGTCGGCGCTGACGAGGATCTTCACGGTGCGCGGTCCTGTCGCTGGTCGGTCGGTCCCCTGCCCGTCTCCGGAAAGAGGATCTTCGTGCCGCATCACGGTACGCGCCAGGACAGCGCCGGGCCAGAGCCTCCGTGATCTGTCACTGGTCCAGTCCGGTGACGGCCGTCCGCCGTCCGGGGAAACCGGCGGCGGACGGCCCGCGCGTCAGGGGCGCTCGGTCTCCTTGAGGAGCTCCTCGATACGGGCGAGCTCGTCGTCGGCGAACTCCAGGTTGCCCAGGGCCGCCACGCTGTTCTCCAGCTGGGCGACGCTGCTGGCACCGACGAGGGCGGAGGTGACCCGGCCGCCGCGGAGCACCCAGGCCAGCGCCATCTGGGCCAGGGACTGGCCGCGCTCGCGCGCCACCTCGTTCAGCTCGCCGAGCCGGGCGACCAGGTCCGGGGTGACGGCCTCGGCCGAGAGGAACGGGCTGGCGCCGGCCGCGCGCGATCCCTCCGGGATTCCGCGCAGGTAGCGGTCGGACAGGATGCCCTGCTCCAGCGGCGAGTAGGCGATGGAGCCGGTCCCGAGCTCGTCCAGGGCGTCCAGCAGCCCGTCCTCGACCCAGCGGTCGAGCATGGAGTAGCGGGGCTGGTGGATGAGGAGGGGGGTGCCCAGCTCACCGAGGATGCGGGCCGCCTCACGGGTCTGCTCGGCGGAGTAGTTGGAGACACCGGCGTACAGGGCCTTGCCCTGGCGCACCGCGGTGTCGAGGGCGCCCATCGTCTCCTCGAGCGGGGTGTCGGGGTCGAAGCGGTGGGAGTAGAAGATGTCGACGTAGTCGAGACCGAGGCGGGTCAGGCTCTGGTCGAGCGACGACAGCAGGGTCTTGCGGGAGCCCCACTCCCCGTACGGGCCCTGCCACATGTCGTAGCCCGCCTTGGTCGAGATGACGATCTCGTCCCGGAGTCCCGCGAAGTCCGTCTTCAGGGAGCGGCCCATCGCGATCTCGGCGGAGCCGGGCGGCGGGCCGTAGTTGTTCGCCAGGTCGAAGTGGGTGATGCCCAGGTCGAAGGCCCTGCGCAGGATCGCGCCCTGGCTCTCGGGCGTGCGGTCGCCTCCGAAGTTGTGCCAGAGGCCGAGCGAGAGCGCCGGCAGCAGCAGGCCGCTG
The DNA here is from genome assembly GCF_042892135.1 of Streptomyces sp. NPDC001822. Lineage (NCBI taxonomy): Bacteria > Bacillati > Actinomycetota > Actinomycetes > Kitasatosporales > Streptomycetaceae > Streptomyces > Streptomyces sp. NPDC001822. The sequence continues at coordinate 152,410 of NZ_JBIATW010000005.1, forward strand.
CGTCCGGTGCGCCGGTACGGCATGGAGGAATAGCGGTCGGCGGACGGAAGGTACATGCGGGAACTCCACGGGACATGACATCGGCGCGCCGGGTCTGGTGCGCGTGCCCCAGCCTTGCGCAGAATGATCCAGCGGTCCAACAGGAGATTCCGCTGGGATTCATCGATTACATTGCTCAATCATGGAACTGCGTCAGCTGGAGCACTTCGTCGCCGTCGCCGAGGAGCAGCACTTCACCCGCGCCGCCGAGCGACTGGCCGTATCCCAGTCCGGGCTGTCCGCGTCCGTGCGCGCACTGGAGCAGGAGCTGAGGGCGCCGCTGTTCAGCCGCACGACGCGCTCGGTCCGGCTGACCGAGGCCGGTCAGGCACTGCTCGTCGAGGCGGAGCGCACCCTGGCGGGCGCCAGGGCCGCCCGGGACGCCGTCGACGCCGTACGGGGGCTGCTGCGCGGGACGCTCACGCTCGGGGTGGAGCAGTGCGTCGCCGGGGTGAGCCCGGCGCGGCTGCTGGGGGCGTTCCGCCGGGAGCACCCGCACATGGAGATCCGGCTCCGGCAGGAGGGCACGTCCAGCCTGCTGGAGGGGGTCGCGGGCGGCAGGCTGGACCTGGCGTTCGCCGCGACGGTCAGTCCCCCGGAGTGGCGGGGCGATCTCGTGCCGCTGGCGCAGGAGCCGATGGTCGTCCTGTGCGCACCCGGGCATCCGCTGGCCGCTACGGGGAAGCGGCCGGTCGCCTGGAGCGCCCTGGACGGGGAGTCGTTCATCGACTTCCACCCGGACTGGGGGCCGAGGCGGGCCGCCGACGAGGCCTTCGCCGCCGCGGGGGTGCGCCGCACGGTGGCGCTGGAGGTCAGCGACGTGCACAGCCTGCTGGAACTGGTGCACCAGGGCCTGGGGATCGCGGTCGTGCCGCACCACTTCTCGCGCAAGCCGGAGGCCCGGGGCCTGGTCACGGTGGAGGTCGACGGCGCGCGGCCCGCGGTGTACCGCAGCGTGGTGGTGCTCCCCCCGGCCGGGACCATGAGCCCCGGGGCGCGGGCACTGATGGCGCTGGTCCGCGAGGCCCCGGTGCGCTGACGGGCACCGGGCCCGCCCCCTCCGTCCCCGCCCGCCGGACACGTAACCCGGGCGGCGGCGGAGGGTGCGCGGGACCCGGACGGCCCGCCCGTGCTCAGCCCTCGTGCCCCAGTTGCAGATCGCGCTCCGTGCGTCCGCCGCCCGGGAGTTGCAGGACGGTGGCCACCGGCGGGTATCCGGCGGCGATGACGGTGTACTCGCCGGTGGACAGGTCCACGAACCTGAACGCCCCGTCCGCGCCGGTGGTGAGTGTGCCGGCCACGTTGCCCGCCGCGTCCAGCAGCGTGACCCGCGCGTCTTCGACGGCCCTGCCGCCGGGGGCCCGGACGACGCCGCGCAGCACGGCGCCGCCCGCGAGTTCGATGTCCTGGCGGGTCTCCCTGGCCGCCTGGACGCTCACCGGGAGCGCCGCGGGCCGGAACGCCGGGGCGCTGGCGGCCAGGGTGTACTCACCGGCCACCAGTTCGCTGATGACGTAGGCGCCCTCCCGCCCGGTGCGGGTGGTCGCGACGACTTCGCCGCGCACGTCGGTCAGGGTGACCGCCGCGTCGCGGACCGGGGCGCCGTCGGGGGTGAGGACGGCGCCGGCGAGCCGTCCGGCCCCTCCCAGCACCACGTCGAGGTCAACCGGCCGCTCGCCCACCGTGACGCTGACGGCCTGCGGCTGGTGCCCGCCCGCCGCGGCGATGAGCACGTACGAACCGGCGCCCGGCGCACCCAGCGCGTACCGTCCGTCGTCGTCGCTCGCGCCCCGGCCGACCTGCTGCCCCTGCACGTCGATGAGGGTGAGCGCGGCGTGCCCCACCTTCGTGCCGTCGGAGTGCTGGACGCTCCCGCGCACCGGGATCCCCGGCAGCGCGCCGGCGGGGGGCGGGCCGGGGTCGGTGCGGGCCGCCGGGATCGCGGAGTGCGTCGTCGAGGGGTCCGCGGCTTGCGGGGTGTGGTGGGACACCAGCGGTTTCTCCTTGAGGAAGAAGGCGAGGAACAGGCCGAGCAGGAGCACCGGCACGAGGTACAGGAAGATGCGGGGCATCGCGTCGGCGTAGGCCCGGATGTACGCGTCGCGCAGCACGGGTTCCATGGCGTGGACCAGTTGCGGGGTGATGGACTCCGCGTCCGGGAGGCCGGCTCCGTCGGGCAGCCGCACGGCCAGCGCGTCGGCGAGGCGCCCCGCGAAGAGGGTCCCGAAGATCGCCGCCCCCACGCTGCCGCCGATCTGGCGGAAGTAGTTGTTGGCGCTGGTGGCACTGCCGAGGTCCGCGGGGCGTACGGAGTTCTGCACGGCGAGCACGAGCACCGGCATCACCAGGCCGATGCCGATGCCGAGCACGGCCTGCCAGACGCCGTACTCGACCGCGGACGTTCCGGTCTCCAGCCGGGACAGCAGCCACATGCCCACGGCCGAGACGGCGCTGCCGAGCAGCGGGAAGATGCGGTAGCGGCCGGTCCTGGAGATCAGCTGGCCGCTGACGACGGAGGCGCCCACGATGCCGCCCATCATGGGGAGCATGAGCAGACCCGACTCGGTGGCGCTCGCACCCTCGACCATCTGCAGGTACGTCGGCAGGTAGCTGGCGGCGCCGAAGAGGGCGACCCCGACGACCGCGCCCACCAGCGCCGTGACGTTGAAGACCGAGTCGCGGAACAGCCTCAGCGGGATGACGGGTTCGGCCGCGCGGTGCTCGACGGCGACGAAGAGCACCGCCGATGCGACGGCCCCGGCCGCGAGCCCGATCACGGTGCGCGAGCCCCAGGCGTACTCGGTGCCGCCCCAGCTGGTGAGCAGCACCAGACAGGTCGATCCGGCGGCGAGCAGCAGCGCGCCGAGGATGTCGAGCCGGGGGCGTACGGACGGCTTGGGGAGCTTCAGGACGAGGGCGATGACGGCAAGGGTGATCAGGCCGAACGGCACGTTGATGTAGAAGCACCAGCGCCAGGAGGTGTGGTCGGTGAAGAAGCCCCCGAGGAGAGGTCCGGCGACGGAGGCGAGGCCGAAGACCGCCCCGATGAGTCCCATGTAGCGCCCTCGTTCACGGGGCGGGACGATGTCGGCGATGATCGCCTGGACGCCGATCATCAGGCCGCCGCCACCGATTCCCTGGACGGCCCGGAAGGCGATGAGTTCCTCCATCGTGCGGGACCAGCCGGCGAGGGCGGAGCCGATGACGAACACGATGATCGCGAACTGGAAGACGCCCTTGCGACCGAAGAGGTCCCCGAGCTTCCCGTAGATCGGCAGGCCGATCGTCGACGCGAGCAGATAGGCGGTCACCGCCCAGGACATCTTGTCCAGGCCGTGCAGTTCGCCGACGATCTTGGGAAGGGCCGTGGCGACGATCATCTGGTCGAGTGCCGCGAGCAGCAGGGTGAGCGTCAGCCCGAGGAAGACCATGCGGATCCGGCGGGGGCTGATGTCACCGGCCGCCGGGGTGGCCCCGGTGGACGGCGGCGGAGGGGACGGGGGTTCCGTCGCCGCGGCGAGCGGAACGGTATCCGCCGCGGTGCCGGGCGGCCCCCAATCGGCGCCTCCCGGCTCGTCCTTCACCAGAGTGATCCCACCCACCACGTGACGCTCCCCTCGTCGCAGCTGCGCCGCCCATTACTCGCATCAGGCGGCAAGGCGGGGCAAACGCGACCGGGCGCACTCACGGCGCACGCAGAGGGCGTATGCGCCGGTGGGAGGCACTACAGCGCACAACCGGCCTCCCCGGAAAACCACTCGTTCCGGTGAGGCCGGTCGACGCCAACAGCAGGAGGAGCAGGCCTACTTCTCGACCTCGGCGGCGAGGTTCTGCAGTACCTCGTCGTAGATCCGGCCGAGGCCCTTGGGCGCGAACGTCTTCTCGAAGAATCCGCCGATGCCGCCGGCACCGTTCCACACGGTCGACACGACGGCCTTGGAACGGCCCTCACCGGCCGGGGTCACCGTCCAGGTGGTCACCATCGAGGAGTTGCGGTCCTTCTCGACCAGCTGCCCGTCGGTGGGCTCGGTGACCTCGAGCAGGCAGTCGCGGACACGCTTGCTCGTCGCCTGGAGCTTCCAGTGGACGAGGGTGCCCTCGCCGTCCCCGCCCTCGCGCACCTCGTACTCACTGAAGTGCCCGGTCAGAACCTTGCCCCGGACCTCCTTGTAGTCGGCGAGGGCGTCGAACACCGTCTCTGCGTCCGCCGCGATGATCCGCTCTGTGGTGGCCTCGACCTGCGCCATGCCTGTTCCTCCAGCACTCGGGTGTTCGGGGTGCTGATGAGCCAACCACCTCGGGTACGGCCCCTCAAAATCGGGCCCCGGACGGGGCCGGGTGTGCATGGGCGGGGAACCGCGCGAAGTCCGCGCCCAGCGGGCCCTGTTCGCCTACGGCGCCCCCGGCACGCGAAGGGCCCGGGCACGGAGCGAGCGGCCGCGCGGGCGGCCGGTGCTCAGGGGCGTCGCGCCGCGAGGACGCAGAACTCGTTGCCCTCCGGGTCGGCCAGCACGACCCAGCTCTCGCCCCCCTGGCCCACGTCGGAGCGCCGGGCCCCCAGGGCGAGCAGGCGGGCCACCTCCTCGCCCTGCTCCCTGTCGGCCGGGCTGACGTCGAGGTGGAGCCGGTTCTTGACGGTCTTGCCCTCGGGCACGCGCGCGAAGGTGAGCACCGGCGGCACCGGGCCGGGGCGTTCCTCGCCCACGGGTGGCACCGGGGGCCCGATGGTGACGAGCCCGTCCCCCGTGTCCCGCACGCCGTAGCCCAGGACCGCACACCAGAACCGGGCGAGTGTTGCGGGGTCGGCGCAGTCGATGCAGAGCTCGGTGAACTTGCTGGTCATGCCAGGACCTCCTGGTCGGTGACGGACGCACCGGAGCCCGCGCCCGCGGCGCCCGGCGAGGGCCGCGAACAGGCCCGTCGTACGACTGCCCGCGTTCGTCCGCGCACGATCAAGGGAACACATGTTCTATTCTCGGCGCAGTACTACCGAGGAGGCGTCCATGCGCTGGGACAATCTGACAGAAAACACCACAAGGCAGGGCAATGCCGCGCTCTTCGATGCCGACGCGGTGACCACCCGCACCGTCGACACACCCGAATTCCAGGGCATCACCTTCCACGAGATCCGGGCCCGCTCGATCGTGAACCGGGTGCCCGGCGCCTCCCGCATGCCGTTCGAATGGACGGTGAACCCCTACCGGGGCTGCTCCCACGCGTGCGTCTACTGCTTCGCACGCAAGACGCACAACTATCTCGACCTGGACACCGGCCTCGGCTTCGACTCGCAGATCGTCGTCAAGGTCAACGCCGCCGAACTGCTGGAGCGCCACCTCTCCTCGCACCGGTGGCGCGGCCAGCACATCGCCATGGGCACCAACGTCGACTGCTACCAGCGGGCGGAGGGCCGCTACCGGCTGATGCCCGGCATCATCGCGGCGCTGCGCGACCACGCGAACCCCTTCTCGATCCTCACCAAAGGCACGCTGATCCTGCGCGACCTCGACCTGCTGCGGCAGGCCGCCCAGGTCACCGAGGTCGGCGTCTCCGTCTCCGTCGGCTTCACCGACCGGGAGCTGTGGCGCACGGTCGAGCCGGGCACCCCCGCCCCCGAGCGGCGCCTGGACGTCGTCCGCGCCCTGGCCGACAACGGGATCGGCTGCGGAGTGCTGATGGCGCCGGTCATCCCGTTCCTCGGCGACCGCCCCGACCAGTTGCGCGCCACCGTCCGGGCCGTGGCCGACGCCGGAGCGACCTCGGTGACCCCGCTCGTGCTGCATCTGCGGCCGGGCGCCCGTGAGTGGTTCATGCAGTGGCTGGCCCGCCACCATCCCCACCTGGTGCCGCGCTACGAGCGGATGTACGCCGACGGGGCGTACGCCCCCACCTGGTACCAGCGGAGCATCACCCGCCGGGTGCACGAACTGGCCGCCGAGTTCGGCATCGGGCCCGCCGACCGGGGAGGCGCCCGCCGCATCCCCCGGCCCGGCGCCCCTGACGCGGCGGGCACCCGAACCGACGGGCCCACCCAGCTGACCCTGCTCTGACCTCACCCGTCTCCCTGCCCGAACGGGTCAACTCGCGGCGTCACGTGTCCTTCAGCGGCCGGATCCGGGAAGCATGCGGCGGGGGCTGTGCCACCCACAGCCGCATCGCAGTGTGCCGGGAGGACGTATGACGAGACGTGCAGGAATTCTGGTCGCGGTGGGTGCCGCGGTCGCCGGTCTGGTGACCGCCGCTCCGTCCACCGCGTCGGCGCCGTCCACCGGGGAGGGCGGCGCGGCCCCGGGCGCGGCCGCGCCGCTCACGTGGAAGGGCTGCGGGACCAAGTCCTATCCGGCCCTGCAGTGCGCGACCGTCCACTCGCTGCTCGACCATGACAACCCGTCGGGCAGGCGGATCACGCTCGCCCTCTCGCGCATCCCGCACACCGCGAAGACCTATCAGGGCCCGCTCCTGGTCAACCCGGGCGGCCCCGGGGGCAGCGGCCTCTCCATGGCGGGCTTCGTCGCGGCCTCCCTGCCCAAGGCCGTCGCCGCGCAGTACGACGTGATCGGGTTCGACCCGCGCGGGGTCGGCAAGAGCACCCCCGCCCTGGACTGCCTGCCGAAGTACTTCGCCCCGGTGCGCCCCGACAGCGTCCCGGACTCCGCCGAGGCCGAGCAGACCGCGCGGAACAGGGCCGCCTCCTTCGCCACCGCGTGCGGCGAGAAGCACGGCGACCTGCTGCCGTTCATGGACACGGTCAGCGCCGCGAAGGACCTCGACGTCATCCGCGCGGCCCTTGGCGCCGAGCGGATCAACTACTTCGGCTACTCCTACGGCACCTACCTCGGCGCGGTCTACGCCAAGCTCTTCCCCGAGCGCGTGCGCCGCCTGGTGCTGGACTCGGTCGTCGACCCGGACGGCGTCTGGTACGAGGACAACCTGGGCCAGGACCACGCGTTCGACGCCCGCCACAAGGCCTTCGCCGCGTGGGTCGCGAGGAACGACGCCACCTACGGCCTCGGCAGCGACCCGGCCCAGGTGGAGAGCGCGTGGTACTGGATGCGCGCCGAGGTCAAGGACCACCCGGCGGCGGGGAAGGTGGGACCGGGCGAGCTGGAGGACACCTTCATGCCCGGCGGTTACTACGACGGGTACTGGCCCCGCCTGGCCGAGGCGTTCGCGGCGTACGTGAACGACGGTGACCAGGACGCGCTCGCCACCGCGTACGAGGACTTCGGCGCGGTCGACCGGAGCGGCGACAACGGCTACTCCGTCTACACGGCCGTGCAGTGCCGCGACGCGGGCTGGCCCCGGACCTGGAGCGCGTGGCGCGACGACACCTGGGACGCCCACCGCAAGTCGCCGTTCATGTCGTGGAACAACACCTGGTACAACGCCCCGTGCGCCACCTGGCCGGTGGAACCGCTGGAGCCCGTGCGGGTCACCAACGACAGGATCCCGCCCGCCCTCCTCTTCCAGGCGACGGACGACGCGGCCACCCCGTACGAGGGCGGTGTCACCATGAGCCGCCGGCTCAAGGGCTCCGGCCTCGTCGTGGAGCAGGGCGGCGGCAACCACGGCATCACCCTCAGCGGAAACGACTGCCTGGACAAGCACCTGACGGACTATCTGACCGACGGCACCCTGCCGAAGGGCGGCGGCAGCGGCGCGGACGCGGTCTGCGACGCCCTGCCCGAGCCGAAGGCGGTCGCGTCCACGAAGGCCGCGGCGAACACGAAGGGGCGCACCCTGCACGGCCTCCTCGGCTTCCGCGGCTGAGAAATCTCGGTGCCCCGGACCGGGGGCGTGCGCCAGGATGGGCCGCGTGATCACAGGCCCCACTCCCGCGCACGCCCCCGGTGTGCGCGTGCGCGACATGACTCCCGCCGACTGCGACGCCGTGGCGGAGATACGGGTGCGCGGCTGGCGGCACGCCTACGCCGGTCTTGTGCCGCAGGCCCACCTCGACGCGATGGACGTCGCACGGGACGCCGAGCGCCGCCGCGCCGGTCTCGCGTCGGCGGGCGGGCCGTTGAACCTGGTGGCCGTGGCTCCGGACGCCACGGTGACCGGCTGGGCGTGCCACGGACCCTGCCGCGACAGGCAGCAGGTGAGTCCCGGGGCGGCCGAGCTGTACGCGCTCTACGTGGACCCGGACCGCATCGGCACGGGCACCGGACGCGCGCTCCTGGAGCGGGCGACGGCCCGGGCCGTGGCGGACGGGTTCCGCGAGATGACGCTCTGGGTGCTGAAGGAGAACGTGCGGGCGCGGCGCTTCTACGAGCGGGCGGGGTTCCGGCCGGACGGTGCGGAGGAGGCCGTCGAGACGGGCGGCGCCCTGGTGCCCGAGGTCAGGTACGTACGCCCGCTCAGCCCGCCGGGAGCCGGCTGAGAGCCGCTGCCGCCGCCGCGCCCAGTCGCGGGTGGGGCAGCGCCGCCTCCAGGACCGGGCGGGCCCTCCCGTCCTCCAGGTCCCCCAGCCCCTCGACGCAGGCGAGCGCGACGCGCCAGTGCGGCTCGTCGGGGGTGAGCAGCCGGCGCAGGGTGCTGACCAGGGCCGGTACCGACTCGGGCGCGCGCAGGGCGGTCAGCAGCCGGACCGGGTGCAGGGCGTAGGCCGTCCGCATGCTGTTGGTGGCGAGCGCGGCCGCCGCCCTGGGGGTCCGGGGGTCGCCGAGAAGCCGGAGCGCGTGCGCGGCGGACACGCAGCGCTCGGGGTCACGGTGGTTGAGGAGGAGGACCAGGGCCTCGAAGGCCCGGCGGTCACCCCGGCAGCCGAGGCGGAACGCCGCGATCTCACGGGCCCACAGCGGTCGTTCGCGCTCGACGAGGACCTGGGCCAGTTGTTCGCAGTCCTCGGTGGCGAGCAGCAGGCGCAGGGCCTCCGACTCGCCCGCCTCGCCCGCGATCCGGTCGGTCAGCGAGCGGAACTCCTCATCCATGACGCTGAGTTTACCTATGCGCACACACCGTGTCCGGCGAACTGTGTGCCAGTGCACAGCCGGTCAGGGCTGGCGCGCTCGTTACCCGCCGGTTAAGCTCAGGTGAGCGGGACACACACCCGCCGGCTCCGGTGGCCTGGTGACGCAGCCACCCGGAGTGCTTGTCGGTTCGGCAGTTCGTGAGACGTGGCTCCGGGACAGAGCCCGTCACCTTTCCCCCCGATGCGCGCGAGCGCCCGGGACCGTGCACCACGACACGCGATTTCCCGCACCCCGAGCGCCGGTCGATCCGGACCACGCGCGCCGCCGTGCTCCTCACAGTCGTCACTCACCCTGGAGTCCCGTGATGGACATCCCCCTCAGCACCATTGCCGTCGTCGGCCTCGGCACCATGGGAACCGGCATCGCCGAGGTCCTCGCCCGGGCGGGCCGCGAGGTCATCGGCATCGACATCAACGAAGCCGCCGCACGTCAGGCGGTCGCCTCCCTGGAGGCCTCCACGGCGCGCGCCGTGAGCCGCGAGCGGATCACCGAGCAGGAGCGGCGGGACATCCTGGCCCGCTTCCGGACGTTCTCCGATCTGCAGGCCGCCGCGGACGCGGAGCTGGTGATCGAGGTCGTGCCGGAGACATACGAGATCAAGCAGCAGGTCTTCCGCGAGCTGGACGCGGTGGTCTCCCCCACCGCGATCCTGGCGACGGGCACGAACGCCCTGTCGGTGACCCGGCTGGCCGCCGAGTCGCAGCGCCCCGAACGCGTCCTCGGCCTGCACTTCTTCAACCCCGCGCCGGCGATGAAGCTGGTCGAGGTGGTCTCCTCCGTGCTGACCGCGCCGCCCGCCGTGGAGAGCGTCACCCGGCTCGCGCGGGAACTGGGCAAGGAGCCGGTCGCGGTCGGCGACCGTCCGGGATTCGTCGCGGACGGCCTGCTCTTCGGCTATCTGAACCAGGCCGCCGCGATGTACGAGGCGAACTACGCCTCCCGCGAGGACATCGACGCGGCCATGAGGCTGGGCTGCGGACTGCCCATGGGCCCGCTGGCGCTGCTCGACCTCATCGGCATCGACACGGCCCGCACGGTCCTGGAGGCCATGTACGCGGCGTCGCACGACCGGCTGCACGCCCCGGCGCCTGTGCTGGGCCAGCTGACCGGGGCGGGACTGACCGGGCGCAAGGCGGGACGTGGCTTCTACACGTACGCCGCACCCGGGAGCCAGACCGTGGTGGCGGACGCCCTGACGCCGGCGGAGGACACCGGTGCGGTCGCCGGGCGCACGGTCGAGTCGGTGGGTGTGGCCGGTTCGGGCACGATGGCCTCGGGCATCGCGGAGGTCTTCGCGAAGGCCGGTTACCCCGTGGTCCTCGCCGCGCGGAGCCAGGAGAAGGCGGACACGGCCAAGGGGCGGATCGCCAGGTCCCTGGAGCGTTCGGTGGCCAAGGGCCGGATGACGGAGGAGGCCAGGGACGAGACCCTCGCCCGGGTGACCGCGTCGGGCTCGCTGGACTCCTTCGCCGGCGTCGACCTCGCGGTCGAGGCGGTCGCCGAGGACCTGGACATCAAGCGTCAGCTCTTCCAGACCCTGGACAAGGTCTGCAAGCCTGGCGCCGTGCTGGCGACGACCACGTCGTCCCTGCCGGTCGTGGCGGTCGCCAGGGTGACCGGGCGGCCCGAGGACGTCGTCGGGATGCACTTCTTCAACCCCGCGCCCGCGATGAAGCTGGTCGAGGTGGTCCGCACGGTGCTGACCGCCGACGACGTGCACGCCACCGTCCGCGAGGTCTGCGCGAAGGTGCGCAAGCACCCGGTGGACTGCGGCGACCGGGCGGGCTTCATCGTGAACGCGCTGCTGTTCCCCTACCTCAACAACGCGATCAAGATGGTCGAGGAGCACTACGCGACGCTCGACGACATCGACGCGGCCATGAAGCTGGGCGGCGGCTACCCCATGGGCCCGTTCGAACTGCTCGACGTGGTCGGTCTGGACGTCTCACTCGCGATCGAGAGGGTCCTGCACAGCGAATTCCGCGACCCGGGTCTCGCTCCGGCGCCGCTGCTGGAGCACCTGGTGGCCGCGGGCTGCCTCGGCCGCAAGACGGGGCGCGGCTTCCGCGAATATGCCCGGCGCTGAGCCGGTGGCCAGGTGGGGCGGGTTGCTCGGACCTTCGGGCGACCCGCCCCCGCGGGCGCACTCCCCCGCGGCGATGGGTTACGTTCACACCATGTCCCAACCCGCCAAGTCCCCCCGTTCCTCCGCCGCGACGGACGCCCCGGAGAGCACCGCCGGCACCCGGGCCGCCGCCCAGCGGCTGAAGATGCGCCGCGAACTGGCCGCCGCGGCCATGGAGCTCTTCTCCACGAAGGGGTACGAGGCGACGACGGTCGACGAGATCGCGGGGGCCGCCGGGGTGGCCCGGCGGACGTTCTTCCGCCATTTCCGCTCCAAGGAAGAGGCCATCTTCCCGGACCACGACGACACCCTCGTCAGGGCCGAGGCCGTCCTGAACGCCGCACCGGCGCACGAGCACCCGCTCGACACCGTGTGCCGCGGCATCAAGGAGGTCATGAAGATGTACGCGGCGAAGCCCGCGGTCTCCGTGGCGCGCTACAAGCTGACCCGCGAGGTGCCCACGCTCCGGGAAGCCGAGATCGCCTCGGTGGCCCGTTACGAACGGCTGTTCACGCGCTATCTCCTGGGCCATTTCGATGAGCGCGACCACCACGCGGGCAACGACGACCCCCTGCTCGCCGAAGTGGCCGCCTCCGCCGTGGTGACCGCGCACAACCATGTGCTGCGGCGCTGGCTGCGGGCCGGCGGCCAGGGCGACGTGGAAGCCCAGCTCGACCACGCCTTCGCGATCGTGCGCGAGACCTTCGGCACCGGGATCGGAGCGGGGCGCACCGTGGGCGGTGATCCCGGGAAGGCCGCGGCCCCCGCGGCCTCCGTGTCCGCGGAGGGCCAGGTGCTGGTGGCCCTCGCCCGCGTCGACGCGCCGCTCGACGAGGTCATGCACACGATCCGGAAGGCGCTCGAGGAGCACTGAGCGGCGCCGTCACCCCGCGGCGGGCTCCGTCGGCACCGTGGCGTGCCAGGGCGGCGGCGCGCTGCCCTCGCTCCACGCGGACAGTCCGTCGAGATCGACGCAGAGGATCCCGCACTGCTCGGCGTACTCCAGAGCGGGCTCGGTGAACTCGCCGGTGGTGACGACCACGGCAGCCTCCGCGCCGTGCACCGCGTAGCAGGTGCCCCCGAAGCGCTGGAGGTCCTGCGAGCCCACCTTGTTCCCGGCCGTGTACCGCTTGCACTGGACGACCAGGCGGCGCCCGTCGGGCAGGGTGGCGACGACGTCCGCGCCGAGGTCGCCGGCGCCTCCGACGACCTCGGCGTCCGCGCAGCCGTCGCGTCGGCAGAGCCCGGCCACGGCTTCCTCGAACTCGTACGGGTCCATGGCCGCGTAGTCGACCGCCACGGGGCGCCGCAGCACTTCGGTGACCGCGACGGGCTCGGCTGCGGCCAGCTCCTCCAGACTGGCGTCCACGACCTCGTACGCGGACTCCAGCGCCGCCGCCGCCGCGTCGGCGGCCACTCTCCGGCTGCGGCGTCTGCCCAGGAGCGCCACGACCCCGGCCACCAGCAGGGCCGTGGAGACGACGGCAACGGCCGGGTGCCGTTCGGCGCTGCTCAGGACCGCCCGCACCGTCAGTCCCGCGCCGCAGACGAGGACGCCGAGGAGAGTGAACCCGAAGGCCGTCCGCCGGAGGTCGAACGCGTGGCCGCGCCCCTCGCGGACGTGTCTCCGCACTCGTGTCGCCATCGTGTACCCACCCCTGTCCGCCGTGCCCGATCAAGATCACTTCCGACTGCCCCGAACCCGCGCGCTGACGCCTCCGGATGGAAACCCGGTGGTCGGGCCGGTGCGGACGTGCTCGGATGCGCCCATGGAATCCGATGAGATGCTGGCCGTGTTCGACCGCGAGATGCGCGAACACGCCCGACCCGACGGTCCCGGCACACGGGTCGGGCGAGTGGGTGACGTCGTACGGCAGACCGGCGGCGCCGACGACTGGAACGGCGTGCTGTGGACGGCCCCCGGCCTGTCCCGGGACCGCGCCGAGGTGGAGATCGCGGCCCAGGTGGAGCACTACACCGCCCTGGGAATCCCTGAGTTCGAGTGGAAGCTGTACGCACACGACAGCCCGCCGGACCTCGGCGCACTCCTGTCGGCCGCCGGATTCGCGGCGGAGCCGCCGGAGACCCTGCTGGTCGCCCCGGTGGCGGACCTGGTCGCGCCCGTGGAGCTCCCCGAGGGCCTGACGCTGCGGCGGGTGACGGACGCGGCCGGGGTGGAGCTGATGGTCCGGGCCCATGAGCTGGCGTTCGGCACGGACGGTTCGCGGCTGCGGCACCGGACCCTGGCCGGGCTCGCGGACGCCCCGGACACGTTCGTCGCCGTGGTGGTGACGGCCGGTGACGAGCCGGTGAGTTCGGCGCGGATGGAGATGCACCCGGGAACCGGCTTCGCCGGCCTCTGGGGAGGCGGCACGGCGGCCCCCTGGCGGGGCCGGGGCGTCTACCGCGCACTGGTCGCCCACCGGGCCCGGATCGCCGCGGAGCGCGGCTACCGCTTCCTGCAGGTCGACGCGACCGACCAGTCCGCCCCGATCCTCCGGAGGCTCGGCTTCACCGCCCTCGGCACGACGACGCCGTACGTGTACCGCACCACGCCGTAGAGCCGCCAGCCATGGGATCAACCGGGCATACCGGCCATGATGTTGCTCATGCGTGCCTACGAGATGACAACTGAGAGAAATTGTTGGCACTGGGTGCCTTGCCACCTGTCACGGAGTGCCATACGTTGAAGGAGTCCGGGCGGCCGGCGTGCAGAGATCTCTCGTACGCCGGCTGTCCCCGCAGACCACGTGTCCGCGCGCCCGGGCGCCTGCGTCACAGGCAAACCCTTCTGCTCCACCGAGCAGGCCCAGCACCACCCGCCGAACCGACGGCACACCTCCACACCGCACCGCTCCCCTGTCCATAGGGGTCCCTCCGGCGTTCCCTCGACGCCGGAGACCCGATCTGCCGGAGGCATCACCGTGAAGGAAATCCTGGACGCGATCCAATCGCAGGACAGCACGGCCGCGGACTTCGCGGCCCTGTCCATCCCCGAGTCGTACCGCGCGGTGACCGTGCACAAGGACGAGGCGGAGATGTTCGCCGGGGTCGCCAGCCGCGACAAGGACCCGCGCAAGTCCCTCCACGTCGAGGACGTGCCGGTGCCCGAGCTCGGCCCGGGCGAGGCCCTGGTCGCCGTCATGGCCAGCTCGGTGAACTACAACTCCGTCTGGACCTCCATCTTCGAGCCGGTCTCGACCTTCGGCTTCCTGGAGCGCTACGGCAAGCTCAGCGACCTCAGCAAGCGCCACGACCTGCCGTACCACGTCATCGGGTCCGACCTGGCGGGTGTCGTCCTGCGCACCGGCCCGGGCGTCAACGCCTGGAACCCGGGCGACGAGGTCGTCGCGCACTGCCTCTCGGTCGAGCTGGAGTCCTCCGACGGCCACAACGACACGATGCTCGACCCCGAGCAGCGCATCTGGGGCTTCGAGACCAACTTCGGCGGCCTGGCCGAGATCGCGCTCGTGAAGTCCAACCAGCTGATGCCGAAGCCGAAGCACCTCAGCTGGGAGGAGGCCGCGTCCCCGGGCCTGGTCAACTCCACCGCGTACCGCCAGCTCGTCTCGCGCAACGGCGCCGGCATGAAGCAGGGCGACAACGTGCTGATCTGGGGCGCGAGCGGCGGACTCGGCTCCTACGCCACGCAGTTCGCGCTGGCCGGCGGGGCCAACCCGATCTGCGTCGTCTCCAGCGACCAGAAGGCGGAGATCTGCCGGAAGATGGGCGCGACCGCGATCATCGACCGCAACGCCGAGGGCTTCAGGTTCTGGAAGGACGAGCACAGCCAGGACCCGCGCGAGTGGAAGCGCTTCGGCAAGCGCATCCGCGAACTCACCGGCGGCGAGGACGTGGACATCGTCTTCGAGCACCCGGGCCGCGAGACCTTCGGCGCGAGCGTCTACGTCACGCGCAAGGGCGGCACCATCGTCACCTGCGCGTCGACCTCGGGCTACAACCACGAGTACGACAACCGCTACCTGTGGATGTCGCTGAAGCGCATCATCGGCTCGCACTTCGCCAACTACCGCGAGGCGTGGGAGGCCAACCGCCTGATCGCCAAGGGGAAGATCCACCCGACGCTCTCCAAGGTCTACTCCCTGGAGGACACCGGCCAGGCCGCCTACGACGTGCACCGCAACCTCCACCAGGGCAAGGTCGGCGTCCTCGCGCTCGCCCCCCGGGAGGGCCTCGGCGTGCGTGACACGGAGCTCCGCGAGCAGCACGTCGACGCCATCAACCTGTTCCGTGACGCGTCAGCGGAGCGGGCCATTCCATCCAGCCGCAACGTCTGAGGTCCACCATGACCGAACGTCAGAAGGACCGTCCGTGGCTCATGCGGACCTACGCCGGTCACTCGACCGCCGAAGCGTCCAACGAGCTCTACCGGCGCAACCTCGCCAAGGGCCAGACGGGTCTCTCGGTCGCCTTCGATCTGCCCACGCAGACCGGCTACGACCCGGACCACGTCCTCGCCCGCGGCGAGGTGGGCCGGGTCGGCGTGCCCGTCTCGCACCTCGGTGACATGAGGCGGCTGTTCCAGGACATCCCCCTGGAGCAGATGAACACCTCGATGACGATCAACGCCACCGCCATGTGGCTGCTGGCGCTCTACCAGGTGGTCGCCGAGGAGCAGGGCGCCGATCCGGACAGGCTCCAGGGCACGACGCAGAACGACATCGTGAAGGAGTACCTGTCCCGGGGGACGCACGTCTTCCCCCCGGGCCCGTCGCTGCGACTGACGACGGACATGATCACGTACACGGTCAACCGCATCCCGAAGTGGAACCCCATCAACATCTGCAGCTACCACCTGCAGGAGGCGGGAGCCACCCCGGTCCAGGAGATCGCGTACGCCATGTCGACCGCCATCGCGGTCCTCGACGCGGTACGCGACTCCGGCCAGGTGCCCGAGGAGAGGTTCGGCGACGTCGTCGCCCGCATCTCCTTCTTCGTGAACGCGGGCGTCCGCTTCATCGAGGAGATGTGCAAGATGCGCGCCTTCGGCCGCATCTGGGACCAGGTCACGCGGGAGCGGTACGGCATCGCGGACCCGAAGCAGCGCCGCTTCCGCTACGGCGTGCAGGTCAACTCCCTGGGGCTGACCGAGGCCCAGCCCGAGAACAACGTCCAGCGCATCGTGCTGGAGATGCTGGCCGTCACCCTCTCCAAGGACGCCCGCGCCCGCGCCGTGCAGCTGCCCGCCTGGAACGAGGCCCTCGGGCTGCCGCGCCCGTGGGACCAGCAGTGGTCGCTGCGCATCCAGCAGGTGCTCGCTCACGAGAGCGACCTGCTGGAGTACGAGGACATCTTCGCCGGTTCGCACGTCGTCGAGGCCAAGGTGGACGAGCTCGTCACCGAGTCGCTGGCCGAGATCGACCGGATCCAGCAGATGGGCGGCGCGATGGCCGCCGTCGAGTCCGGGTACCTCAAGTCGGAGCTGGTCTCCTCGCACGCCGCCCGGCGTGCCCGGATCGAGGCCGGCGACGAGAAGATCGTCGGCGTCAACGTCTACGAGACCACCGAGCCCAACCCGCTGACCGCCGATCTCGACGCGGCCATCATGACCGTGGACCCCGAGAACGAGGCCAGGGTCGTGGCCGCGCTGGACGAATGGCGCGACAACCGCGACGAGGCGCGCGCCACCGAGTCGCTGACCGCCCTGAAGAAGACCGCGGCGGGCACCGGGAACATGATGGAGGCGACCGTCGAGTGCGCCCGGGCGGGCGTGACCACGGGCGAGTGGGCCTGGGCCCTGCGCGACGTCTTCGGCGAGTTCCGGGCGCCCACGGGCGTCTCGTCCGCGCCGGTGGCGGTCACCGCCGAACCCGGCACCCCGCTCGCCCTGGTGCGCGAGAAGGTGTCCCGCACCGCCGGCGACCTCGGAGTGGGGCGGCTGCGCCTGCTGGTCGGCAAGCCGGGCCTCGACGGGCACTCCAACGGCGCCGAGCAGATCGCCGTGCGCGCCAGGGACGCGGGCTTCGAGGTGGTCTACCAGGGCATCAGGCTGACGCCCGAACAGATCACGGACGCCGCGCTGGCCGAGGACGTGCACTGCGTGGGCCTGTCCATCCTCTCCGGCTCGCACGCCGAGCTCGTACCGGACGTGCTGAACCGGCTGCGCGAGGCGGGCGCCACGGACATCCCGGTGATCGCCGGCGGCATCATCCCGCAGGCCGACGCACGGGCCCTCATCGAGGCCGGCGTCGCCGCCGTCTTCACCCCGAAGGACTTCGGCATCACCGAGATCATCGGCCGTATCGTCGACGAGATCCGGAAAGCGAACAAGCTCGACCCACTGGAGGTCCCCGCATGACCACGCCCAGCCCGTCGCCCGCCACCACCCCGGCCCCCGTGAACCGTCTGCGCCCGCGCCGCTCCTGTCTGGCCGTGCCGGGGTCGAACCCGCGGTTCCTGGAGAAGGCCCAGGGCCTCCCGGCCGACCAGGTGTTCCTGGACCTGGAGGACGCGTGCGCCCCGCTCGCCAAGGAGGGCGCGCGGCACCACATCGTCGACGCGCTCAACGACGGCGACTGGACCGGCAAGACCAGGGTCGTCCGGGTGAACGACTGGACGACCCACTGGACCTACCGCGACGTCATCACGGTCGTCGAGGGCGCGGGCCAGAACCTCGACTGCATCATGCTGCCGAAGGTCCAGGACGCGCAGCAGGTCGTCGCGCTGGACCTGCTGCTCACCCAGATCGAGAAGACGATGGGATTCGAGGCCGGCCGGATCGGCATCGAGGCGCAGATCGAGAACGCCAAGGGCCTGGTGAACATCGACGACATCGCCGCCGCCTCACCGCGTCTGGAGACCCTGATCTTCGGCCCCGCCGACTTCATGGCCTCGATCAACATGAAGACGCTGGTCGTCGGCCAGCAGCCGCCCGGCTACCCGGCGGACGCGTACCACTACATCCTGATGCGCATCCTGATGGCGGCCCGTACGCACGATCTCCAGGCGATCGACGGCCCGTTCCTTCAGATCCGCGACGTGGACGCCTACCGCGAGGTCGCCGGCCGCGCCGCGGCGCTGGGCTTCGACGGCAAGTGGGTGCTGCACCCGGGTCAGGTGGACGCGGCGAACGAGGTGTTCTCGCCCTCGCAGGAGGACTACGACCACGCCGAGCTCATCCTGGACGCCTATGACTGGTGCACGTCCGAGGAGGGCGGCAAGAAGGGTTCCGCGATGCTCGGCGACGAGATGATCGACGAGGCCAGCCGCAAGATGGCGCTGGTCATCGCGGGCAAGGGCCGCGCGGCCGGTATGCAGCGCACCTCCAAGTTCGAAGCCCCGGAGGCCTGAAATGCAGTTCGGCCGCACTTTTGAGGAGTTCGAAGTCGGTGCCCTCTACAAGCACTGGCCCGGGAAAACGGTCACCGAATACGACGACCACCTCTTCTGCCTGCTGACCATGAATCACCATCCGCTGCACATGGACAGCAATTACGCCGAGAAGACGACCGATTTCGGCAAGAACGTCGTCGTGGGCAACTACATCTACTCGCTGCTGCTCGGCATGTCGGTACCGGACGTCTCCGGCAAGGCGATCGCCAATCTGGAGGTGGAATCGCTGAAGCACGTCGCGCCCACCTTCCACGGCGACACGGTCTACGGCGAGACGACCGTGCTCGGCAAGACCCCGTCGAGGTCCCGGAGCGACCGCGGCGTCGTCCACGTCGAGACGAGGGGCTACAAGCAGGACGGCACGCTGGTCTGCGTGTTCCGCCGCAAGGTGATGGTCCCCACCGAGACGTACATCAAGGAGCGCGGCGGCGAACAGCCCGGCCGCCCGGAGCCGGTCCAGCCGCCGCAGAAGAACGTGGAGAAGCAGCCATGAGCCGACTCGCGCAGACCGCCGGACTGACGGACGTCCAGCAGGAAATCCTCTCCACGGTCCGTGGTTTCGTCGACAAGGAGATCATCCCCGTCGCGACACAGCTGGAGCACCGCGACGAGTACCCGACGGACATCGTCGAAGGGCTCAAGGAACTCGGCCTGTTCGGGCTGATGATCCCCGAGGAGTACGGCGGCCTGGGCGAGTCGCTCCTCACCTACGCGCTGTGCGTCGAGGAGATCGCCCGCGGCTGGATGAGCGTGTCGGGCATCATCAACACGCACTTCATCGTGGCGTACATGCTCAAGCAGCACGGCACGCAGGAGCAGAAGGACACCTTCCTCCCGCGCATGGCGCTGGGCGAGGTGCGCGGCGCGTTCTCGATGTCCGAGCCGGCGCTGGGGTCCGACGTGTCGGCGATCTCCTCGAAGGGCGTCCGCGACGGCGACGAGTACGTCCTGGACGGCCAGAAGATGTGGCTCACGAACGGCGGGACGTCCACGCTCGTGGCCGTCCTCTGCAGGAGTGACGAAGGTTACTCCCCCGAAGAGGCGGCCGCCGCGCCGCACAGGTCCATGACGACCTTCCTGGTCGAGAAGGAGTCGGGCTTCGGCGAGGTCCGCCCCGGACTCACCATCCCCGGGAAGATCGACAAGATGGGCTACAAGGGCGTCGACACGACCGAGCTCATCATGGACGGACTGCGCATTCCGGCCAATCGCGTGCTGGGCGGCACCACCGGCCGAGGTTTTTACCAAATGATGGACGGTGTCGAGGTAGGACGGGTGAATGTCGCCGCACGTGGCTGCGGTGTCGCACAACGTGCATTCGAACTGGGTGTTTCGTACGCCCAGCAGCGCCAGACCTTCGGAAAACCGATCGCCCAGCACCAGGCGATCCAGTTCAAACTGGCCGAAATGGCCACCAAGGTCGAAGCGGCCCATGCGATGATGGTCAACGCAGCACGCAAAAAGGACTCCGGGGAGCGGAACGACCTGGAGGCAGGGATGGCGAAGTACCTCGCCTCCGAGTACTGCAAGGAAGTCGTCGAGGACGCCTTCCGTATCCACGGCGGCTACGGCTTCTCCAAGGAGTACGAGATCGAGCGCCTCTACCGTGAGGCACCGATGCTGCTGATCGGTGAAGGTACCGCCGAGATCCAGAAAATGATCATCGGTCGCCGGCTGCTCGAGGAGTACCGACTCCAGGGCTGATTGTCCCCTTCGAGATGATTTGGTGGCGAAGAACATCACACCCGGTCAACCTCGTCCGGAGCCTTTCAGCTGTCCGACTCGGCTGCTGGCTTGCCCAGTTGCCGCTCGCACCCGATAGCATCGCCGGAAAGCCGCCGTCCCCCCGTTGCCAGCGCGGCATCATCCGCTACGAAGGTCATCCATGCCCGACAGTCAGAACTCTGCATCCCGCGGCGGGGTCCGCCTTGCCCGCGGAGCATCGCCGTGGCTCCTCCCGACCGTCGCAACCGCGGCGCTCAGCCTCGCCCGGGCCCGCCGGTCCGGGCGCTGGGCGGCCGTGGCCGTGCCCACCACCGCGCTCGCGGCGGGCATGCTGTGGTTCTTCCGCGACCCCGAGCGCGAGATCACCCAGGGCCGCGTCATCTCGCCGGCCGACGGCGTGGTGCAGAGCATCATGCCGTGGAAGGACGGGCGCACCCGCGTCGCGATCTTCATGAGCCCGCTGAATGTTCACGTCAACCGGGCCCCCCTGGCCGGCACCGTGACCTCCGTCGAACACATTCCGGGCGGGTTCGTTCCGGCGTTCAACAAGGAGAGCGAGAACAACGAACGCGTTGTCTGGCACTTCGACACCGAGCTCGGCGACATCGAGATGGTGCAGATCGCGGGAGCGGTCGCCCGTCGCATCGTCCCCTACATCCCGCAGGGTACGAAGGTGGAGCAGGGCGAACGCATCGGTCTGATCCGCTTCGGCTCGCGCGTCGACATCTACCTTCCGGAAGGTGTCGAGGTCGCGGTCGAGGTCGGCCAGGCCACGACCGCGGGGGTGACTCGAATTGACCGTAGTTGATCCTGAGACGCAGGCCGGCTGGGTGCCGGAGGCCGAGGAGGACGACGCCGAGGACATGCCGCTCTCGTTGCGGCTGTCGATAGCGGACACCCTCACCCTCGGTAACGCCACGTGCGGCTTCATGGCGGTGTACTTCACCACCACGGGGATCCTCATCCCGCACCTCACCGGCAGTGACGAGTCGGGTATGGCCCGGCACTCCGCGGCCAGCGCCGTGATCCTCATGCTGCTGGCGGCGGTGTTCGACCTGTTCGACGGGCTCGTGGCCCGCAAGCTGCGGTCCTCGCCGATGGGCGCGGAGCTGGACAACCTCTCCGACCTGATCAGCTTCGGCCTCGCACCGGCGTACTTCGTGCTGGTGTACGGCATGGTCGCCGACGACGCGCATCAGCGCGTGTCGGCGCTCGCGGCGATCGTGGTGCTGCTGGCCGTGGTGCTGAGGCTCGCCAGATTCTCCTGTGTGACCTTGAAGGACGGCATGTTCCAGGGCATGCCGAGCCCCTTCGGAGCGCTGACGGTCGTCTCGATCGTGCTCCTGGAGCTGCCCTTCGTGCCGACGCTGCTCGCCATCGTCGGAGTGGCGTGGCTGATGGTCAGCCGGGTCGAGTACCCCAAGCCCCGGGGTGTCCTCGCGGTGGCCATGCTCAGCTGGATCGTCTCCGCGATGGGGCTGCTCGCCGCCTGGGCGTTCGACGCACCGGGTGGCCAGCTGCTCCTGCAGACCGGCTGTGCGCTCCAGGTCGTCCTGGGAGCGGTGATCCCGCTCTTCGCCACGGCGCGGCGGGTGAACACCTTCCGTGACAACAGGCGCGAGGCACGGGCGGCGCAGCTCCCGTAACCACCTGTGACCCTGTGAAAGGGCCCGGATGCTCCCCGGCATCCGGGCCCTTTCGCGTACCCGGGGCCCGCACGTGCCCGCCGGCTCACTGTCCGCACACGCCGTGCGGGGCAGCGGGTGCGGGGCAGCTGGTCCCGGGGGACGCTGGAGAACGTGCAGGACCACGCGGCACCTGTCGCCGCCACCGATCCGGGTACGGAGCTGCTGGACGGCGCCGTGGCCCGTCTCGTGCGGGACTCCGGCGCCTCCGTGGCCATGCTGTACGTGCTGCCGGGGAAGGGCACGACGCTGCACCTGACGGTGCTGGCCGGGGCACCGGCGCAGCTCGCCGCCCTGTGGACCAGGGTCCCGCTGTCCGCCCCCATGCCGGTGGCCGACGCCGTGCGCCTGCGCTGTCTGATCTGGCTGGGCAGCCAGGAGGAACTCGCCCGACGCTATCCGCGTACGGCTCTCGTCCTGCCCTACCGCTTCGCGCTCTGCGCCGCCCCCGTCCGTACCGGCGCCGCCGACCGGGGCGGAGTGGTCCTGCTGTGGCCCGGCTCCCACTCACCGGAGCTGTCGTCCCAGGAGCGCCGGGCCGTCGTGGCGGGCTCCCACTCCATCGGCATGATTCTGCAGCAGGCCGAGAGCAAAGGCACCCCGGTCCTTCCCGGCGCCCAGCCGCGGGTGCTTCCCCGGCCGGAACCGGAGCCGCCCGGACCGGCCGAGGGCATGGCGGCCGCGGAGTTCGTCCAGCGACTGCCCGGAGGGAGCTGCGCGCTGGCCATGGACGGTTCGATCACCTACGTCAACGACGCCGCCTCGGCGCTGCTGGGGGCCCGGGCCGAGGACATGGTGGGGACGCTGCCCTGGGTGTCACTCCCCTGGCTGGACACTCCGGCCGTCGAAGACCACTATCGAGCTGCCGTCATCGGCCGCCAGCAGACGTCATTCACCGTGCTGCGGCCCCCGGACCGGTGGCTGACCTTTCACCTCTTCCCGGACAACACCGGCATCAGCGTCCGGATCATCCCCACCGCGAAGCCCGGTCCCACGGACGATCCGGCACCTCCGCTGCCCCCGATCTCGGCCGTCCCCAGCCGGGCCGGCGCGCTGTACCACTTGATGCACCTGGCGGCTACCCTCACCGAGGCGGTCACCACCAAGGACGTGATCGAGCTGGCCGGCGACCAGCTGATGCCCGCGTTTCGGATCCAGACCCTCGTGGTGATGACGTCGGCGGAGGGGCGGCTCCGCGTCGAGGGCGGCCGGGGCAGCCGGCCGGGGCTCATGGATCGTTTCGACGGCGCACCGCTCACCTCGGGGACGCCGGCGGCACACGTGCTGATGACCGGAAGCCCCGACTTCTACGCGAGCTTCGACGAGCTGCGGCGCGCCTATCCCTCCGCGGACCTGCGCGACGCCGTCGCCGCGTGCGCCTTCCTGCCGCTGATCGCCTCCGGGCGGCCCATCGGCTCGCTGGTCCTGGCCTACGAGCGGCCCCATCCGTTCGGCGACGAGGAGCGTGCCCTGCTGACCTCGATCGCCGGACTGCTCGCCCAGGCGCTCGACCGGGCCCGCCTCTACGACGCCAAGGACCGGCTGTCGCACAGCCTTCAGGCCCATCTGCTGCCCCAGACCCTCCCGGACGTCCCCGGTCTGGACGTCGCGGCCCGCTATCTCCCCTCGACCCGCGGCATGGGGGTCGGCGGGGACTTCTACGACCTGATCCGGCTCGACGAGGACAACGTGGCCGCGGCCATCGGTGACGTCCAGGGGCACAACGAGAACGCGGCCGCGCTGATGGGGCAGGTCCGCACCGCCGTGCACGCCTCGGCGGGCGCGCCGCCCGACGAGGTGCTGGCGCGCACCAACCGGCTGCTCACGGACCTGGATCCCGGGCTGTTCACCAGCTGTCTGTACGTCCATCTCGATCTGGCCGGGCGGCGCGCGGTCCTGGCCACCGCCGGTCACCCGCCGCCGCTGCTGCGCCAGCCGGACGGCCAGACCCAGGCACTGCGTCTGCCGCCCGGGGTCCTCCTCGGCATCGACCCCGCGGCCCGCTACCCGACGGCGGAGGTGCCCCTGCCCCTGGGCGCGGCCCTCGCCCTGTTCACCGACGGTCTCGTGGAGGCCCCGGGCGTGGACCTCGACGACGCCACCGCGGACCTGGCCGAGCACTTCGCCCTCGCCCTGGACCAGGACATGGACTCCGTCGCCGACACGCTCGTGCGCTACGCCCGGGGGGCCACGCCGGGCACCGACGACATCGCCCTGCTGCTCATCAACGCCTTGCGGCCGGAGAGCTGACGGCGGCTCCCGCCGGACACCCGGACCGGCCGTCCGCGCACATGGCGGCCCTCCACTTCCCGAAGACGTAGGGCCGTGCTGTCCGCTCAGTATTCACGCACACGAGTCACTTATTTGAGCGATGAAGACGAAATCTTGCGCAGCCCCGTGGACTTCTTTACTCCGGTACTCCTAGCCTGTGGGGCGTCCGAAGAGCCCCTCGAGCCGCAAGGACGTCCCACACGTGACCCCACCACTCCCAGGACCGCGTCTGTTCAGACGTTCCCTGTCCGCCTCCCTCGCCGTCGCACTCGCCGCCGCGGGCACCGCCGCCGCGGTCGTGCTGGCCGGCGCTCCCCCCGCCCAGGCCGCGGCCGTGCCCGCCCCGTCGCCCGTCGGGATATCCGGTCGCGGCGCCACCGTCCCGTTCAAGGAACAGGAAGCCGAGTACGCCGCCACCAACGGCTCCCTGATCGGCCCGAACCGCCTGTACGGCACGCTGCCGTCCGAGGCGTCGGGCCGCCAGGCCGTCACGCTCGACGCCGCGGGCGAGTACGTCGAGTTCACGCTCACCGCACCCGCCAACGCGATGACCTTCCGCTACTCGCTGCCGGACAACGCGGCGGGGACGGGCCGGGACGCCTCCCTCGACCTGCGGGTCAACGGCTCCTCGCTGAAGAGCGTGCCGGTGACGTCGAAGTACGGCTGGTACTACGGGGGCTACCCCTTCAACAACAACCCCGGCGACACCAATCCGCACCACTTCTACGACGAGACCCGCACCATGTTCGGGTCGACCCTGGCCGCCGGCACGAAGGTCAGGCTCCAGGTCACCTCCACCGCCGCCTCGCCGACGTTCACCATCGACCTGGCGGACTTCGAGCAGGTCGCGGCACCGATCGGCAAGCCTTCGGGGGCGCTGGACGTGGTGAGCGACTTCGGGGCCGACCCGTCGGGCGCCGCGGACTCCACCGCGAAGATCCAGGCGGCGGTCGACGCGGGCCGCACCCAGGGCAAGGAGGTGTACATCCCGCAGGGCACCTTCAAGGTGCAGGACCACATCGTCGTCGACAAGGTCACCCTGCGCGGGGCGGGCCCCTGGTACAGCGTGCTGACCGGCCGTCACCCCACGGACCGCAGCAAGGCGGTCGGCGTCTACGGCAAGTACTCGGCGCAGGGCGGCAGCAGCAACGTCAGCCTCAAGGACTTCGCCATCATCGGCGACATCCGTGAGCGCGAGGACAACGACCAGGTCAACGCCATCGGCGGGGCCATGTCCAACTCGGTCGTCGACAACGTCTGGATGCAGCACACCAAGTGCGGCGCCTGGATGGACGGCCCGATGGACAACTTCACCATCAAGAACAGCCGGATCCTGGACCAGACCGCCGACGGCGTGAACTTCCACTACGGCGTCACGAACTCCACGGTGACCAACACCTTCGTCCGCAACACCGGTGACGACGGTCTGGCCATGTGGGCGGAGAACGTCCCGAACGTGAAGAACAAGTTCACGTTCAACACCGTGATCCTGCCGATCCTGGCGAACAACATCGTCACGTACGGCGGCAAGGACATCACGATCTCCGACAACGTCATGTCGGACACCATCACCAACGGTGGCGGCCTGCACATCGCGAACCGGTACCCGGGAGTCAACTCGGGCCAGGGCACGGCGGTCTCGGGCACGCACACCGCGGCCCGCAACACCCTGATCCGCACCGGGAACAACGACTACAACTGGCGCTTCGGCGTCGGCGCGATCTGGTTCAGCGGACTCAACGAGCCGATCAACAACGCGACCATCAACATCACCGACAGCGAGGTCCTGGACAGCTCCTACGCCGCGATCCACCTGATCGAGGGCGCCAGCAACGGACTTCACTTCGACAACATCAAGATCGACGGCGCCGGCACGTACGCGCTCCAGATCCAGGCCCCGGGCACGGCGTCCTTCAACAAGGTCGTCGCCACCCACATCGCCCAGTCCAACCCGATCCACAACTGCGTCGGCAGCGGCTTCCAGATCACCCAGGGCACCGGCAACTCGGGCTGGTACTCCAACCCGCCCGCCTGCACGGGTGTCTGGCCCGACCCGGTGTGGACCAACGGCGGGGTCCCCGGCGGCGGCAACCCCACCGACCCGACCGATCCCACGGACCCGACGGATCCGCCCGAGGAGACCGGCAACCTCGCCCAGGGCCGCCCGGTCACCGAGACGAGCCACGCCGACGTGTACGGCGCGGGCAACGCGGTCGACGGCAACGCCAACAGCTACTGGGAGAGCGCCAACAACGCCTTCCCGCAGTCCGTCACCGTGGACCTCGGCGCCGCCAAGGCGGTCAAGCGGCTCGTCCTGAAGCTGCCGCCGGCCGCGGCCTGGGCGACCCGTACCCAGACCGTCGGCGTCACCGGGAGCACCGACAACTCCACGTACAGCTCGCTGAAGGGGTCGGCGGGTTACACCTTCAACCCGTCGAGCGGCAACACCGCGACGGTGACCCTCACGGGTACACCGGTCCGGTACCTGCGGCTGACGTTCACCGCCAACACGGGCTGGCCGGCCGGTCAGCTGTCCGAACTGGAGGCCTACACCTCCTGACCGCACACACGGACGGGCCCGGCCGGGGAGGCCGGGCCCGTCGCCGTGCGGGGAGGTCAGGACGCGGGCGCGAAGGACCCGGCCGCCGCGGACACCTCGGCCGGGCGGACCACCTTGAGGCCACCAGGGGTCTTGGCGTCGGGCTTCATGACGACGGTCTCCCGGGTGGACGGCGCCGACGGGTCGGTGAAGTCGTGCGAGATGCCGAAGTCGGCGCCGAAGCCCTTGATGGTCAGCAGGGCCTTGTCGACGCCCTCCCGGGTCAGGTCCTTCGACTCGCAGGCCTTCTTCAGCGCCTCGCCGAAGACGGAGGCGGCGTTGTACCCGGCGATGACGCCGTTGTCGAGGCCGTCCTTCGGGTACGCGGCGCCGTATGCCGCGGCCAGCTTCGCCGGGCCGGCACCGGCGTCACCGATGGGCAGGGTCGAGGCGCCGATGTAGTAGTCCTTCTGCAGCGCGGCACCCGCCTGGGTCGCCAGGAGCTGGGGGGCGTACGCCGAGTTGTTGCCGACGACCGGGACGTCGAACCCGGTGGCCGCTGCGACGCCGACCAGCGAGGCGGCCTGGCGCGGTCCCGCACTGATCACGACCGCCTTCACACCGGCCTGCTTGAGCGCCGAGACCTGGGCGGTCATGTCGTTGTCGGTCGGCTTGATCTTCTGCTCGACGACCGTGAGGCCCGCCTCCTTCGCCGCGTACTTGGCGCCGGCCAGGGCGTTCTCGCCGTAGTCGCCCTCGAAGTACACGTGGCCGATCTTGTCGCCCTTGGCGATGCGCTTCTCGGAGAGCAGGAAGTCGATCAGGTTGATCGTCTCGACGTCGTACGTCGCGCCGATGACACGGACGTACTTGGATCCGACCAGACTCGCCGACCAGGCCTGCGGCAGCACGACGGCCTTGTCCTGGCCGTCGATCCGCGACTCGACGGCGGCGACGAACGGTGAGCCGATGAACTGGGTGAAGCCCAGCACGTCCGGTTCCAGCTCGGTGTAGGCGCCGATCGCCTTCTGCGGGTCGTATCCGTGGTCGCGCACGGTCAGTTCGATCTGCCGCTCGCAGATGCCGCCGGCCTTGTTGGTCTCCTTCACCCAGAGCTGCTGGGCCTGGGTGACACTCTTGCCGAGCGAGGCGTACACCCCGGTCATGTCGGTGAGGGCGCCGAGGGTGATCTTGGAGTCGGTGACCCCCTCCCCGGTCTTCACACCGCTCTTGTCCGCGGCTCCGTCGTCCGACGGCTTGGCCTTCTCGCTGCAACCCGCGAGGGTGAGGGTGAGAGCCGCGACGACGGCTCCGACAACACGTGGTTTCATTTCTTCTTCTCCCCTGGTTTCTTCAGACGCGCAATGCCGCCGGGCAGGAACAGGACCACCGCGACGACCGCGGCGCCGTACAGGTAGCGGGACGCCTCACCCGGTGCGATACCGCCCGTACCCGGGGCGGACACCAGGGGCAGGGAGTCGCTGTAGTGGGTGAGCACTTGAGGGAGCAGCGACACGAACGCGGCGCCGATGACGGCCCCCGCGACGCTGCCCAGCCCGCCGATGACGATCATGGCGAGGTATTCGAGGGACAGGATCATGCCGAAGTACTCCGGCACGGTCCGCTGGAAGACCAGCGCGAGCAGGACGCCCGCGAGGCCCGCGTACATGGAGGACAGGACGAAGACACCGGCCCGGTAGCGCGCCACGGGGACACCCATCACACCGGCGGCGATCCGGTGGTCCCTGATGGCGTTGAGCGCCCGGCCGGGCCGCCCGCGGAGCACCCCGCGGGCGAAGAGCCCGCCGGCGAGCAGTGCGGCCAGACCGAGGTACCAGAGCTTCTCCGACGACTGGAAGGGCACCGCCGCGACGACCACCTCGGCGTCGTCGAAGGTGAAGCCGAACAGCGAGAGCGGCGGCACGGGGCGGCCGTTGAAGCCCCCTGTGAGGGAGTCCGCGTTGAACAGCACGTGCTGGCCTATGAAGATCAGCGCGAGCGTGGCGATGCCGAGGTAGGCGCCGCTCAGCCGCCCAGCGATGGGACTGAAGAGTCCCCCCGCGGCCCCCGCCAGGAGTACGGCGAGGATGGCCGCGAGCCAGGTGGGAAGCCCGAGGCCGGTGAGGACGTGCCCGTTCTCCGTACTGCTCTCCCCCGCGAGGACGCAGTAGCCGTAGGCGCCCACCGCGAGGAAGAAGGCGTGCCCCATGGAGAGCTGTCCGGTGGAGCCGGTGAGCAGGTTGAGGCCGATCGCCCCGATCGCGGCCGCCATGGCGAACAGCCCGGCCTGGAGCCAGAACCGGTCCAGGTAGAACGGGACCAGGAGCAGCACGACCGAGCCGGCGAGCCACAGGTAGGGGGCGGGCCGGCGCAGCAGCTCCCCGGGGCGGGTGGCGGTGGGGGACGCGATGCCCGCGGGGGCGGGCGCGGTGGCGTCCTTGGTGGCTTCAGACACGGGACAGCTCCTTCGTACCGAAGAGTCCCGCCGGCCGGACGAGCAGGACGACCACCATCACCAGGTACGGGGCGAGATCGCCGATGCCGCGGCCGAGGAAGGAGAGGTCGCTCTGGTAGCCGGTGGCGAGTGATTCGGTGACTCCGACGACCAGCCCTCCGACGAGGGCCCCGGTCGTCGAGTCCAGGCCCCCGAGGATCGCCGCGGGGAATGCCTTGAGCGCGGCGAGCGAGGTGGCCCGTTCGAGTCCGGGGGTCGGGAACACCGTGAGGAACAGCGCGGCGACGGCGGCGAGTGCGCCCGCCACCGCCCACGCGGAGAGGGAGACCCGGCCGAGCCGGATGCCCATCAGCGCGGCCGTCTGCGGGTTCTCGGCCGCGGCCCGCATGGAGACGCCCCAGGTGGTGAACCGGAAGGCCAGCAGGAACACCGTGATGAGCAGGCCCGCGACGAGGAAGGCCGCGATGCGGGTCTCGGCCAGGGTGACACCGCCGATGGTGACGACGTCGTCGCCCCAGGGGTCCCCCAGCGCCATGACGTCCGTCCCCATGCGCCGGGTGAGTTCCGTGGTGAGGAGGATGTCGACGCCGATGGTGACGATCGCCAGGACGCTCTGGTCGCTCCCCCGGTAGCGGCGCATCACGAGGAACTCGACGGCCGACCCGACGACGGCCGCGCCCGCGATCCCGACGCCGAGCGCCGGCCAGAACCCGATGTCGTCGTGGAGTACGGCGGTGACGTAGCCGCCCGCCAGCAGCAGGGAGGCGTGGGCGAAGTTGACGACCTCGGTCGCCTTGAAGATGACGACGAAGCCCAGGGCGATCAGCGCGTACACCGAGCCGATGGACAGGCCGCCGAGGAGGAGTTCGATGAAGGTGGTCATTCCTGTGCCCCCAGGTAGGCCTGCACGACGGCCGGGTCGTTCTGCACCTCGGCGGGCGTGCCCCCCGCGATCCTGCGTCCGAAGTCGAGTACGGTCACCGCGTCCGCGAGCCGCATGACCACCCCCATGTCGTGTTCGACCATGACGATCGAGATGCCGAGGCTGTCGCGCACACCCGCGACCACGGCCGAGGTGCGGCGCCGCTCGTCGGCGGTCATCCCGGCGATCGGCTCGTCCAGGAGCAGGACCTCGGGCTCCATGCACAGGGCCCGGCCCAGCTCGACGAGCTTCTGCTTGCCGTACGGGAGGGCCCCGGCGGGGCGGTCGAGTTCCTTCTCCAGGCCGATGAACCCGGCGATCTCCCGCACCCGTTCGAGGTGCCGGTGCGCCTCGCGGGTCGCGGAGGGCAGCCGCAGCCCGGTCGCCAGGAAGCCGGCCCGCGTGAGCCGGTGCCGGCCGAGCATGAGGCTGTCGGCGACGGTGGCGTGCGGGGGCAGCGCGATGTTCTGGAAGGTGCGGGCGACGCCGAGTCCGGCGATTTCGTGGGGTGCGAGGCCGGTGAGTTCGGTCGCTCCCAGGTGCACACTGCCCGAGGTGGCGCGGTAGACGCCCGACAGCACGTTGAAGGTGGTGGACTTGCCCGCGCCGTTGGGGCCGATGACGGCGTGCACACTGCCCGGTTCGACGGTGAAGGACACCGCGTCGAGGGCGGTGAGCCCGGCGAAGCGCACGGTCACGTCCCGCACGGTGAGCGGGGGCGGAGCGGTCGTCACGCGGACCACCTGCTCAGGGTGCGGGTGGTGTCCACCGCCTGTGCCGCGTCCTCGGCCGCCGTCTCGTCGACGACGCCGAGGTAGCGGCGTCGCACCTCGTCGGAGGCGGCGAGTTCGCCGGCCGGGCCGCTCAGTGCGACCTCGCCGACGTCCAGGACGTAGGCGGTGGAGGCGAGGCGCAGCGCGATGGCCGCGTTCTGCTCGACGAGCATGACGGACGTGCCGGCCGCGTTGATCTCCTGGACCGTCTCCGCGATCCGCGCCGCCATCAGCGGGGCGAGGCCCAGTGACGGTTCGTCGAGCAGCAGCAGGCGCGGCCCCGCCATCAGGGCACGGCCCATCGCCAGCATCTGCTGCTCACCGCCGGACAGCAGCCCGGCCCGCTGGTGGGCGCGCTCGGCGAGCACGGGGAACAGTTCGTGTACACGCTTCAGGGCCGCGGCCGTCGTCCGGCGCCCGCCGCTCGCCCCGAGCCCGCCCGCCCGCAGGTTGTCGGCCACGGTCATCCGGGCGAACACCTGCCGGCCCTCCGGTACCTGGACCACTCCCGCCGCCACCACCTGGGCGGGGCGGAGCCCTTCCAGGGGGCGGCCGTCGAGGCGGATGGTGCCCGTGCCCGTGCCGCGGTGGAAGCCGAGGGTCCGCGACACGGCCCGCAGCAGCGTGGTCTTGCCGGCGCCGTTGCCGCCGAGCACGGCGGTGATCGCGCCGGCCGGCACGTCGACGGAGACGTCGCGCAGGGCCCGTACCGGGCCGTAGCCCACGGACAGTCCGCGGATCTCGAGCGTTGCCATGCGTCCTCCTCCTTCCGACTGGTCGTCGTGGTGCCACAGACCAGCAGCGGGCGCGCCGCGCGTCCACGGTCCGGGGCGCTTCCGCTGCGGCTGACCAGTGTGGGAACGGCCCCGTTGTGCACGTGCACAGAGGGAGGCGGAGGGCTGCCGCCCGCCGCACGGCCGGTGGCATCCTCACCAGCCATGAGCGGCTCGGCCGCGGGACGGAGCGAGGACATGGGGCGGCGCGGTGACGAGCGGGGCCGGGCGCTGCTCGACGCCCTGCTGGAGGACCGGGCCGAACCCGGCCTCACGGCGCGGGCGGCGGCCGCTCTCGGCCTGCCGGAGCTGGGGCGTTACGCCGTGGCGGTGTGGCCGGCGGACGCCGGCGCGGCGCCGGGACCCCGGCCGGACGTGCGCGGCCCGCGGGTCCTGCGGCGGAGGCGGGAGGAACGCGAGATCGCCGTCGTCGCCCTGGGCGACGGGGACACGGCGGGGCTCGCCGCACTGGTGGGGCGGTGGTGCCGGGGGCCCGGGGGGATCGGGCCGGTGGCGGACGGGCTCGCCGGGCTCGGCACCGCGCGCCGGCTGGCCGAGGTGGCCCTGGCGACGTGTCCGCCGGGCACGACCGGGATCGTGCGGCTGGAGGAGCGACTGCCGGCGGCGCTGGTGGTGAGCCAGCCGGAGCTGTCGGACCGGCTGCTCGCCGGTGTCTTCGGCCCGCTGCTGGCGCTGGATCCGGCGGACCGGGCCCTGCTGGTGGGGACCTTGGAGGCGTGGCTGGAGTGCGGGGGTTCCGCGGGCCGGGCGGCCGGGCGGCTGTACTGCCACCGCAACACCGTGCTCAACCGCCTGCGCAGGCTGGAGCGCCTGACCTCGCGGTCGCTGTCGCGTCCGCGCGAACTGACCGAGGTGACGCTGGCGCTCGACGCCTTCACCCTGACGGTGCCGCGACCGTGAGGGGAGCCCGGGAAGGGGCTCCCCTCACGGCGTCGCGTCAGGACAGGAAGTCGCGGGCGATCGCCTCGGCCGCGCGTTCCAGCAGCGGCCCGGCCTGCGCCATGCAGACGGCCGGGTCGGGCTCCAGGTCCGTCAGTGCGTACGCCCGCCGGATACCGGCCCCGTCGAGCGCTTCCCGCGGCAGGGCGAGGCGTCCGCACACGGCGACGACCTCGACGCCGGCCTCACGTGCCGCCGCCGCGACGCCCGCCGGCGCCTTGCCGTGCAGGGTCTGCTCGTCCAGGGAGCCCTCCCCGGTGACGACGAGCGTGGCCTTCGCCAGTGCGGGGGCGAAGCCGAGGACGTCGAGCATGACCTCGATGCCGGGGCGGAAGCGGGCGCCCAGCGCGACGAGCGCGCCGTAGCCGATGCCTCCGGCGGCGCCCGCTCCGGGCAGTCCGGCGTGCTCGGGTCCCAGGACGGACGCGTAGTGGGCCAGCGCCGCGTCGAGGACCGCGATGTCGTCCTCGGTGGCGCCCTTCTGCCGCCCGTAGACCTCGGGGGCGCCCTTCGGTCCGGTCAGCGGGTTGTCCACGTCGCTGGCCAGGATCAGGTCGACGCCGGCGAGCCGGGGATCGAGCCCCGACAGGTCGGCCTCGGCGAGTTCCGCGAGGCCGCCGCCGCCCGGGCCGACGGGCTCGCCCTCCTTGTCCAGGAAGCGCGCCCCGAGCGCGGCGAGCATGCCCGCGCCGCCGTCGGTCGTGGCGCTTCCGCCGACGCCGAACACGATCGTCCCGGCGCCCGCGTCGAGCGCGGCGGCCAGGAGTTCGCCCGAGCCGTACGTCGTCGCCGTGAGCGGGGCGAACTCGCCCGCGGGAAGGTGCTGGAGGCCCGAGGCCTCGGCCATCTCCACCACGGCCGTGGTGCCGCGCACCGCGTACGCCGCGGTGACCGGGGTCCCCAGCGGCCCCGTGACCCGCGCCTCGCGGCGCTCGAAACCGGCGGCCACGGCCGCCGCGACCGTACCGTCGCCGCCGTCCGCGACGGGCAGGGTCTCCACCCGCACGCCGGGAACGACGCGCCGCAGTCCGGCCGTCACCCGCTCGGCGACCTGCACCGCCGTGAGCGAGCCCTTGAACTTGTCCGCCGCCACGAGCACGTGGGCGGTCTCCATCGCTGCTCCGTCCGTCACCATGTATCCCTTTGCATTCGAACAGGCAGTCGCGCCGCTCCGACCTTACCGGTCACGGGCTGAGGGCCTGCCACCGCGAGGCGGCGGCGCAGGTGCCGGACCGGGCGGCCAAGACCGTGCGCGGAGCCGTGCGGTCAGCCCTGCGTATCCTGCGGCCGCTGCACGGTCTCGCGCAGCGCGTCGTCGCGGGCGGCGATCCGGGCCTCGGTCCGGTGGCCGCGCGCGATGTAGTCGCGCACGACGAGTTCGACCGCGTCCTGCGCGCTGCCGACACCGGCGAGCACCATCGCTTCCACGACGAGTTCCGCGTCGAGACTTACGGTCACCTTGGCCATGAGCGGCAATCTAGCAGCGGCGGGGCACCCGGATAATGTGATCGCGGGTACCCGGGGCGATGCGTACGCTCGGCCCCATGACTCTCGTCGCGATCCTCAGCGGCGCCGGCATCTCCACGGACTCCGGCATCCCCGACTACCGCGGGCCGCAGGGCCTCTGGCGGAAGGACCCGGAGGCGGAGAAGCTCGTCACCTACGCCCCCTACATGTCCGACCCGGAGATCCGCCGCCGTTCCTGGCGGATGCGCCGGGAGAGCGCGGCGCTGGGCGCCGAGCCGAACGCGGCACACCGCGCCGTGGCCGCGCTGGAGGCCTCGGGCACCCCGGTCCGGGTGATCACCCAGAACGTCGACGGCCTGCACCAACGGGCCGGACTCTCCGCCCGCAAGGTCGTCGAACTCCACGGCACCGCGCACCAGGTGGTGTGCACGC
Source organism: Streptomyces sp. NPDC001822 (assembly GCF_042892135.1). NCBI lineage: Bacteria > Bacillati > Actinomycetota > Actinomycetes > Kitasatosporales > Streptomycetaceae > Streptomyces > Streptomyces sp. NPDC001822. The sequence goes on from NZ_JBIATW010000005.1 coordinate 186,901, forward strand.
GGTGCCACGCCAGGTCGCCCATGGCGGTCGCCCTGGGCCGGGTCGAGGCGGGCGAGGCCGATCCGCCGTGCACGGTCTGCGGCGGGATCCTGAAGTCGGCGACGGTGATGTTCGGCGAACGGCTCGACCCCCAGGTGCTGGCCGACGCGATGGCGATCACCAGGGCGAGCCAGGTGTTCATCGCCGTGGGTACGACGCTCCAGGTGCAGCCCGCGGCCTCGCTGGCGGGGATCGCGGTGGAACACGGGGCGCGGCTCGTCGTGGTGAACGCGGAGCCGACGCCGTACGACGAACTGGCCGAGGAGACCGTGCGCGAACCCATCGGGACGGCGCTGCCCGCCCTGCTCGAACGGCTGTCGGCGGAGAACGGCGCGCGCTGAGGCGGGGGACGGCGGCCCGGGCGGGGCGGCTCGTGCGGGGGCTCGGGCGGACGGCGGTGATGATCACCGCAGGACGGTGCCGGCCCGCTGCTCCGCAGCTCGGGTGGGGTATCGTTGACGGCTGCGAAGGGGAGTAGCCCCGAAAACCGGTCGTCGACACACTGGAGCCTTCGGGTTCCCGGTGGCCGGGCTCGTAGATGCTTACGGGTGGGCGAGACCTTCGGTCAGGTATGACACGCCCGCGCCCTGCGGGCGCTGCGGTCATGCCGGGCCGAGTGGTCCTCCGAGAGCCCGTACGGCACTTCGCGGAAGATCCGGGGCCCGGCTCTCACAGAAAGCCACCCGGAATGCATCTCGACCTCCTGGCGATCGTCACCGCCTTCGGGCTGATCTTCCTCGCGGAGCTCCCCGACAAGACGATGTTCGCGTCGCTGGCCATGGGCACGCGCATGCGCCCGCTCTACGTCTGGTTCGGCACCTCGTCCGCCTTCATCGTGCACGTGGCCATCGCGGTGGGCGCGGGCGGGCTGATCGGCCTGCTCCCCGACTGGGTCGTCAGGCTGGTCTCGGCCGTCCTCTTCGCCTTCGGCGCCTTCATGCTGCTGCGCGGCAGCGGTGACGACGAGGAGAACGAGGAGATCAAGACGGTCACCGGTTTCTGGCCCGTCTACTCGACGGCGTTCATGGCGGTGTTCATCAGTGAGTGGGGCGACCTGACCCAGATCACGACGGCGAACCTGGCCGCGAGCAACGGCGCCTGGTCCACGGCCATCGGATCGGCCGCCGCCCTCATGTCGGTGTCCGCGCTGGCGCTGCTGGCCGGACGCTTCATCGCCAAGCGGGTCCCGCTGAAGACGGTCCAGCGCATCGGCGGTGTGTGCATGCTCGGACTGGCGATCTGGTCGGTCGTCGAGATCTTCACCGGCTGAGCGGGGCTGACCGGGCTGAGCGGGCCGAGGGCGCTGGACGGAGGACCGTGCTGGGCGGGAGGAGCGCGCCACGCGGCACGGCCGGGTCGGGCAGCCTCTCCGGGGCGGCGGGCGCCACCGCCGGGGCCCGCCGCCCGGCTCAGAACAGCACCGGCGCCTCGGCCTCCGTTCCCCGCTCGAAGGCCAGCAGCCGCCGCTTGCGGTCCAGCCCGCCGCCGTACCCGGTGAGACTCCCCGAGGCTCCGATGACCCGGTGGCAGGGGATGATGATCCCGACGGGGTTCTTCCCGTTGGCCAGGCCCACCGCGCGGGAGGCGCCGGGTTTGCCCAGGACTTCGGCCAGTTCGCCGTACGAGCGGGTCTCGCCGTACGGAATCCGTGCGAGCTCGCCCCACACACTGCGCTGGAACGGCGTTCCCTCCAGGCGCAGCGGCAGGTCGAACTCCGTCAGTTCGCCCGCGAAGTAGGCGTCGAGCTGGCTGGTCGCCTCCCCGAAGGGCCGGGGGTCCGGCAGGCCGAACGTCTCCTCGGGCGGGCGGTGCCGCTGCCCGGTCATGTAGAGGCCGCAGAGCGTCCCGTCGGTGGCGACCAGGGTGAGCGCCCCGTAGGGGCTGTCGACGACGGTGTGCCGCCGGGTCGTCGTGGATGCGGTGGTCATGGGTTCGTCCTCACTGCGGTCACGGGTTCGTCTTCACGCCTCTCGGGCCGGCAGGTGGTTGATCGGGTGGTCGTCGACGGTCCACAGGTACTGCACGGCGTACGCACGCCAGGGGCGCCACCGTGCGGCGCGGGCGGTGAGGGCGGCCGGGGTCGAGGGGAGGCCGAGGCGGGCGGCCGACCTGCGGATCCCCAGGTCGGTGGGGAGGAAGGCGTCCGGGTCCCCGAGGGCACGCATGGCGATCACCTCGACCGTCCAGGGGCCGAATCCGGGGAGCGCGGTCAGTTCCGCCCTCGCTTCGTCCCAGTCGGTGCCCTCCCCCAGGTGCAGCGTCCCGTCGGCCAGCGCCCGCACGAGGGTGGTGAGCGTGGCGCGGCGGCTGCGCGGCAGGGCGAGCGCCTCGGGATCGAGCCCGGCGAGCGCGTCGGGGGCCGGGAAGAGGTGGGTCAGCCCGCCTTCGGGGTCGTCGACGGGCACCCCGTGGGCGCGGACCAGCCGGGCCGCGTGGGTCCGGGCGGCGGCCGTGGAGACCTGCTGGCCCAGCACCGCGCGAACGGCGAACTCCGCCGCGTCGACCGTGCGCGGCACCCGGCGGCCGGGAGCGGCGTCCACCAGCGGGGCGAGCAGCGGATCGGAACGCAGCTGGTCGTCCACGGCCACGGGGTCGGCGTCGAGGTCGAGGAGGCGGCGGCAGCGGCTGATGGCCTGGGCGAGATCGCGGGGGTCGGTGAGCGAGAGTCTGCACTCGATGTGTCCGGAGCGCGGGGTGAGCGCCACGATGCCGTGCCCGTGCGGGAGGGTGAGGGTGCGGCGGTAGGCACCGTCGCGCCACTCCTCGACCCCCGGCACGGCGGTCGCGGCCAGGTGTCCGAACAGGTTGCTCGGGTTGAGCGGCGCGCGGTACGGCAGGCGGAGGGCGATGACGCCCGGCGTCCCGGACACTCTCGCCCCGCGTCCGGACCGGGCGCGCAGTTCGCCCGGGGCCAGGGCGAAGACCTCGCGCACGGTGTCGTTGAACGTACGGATGGACGAGAACCCGGCGGCGAAGGCGACCTCGGCCATCGGGAGCGCGGTCGTCTCGATGAGCACCCTGGCGGTCTGGGCACGCTGTGACCTGGCCAGCGCCAGCGGGCCCGCCCCGAGCTCGGCGAGGAGCTGGCGCTCGACCTGACGGGTGGAGTAGCCGAGCCGTGCGGCGAGCCCGGTGACGCCCTCCCGGTCGACGACCCCGTCCTGGATGAGCCGCATGGCACGGGCCACGGAGTCGGCACGGGCGTTCCACTCCGGAGAACCGGGGCTGGTGTCGGGACGGCAGCGCTTGCAGGCCCGGAACCCGGCCTGCTGGCAGGCGGCGGCGCTCGGGTAGAAGGTCATGTTCCGGACCTTGGGCGGCACGACCGGGCAGCTGGGACGGCAGTAGATTCGGGTGGTCAGGACCGCGGTGAAGAACCAGCCGTCGAATCGGGAGTCCTTCGACCGCACGGCTCTCACGCAGCGCTCGGTGTCAGTGTGCATGTATCCAGGATCAGGCACCGCGGACGCTGCGGCTGGCGGAAATCCGACATGAGCCTCACGCCCGCACCGGTGGAGGGCCCACCGGGGCCCGTCCGGCCCTCCACCGCGGCACCGGACTGCCGCCTCCGCCCAATCCCGGACGGGTACGGGGACGGGGACGCGTACACCGGAGAGCGCCTACGATCACGGCGGCCCCGGGCACGCCGCGTCGCTCGCTCCGGGCCACCACGCACCCCTCTCCATGAACAGGAGCACTGCCCCGTGAAGCTCATCACCGCAGTTGTGAAACCGCACCGCCTCGACGAGGTGAAGACCGCTCCGCAGGACCTGGGCGTGCAGGGGATGACGGTCACGGAGGCCAGCGGTTACGGGCGTCAGCACGGTCACACCGAGGTGTACCGCGGGGCCGAGTACCGCGTGGACCTGGTGCCGAAGGTCCGTATAGAGGTGCTCGTCGAGGACTCCGACGCGGAGCCGGTGCTCGACGCGGTGGTCCGCGCAGCGCGGACGGGCAAGATCGGTGACGGCAAGGTGTGGGCGCTGCCCGTGGAGACGGCCGTGCGGGTGCGCACGGGTGAGCGCGGCCCCGACGCCCTGTGACGGCCGCCGGCCGCGCGGGCGAACTCCGGACGCGGGCAAGCGGGTCGGGTGTACCGCCCCCGCGCCGGAGCCGACCGAGGGGTGCGGGGCGGGGGGTCAGTGCGTCCCGTCGGGCCGGAGCGCGTAGAGGCCCGGCAGGTTGACGACGATCGCCTCCTGGGTGCTGCGGGCGATGACCACCACGGCCTCTTCCGCCGGGTCCGGGTTCTCCTCGCGGTGCGGCACGAACGGCGGGACGAAGATGTAGTCGCCGGGTGAGGTGCGCAGCCGGATCTCCTCCGGCTCGCCCCCCGAGTCGTCGACGAAGACGAACTCCGGGTGCCCGCTGACCACATGGATGGCCGTCTCGGACTCGCCGTGGTGGTGGTCCGAGGAAGAGGTCGAGGGCGCGACGTGGGTCTGCCCCATCCACAGCTTCTCCGAGCCGACGGTCCTCCCGCTGACGGCGCTGAATCTGCGCATGCCGCCGGTCTGTGCCGTGTCGTCGTCGAGGGCGTCCGCGCGGATGTGGTGCAGACGGCTGCGCAGGGGCACCGCGGGGCTGCCCGTGGCGTCGTGGAGATGAGGGTGGAACCCTTCACCGGGGGTGGTCGACGGCTCGCTCATGGCAGGGACGGTAGGGGCGCGGCGAAAAGGATGTCAAGAGGTGTCCTTTGCGCTTCACCTGCGGCAATGTTCCCGCAACGAATCCGCCTGCTGGACCGCGAGCCTCGCCCGGCGACCCGCTCCGGGGCATGATGTGGGCATGCATATCTCCGCGAAGGCGGACTACGCCACGCGCGCCCTCCTGGAGCTCGCGAGTGATCCCGGCCGTCCGCTCTCCTGTGAAGCCATCGCCTCCTCCCAGGAGATTCCGTTCAGGTTCCTCAAGTCCGTGGTGGGCGAGCTGCGCAGGGCCGGCCTGGTGCGCAGTCAGCGCGGCTGCGAGGGCGGTTACTGGCTCGGCAGGCCGGCCGACGAGATCCCGCTGCTGGACGTCGTGCGCGCCGTGGACGGTGAACTGATCACCCTCCGGGGCGAGTCGCTGGCGGGCCTCGACTACCCCGGCCCCGCTGCGGGCCTGCCCGGGGTCTGGCGCAGGGTCGAGTCGGAGGCTGCGGCGGTCCTCGGCGGACTGACGGTGGCCTCCCTGCTGCCCGCCGAGCCGCGTGCACGGCAGCCCGTGCCCGGTGCCGCGTGACCGGCATCCCGGACCGGCCGCCGCTGGAGGTGGTCGAGTTCACCGACCCGATGTGCCCCTGGGCGTGGGGCTCGGAGCCGGTGTTCCGCAGGCTGCGCGCCGGGCTAGGGGGCCGGGTCGTCTGGCGGCGGGCGTACGCGATCCTCTTCGACGACGCGGACGACCCGGCGCCAGACCCGGCCGCCGAGACCGCCTGGTACGCACGGTACGTCGAGGAGATCAGCTCCCACACCCGTGCTCCGCGGGCTGCCCGGCTGGACCGCGTCGCGGCGAGTTCATGGCCCTCGTCACTGGTGGCGGCAGCCGCGGAACTCCAGGGGGAGGATGTGGCGCGCCGGGTGCTGCGGCGCCTGCGCGAGAGCGTGTTCGTCCTGGGCGACCCCGCCGACACGCCCGCACGCGCGGCGGCGGCCGTGCGGGGCGTCCCGGGACTCGACACGGACCGGCTGAGGGCGGACGCGGCCTCACCCGGGGTGCTGGCACGTGTGCGCGCCGACCGCGCGGAGGCACGCCGGCCGGTCCCCGAGGTCCTGTCCGTCCCGAGCGGGTCGCCGCATCCCGGAGCCGCCCGGGAGACCTCGGACGGCGATCTCCGCTACGCGCTGCCCACGCTTCTGGTGCGAGCCGCGTCCGGGTACCGCGCCGTCCCCGGCTGGCGGCCGTACGAGGCGTACGCGCGGGCGTTCGGGGAGCTGGCCCCCGGACTGCTGGACACAGCGGTCCGGTTGTCCCCCGGCGAGGCGCTGGAACACCACGGGAGCCTGACCGAGCCGGAGCGGCGGCAGTTGGCGGACGGTGCCTGGCCCCCTCCCGGGGCGACGCCGGTGGGGAGCGCGAACGGCCCGCTCTGGCTGCATCCTGACGAGGCATCAGTCCATCCCGCGTCGGCCGCACGGCCTCCCGCAGGGCGCTGAGCTGCGGTTGAGTCGCGTCCCGCTGAATGAGACACCAAAGGGTGTCCATTGACAGGCGCGGACGGCGGCCGCCAGGATGAGCCCATGCTCACGACGCACCCCGGTGTGGTGTGCCGCTACGTGGACCTGCGGCGCACCTCCAGCGCACTCTGTCGCTGACCCCGCACCCCTCCCGTCCCGCAGGCGCCGCCTGACCTCGGTCGGCAGCACCGGCCTCCCTTCGGCCCGCTGATCCGCGCCTGCCCTCCGCGCCGGTTTCCCGCTCCCCGTCGCGCCCTGTCGTCGTACCCCCGTGCCGGCTCCCGAACTCTCGGCGTCCCGGACGGACCTCACCCATGCCCGGCCGTGCGCCCGCCCCTCGGCGGCGCATGTCCGCACGAGTGACGACGGTTCCGTGCGAGTGCCGCGCCTGCCTCCGCGGCTCTCCCGCCTCTTCCCGCCCCGCTCCGGGCCGGGACCCATCAGAGAGAACGAGATGCCCGCACGACTCACGATCCGCCGCCGACCGGACGACCGGTCGGCCCGACGGCCGGGCCGCCTCAGGGCAGCCGCCCTCGGAACCGCCTTCGTCGCCCTGCTCGTCCCGGCTCTCGGCGCCTGCGGCGGCGCCGCGTCCGCCTCCGGTGACGCGCGGCTGAAATGGGCCTCTTCCTACTTCCCCGCGCACTGGGACCCGGTGGTGTCGGGCAGCGGTGCACAGTTCCGTGAACTCGCTCTCGTCTACGCATCGTTGACGCGCACGGACGAGGAGGGGAAGGCCGTACCGGACCTGGCCGAGAGCTGGGACTACAACGCCGCGGGCGACCGCATCACCTTCCACGTGCGTCCCGGCCTGAAGTTCAGCGACGGCGAACCCGTCGACGCGGCGGCGGTCAAGACGGCCATCGAACGGGCGCAGAAGCAGAAGAACTCGGCGCTCTTCGGAGACCTCACCTCGATCGGGTCGGTGCGGGCCGACGGTCTCGACGCCACACTGAATCTCACTCAGGTCGACTACCAGATACCGCAGTTGCTCGGAGAGCGCGTCCTGCAGATCGCCAGTCCCAAGGCTTCCGCGAACCCCGCGAAGCTGGACCGGAACCCGGTCGGCGCGGGTCCCTTCGTCGTCGACCAGCTGGTCCCCGGCACCAAGGCCGTCCTGCGCAAGAACCCGGACTACTGGGACGCGGCGAACATCCACATCGACCATGTGGAGCTGGTCTCGGCCCCCGACGCCTCGACCGTCGTCCCCGGCCTGCGGACCGGGGTCTACAACTTCGCCGACCTGGACCCCAGTCAGGCCGACGCCGCCACCGAGGCGGGGCTGGACGTCTTCTCCCAGCCGGGCTTCAACGCGTCGAACATCAGCCTCAACGTCAACAAGGCCCCGTTCGACGACGACCGGGTCGTCGACGCGCTCCGCTACGCCGTCGACCGCGAGGAGTTCGTCAAGAAGCTGACCTTCGGTCACGGCGAGACGACCGACCAGCCCTTCCCGAAGGGGTACATCGCGTACGACGGCCAGTCCGAGGGGGCCTACCCCCACGACCCCGCCAGGTCGAGGAAGCTGCTCGCCGAGGCGGGCCACTCCCCCGGTGACATCAAGCTGGACCTGGTCATCCCCGCGGAGGACCCGCAGGCCGAGATCGTCCAGTCCCAGCTGGCAGCGGTGGGCATCAAGGTCACGATCAGGATCGACAAGAACTGGGCCACCCCGTTCTTCGCGAAGGACCTGGCCTTCTCCCTGTACTCGACCACGGGCCGGGACTCCGCCGTACAGACCCTCACCGCCCACTTCGGCCCGAACGGCCCGCTGAACCTCAGCACCCCGTACGAGCCGGACGGCTTCGAGGAGGCCGTGGCGAAGGTCCGCCGGACACCGCTGGAGGCGCCCGGTTACGCCCGGACCCTCCAGGAGGCGACGCGGGCCGGCCTGCGGAGCAGGGCTCTCATCTTCACGTTCTCCTCGCCGAACCTGTTCGCCAAGAGCCCGTCGGTCTCCGGCCTGCCGAAGAACCCCGCCCACATCGACTGGACCGGCGTCAAGATCGCCGACGCCTCCTGACGATCCGTCCACCGCAGAGAGGAGGCAGCTCCATGACGACGACCACACCACGGATCACCTCCGAACGTCGTCGCCGGGCCGCCGGCAGCAGGACGCGGCACGCGGCGGGGCGTGTGGCCGCCGCCCTCGGCCGGTCCGTCGCGATCTTCGTACCGGTGTTCCTGGTCGCGACCTTCGTGACGTTCGCCCTCCGGTCGCTGAGCGGCCTCAGCCCGGCGCGGATCCAGCTGGGCGAGGACGCCACCCCGGAGGCGATCCGGCGCATCGAGGCCGAGTGGGGGCTGGACAAGCCCTTCCTCACTCAGTACGGGGACTGGTTCGCGGACGTGCTGCACGGGCAGCTCGGCACCAGCTGGGTCAACGGCGCGGACATCTCGACGCTGATCGGGCTCGGCCTCGGGGTGAGCCTCTCCGTCGCCGCCCTCGCCCTGGTCATCGGTGCCGTCGCCGGTTTCGTCCTCGGCACCGTGGCGGCCCTGCGCCGCACCACGGCCGTGGACCGGGCGATCACCGGATTCGTCACCGTGATCTCGGTGATGCCGGCGTTCGTCGTCGGCATCGTGCTCGTATCCGTCCTCGCGGTCGGGCTCGGTCTCTTCCCCTCGGCCGGCTACGTCCCGGCCGACCAGGGTGCCGGCCCGTGGCTCGCCCACATCACGCTCCCCGCGCTGGCCCTGAGCTTCGACGTCGTCGCCGACGTCGCACGCCAGCTGCGGTCCAGCCTCATCGCCGCGTACGGGGAGAACTACGTGACGGGCGCGGTGGTCCGGGGACTCAGCCCTCGGCGGATCTTCTTCGGGCACGTCCTGCGCAACGGCCTCGGGCCCGCGCTCGCCACCGTCGGGCAGAAGTTCCCGGCGCTCGTCGGTGCCTCCGTGGTCACGGAGTGGATCTTCGGACTGCAGGGTTTCGGCAGGTTCGCCAACGACTCGGCCCAGGCCGGTGACGTGCCCGCGGTGCAGGGGGTGCTCGTGGTGTCGATCGTGCTGGTCGTGTCCTTCAACCTCGTCATCAACCTGGTGCTGGCACGCGTCATGCCGGCGTCCCAGAGGGGGGTCTGACCATGCTGCGCCGCCTCCTCTCGCTCACCTCCGGCCGGATCGCCCTGGCCGTCCTCCTCCTGGTCGCCGTGCTGGCCGTCTGCGGCCCCTGGCTCGCTCCGCAGGATCCGCTGGCCACCAGCGACGACACGCTCGCGTCGGCCTCGGCCGCCCACTGGCTGGGGACGGACTACCTGGGCCGCGACGTGTTCAGCCGCCTCCTCGACGGTTCGCGGATCAGCGTCCTCGGATCGCTCGAAGTCGCGCTGACGGCCCTGGTCGCCGGTGCGGTCCCGGGCATCCTGTCGGTGTACTCCGGCCGGGTCTTCGAGTGGCTGACGCTCCGTCTGGCCGACACCCTGGTCGCCCTGCCCTTCATGCTCTTCGCCATCGCGGTGATCGCCCTCCTGGGCAACGGCATCACCCAGGCCATGCTGGTCACGGGAGCACTGGTCTCGCCCCTCTTCTACCGGGTGGCGCGCGCCGCCACCCTGGCCGTGGCCCGCTCGCCCTACGTCGAGGCCGCGATCGTCTCCGGCGCCTCCGTCGGCTGGATCGTGCGCCGCCACGTGTGGGCCAAGGTGCTTCCGCCGGTCGCGGTCGCGCTCGCCCAGACGATCGGCGTCGGCTTCGTGATCGTCTCCAGCCTCACGTTCCTCGGCATCGGCGTACAGCCGCCGGCCCCCACCTGGGGCGGGCTGTTGGCCTCCGACCTGGGCTATCTCAGCCACCAGCCGTGGGCTCCGGTGGCACCCGCCCTGCTGATCATGGTCACCGTCTGGGCCTGCAACGTGCTCGCCGACGCCATCCGCGACGTCTCCGGCGAGGCGGGCCGGGCTCTGGTCCGCAGCCGCAGGGCCCGCAGGGGCACATCCGCATCCGTATCCGTGGGAGGTTCCCGATGAGGACACTGCCGAAGAGCCCGGCGCACACCGCCGAGGAGTCCGGGAGCGGCACCGCGACCGTCCCGGCAGGCCCTCCGGTGATCGCGGTGCGCGACGTCCGCATCAGCGACGGCGTGACCGGCCGGGAGATCGTCCACGGAGTCGGTTTCGAGCTGACCCCGGGCCGGGCGATCGGGATCGTCGGTGAGTCGGGCAGCGGCAAGACCCTCACCTGCCGGGCCGTGCTCGGCATCCTGCCCCCGCACTTCGAGGTGTCGGCGGGCTCGGTCGAGATCGACGGTACCGACATCGCCACGCTGACGCCGCGGCAGTGGACGGCCCTGCGGGGGACCACGGTCGGCGCGGTCTTCCAGGACCCCGCGTCCTACCTCAACCCCTCGATCCGGGTCGGCTCGCAGATCGCCGAGGTCATCCGGGTCAAGCAGGGGGTCAAGCGGCGCGAGGCGCGGCAGCGCGCCCTGGACCTGCTCGGGGCCGTGCGGCTGAGGGACCCGGAGCTGGTCTACGGGCAGTACACCCACGAGCTCTCGGGCGGCATGCTCCAGCGCGTGCTGATCGCGGCGGCGATCGCCGTCGAGCCCAGGGCGCTCATCGCCGACGAGGCCACCACGGCCCTGGACGTCACGGTGCAGGCCGAGATCCTCGACCTGCTGGCCGAACTGCGGGAGCGCACCGGCCTCGCTCTCGTCGTCGTCTCCCACGATCTCGCCGTCGTCGCCCAGCTGTGCGACGAGGTCCTCGTCCTGCGTCAGGGCGAGGTGGTGGAGCAGGGACCGACGAGGTCGGTGCTGCACGACCCCCAGCACCCGTACACCCGGCTCCTCATGGCCGAGCACGAGCAGTACGGCCTGGACAGGTTCCTCACCGTGAAGGAGGCGTCATGACGACCGCGTCGCCGCGGGCGGAAGCGGCCCGGCGGGAACGGGCTGCGGCCGCGCCCGTCCTGGAGATCGACGGCCTCGACGTCCGCTACGGCCGGGGCCGCCGGAGCCGGCACGCGCTGCGCGGGGTGTCGCTGACCGTCACACCGGGCGAGACCGTCGGGCTCATCGGCGAGACCGGTTCGGGGAAGTCCACCCTGGCCCGCGCCGTGCTCGGTCTGGTGGACGCATCCGCCGGTTCGATCCGGGTCGGCGGCGAGGACGTGACCGGGTACGGCGCCCGCCGGTGGCGGGCGCTGCGGCGCCGGGGCGTCGTGCAGTACGTCTTCCAGGACCCCCTGCGCAGCCTCGATCCCGACCTGACGGTCGAGGACTCCCTGACCGAGCCGCTGCTCGTCCAGGGCGTGCCGGGCAAGGAGGCCGGGCGCCGGGCGCGGGCGTACCTCGACCGGGTCCGGCTGTCCGGGGAACTGCTCCAGCGGCTGCCCGGGGAGCTCTCGGGCGGGCAGCGCCAACGGGTGGCGGTGGCCCGTGCGCTGGTCACCGGGCCGGCCCTGGTCCTCCTGGACGAGCCGGTCAGCGCACTGGACTCCGCCAACCGCGTACAGGTCCTGGAGATCCTCAAGGAGCTGCGCGACACCGGGACCGCCCTCGTCCTCATCTCCCACGACCTCGGGTCCGTCGCCGGTACCGCCGACCGCATCGCCGTGCTCTACAGGGGTGAGCTCGTCGAGGTGGGCACGGCCGGTGACGTCGTCAACCACCCGCGGCACGTGTACACCCGGCTTCTGGTCGGTTCCGCACCCACACTCCACGCGCGCACCGCCGGCCGGGCCGAGCGCGATGCTCTTCGCGCGCGGCTGAGCGGCTGAGCGACTGAACGGCAGAGCGACTGAACGGCCGAACCGTTGAACGGCTGGGCGGCTGAGCCCCTGGCCAAGGCCGCAGCCCGCCCCGGCACCAACTCCCCGCCCTCCCGAGAGGAACACCCATGTCCCGCAGAATCCACCTCGCCCTGCACCCGTACGGCGTCGGCGGCCCCGGCCAGCACGGCCTGTGGAAGGACCCGGCCGTCGCGAAGAACGCCAGCATCGACATCGGCTACTACATCCAGCAGGCCCAGGCGGCCGAACACGCCCTGTTCGACGCGCTGTTCGTGGTCGACAGCCAGTTCATCAACTCCACCTACCCGTCGCACTACCTGAACCGGCTGGAGCCGCTGACCCTGCTGTCGGCGGTCGCCACCCACACACGGCACATCGGTCTGGTCGGCACGGCGAGCTCGACGTACAACTCGCCGTTCAACCTGGCCCGCCGCTTCGCCTCGCTCGACCACATCAGCGGCGGACGCGCCGGCTGGAACGTGGTCACCAGCTTCGACACCGGGACGTCGAGGAACTACGGACTCGACGAACACCTCGACTACGCCACCCGCTACGGCCGGGCCCTGGAATTCGTGCAGGTGGCACGGGGGTTGTGGGACTCCTACGAGGACGACGCCTTCCCGGCGGACGTGGAGCGCGACGTCTTCCTCGACCCGTCGAAGCTGCACTCCCTGGACCACGAGGGTGAGCACTTCAAGGTCGCCGGCCCTCTGAACATCTCGCGCTCGCCGCAGGGTCAGCCGGTCGTCTTCCAGGCGGGAGTCTCCCCCGAGGGCCGCGACCTCGCCGCACGCGTCGCCGAGGGCATCTACGCTCCCGGCGGCACCCTGGAGCAGGCGCGCGAGTACTACACCGACGTCAAGCGGCGCACCGCGGCCTACGGGCGCGACCCCGGCCACATCAAGATCTTCATCCACGGGGGTCCGGTCGTCGGCGCGACCGACGAGGAAGCCAGGCGCAGGGAGCGGGAGATCTTCGAGGAGGACAACGACTTCCGGAGCAATCTCGCGCTGCTGGGCCGCTCCTTCGGTGCCTACGACTTCAGCGTGCACGACCTGGACGCACCCTTCCCGGACGTCGCCCACCTCGCCGAGAAGGGGGGCCGGACGGGCGCGGCGAAGATCATCGAACGGGCGAGGGCCGAAGGCCTGACTTTGCGTCAAGTAGCGGAGTCCGCCAACGCCTTCCGCCGGTCCCCGTTCGTCGGGGCCCCCGAGACCGTCGCCGACACCATCGAGCGGTGGTCCGAGGCCGGCACGCTGGACGGCATCAACCTCGCCTTCCGGAACAACGACGACCTCGGCCGCTTCGTGGAAGGGGTGGTCCCGCTCCTCCAGAAGCGCGGCCTGTTCCGCACCGAGTACGAGGCCGACACCCTGCGCGGCAACCTCGGCCTGCCCGTCCCCGAGAACCGCCACTCCGCGGAGCACGAGCGTGCGGGGACCTGAAGCGGCCGCACCCCGCCAGGCACGCACGCCCGCAGACCCGTACACGCAGGAGCTGACATGACCGACCACACCGACCACTTCGGCCCTCAGGGCCTCCGCACGCGCGGCACCGTCCTCGTCGTACCCGGCCGGGGTGAGACCCGCGCGACCTATGCCCGGCTCGGCAGGCGGCTGGCCGCCGACGCCTACCGCGTCCGTGTCGTCGACGCGCCCGCCCTCGGCACCGCGGACCCGGACGCCTCGCTGACACTGCTCGGTGAGCGTCTCTCCGTCGCCGCCGAGGGCACGGCCACCGGCGAGGACGGGGTGGCCAGGCCCCTCGTCGTCGTGGCCTCCGACAGCGCGGCGGCCGCCGTCGCGGCGCTCGTCGCCCGGGACGACGTGCCCGCCGCCGGGCGGCCCGACGCCCTCGTGCTCGCGGGTGTCCCGGGGCGAGGCGCCGCGTCCACCGCCACCTGGGAGGACGAGCTCGACGTGCGCACCTCCTGCCCGGCTCACCGGGGGACCCTGACCGAGGACGGCGGGATCCGGCGTGGAGCACTCGGCGAGCCGGTCGGCGAGGCGCTGCTGGCGGCTGCGTACGGCAGTGGCACGGACGTCCCCGCGCTGTTCCTGGTCGGGGACGCCGATCCGCTCGCCGACCGCGAGGCACTCGTCCGCACGGCGGCCTCCCTGCCGCGTGCCCGCCTCTCCGTGGTGAACGGGGCCCACCACGACGTACTGAACGACCTGCAGCACCGTTCGGTGGCCGCGGAGATCGTCACCTTCCTGGAGACCGTGCGCAACGAACTCGTGCCGGTCGTGACCGTCGATTCGAGCGCCTGGTGAGCGCCGCCCCGGAGTTCGTGAGGCTCTGCGGCACCCCTAGACGCAGCCACTGACCCCGCCCCTGAACCGAAGAGAAAGGGCCCGCCCCATGGCGACCATCCTGTCCGTCTCCGGAAGTCCCTCCGCCACCTCACGCACCGCACGGCTCCTGCGTCACCTGGACGACCGGCTCCGGGACCAGGGCCACGACGTGACCCCGCTGGACGTGCGCACCCTGCCCGCCGAAGCGCTGCTCGGTGCCGATTTCGGGCATCCGGCCGTCGTGGGCGCCACGGCGCTGTTCGCGGAGGCCGACGGGGTGGTGATAGGCACCCCCGTCTACAAGGCCGCCTATTCGGGGCTGCTGAAGTCCCTGTTGGACCTGCTCCCCCAGTTCGCGCTGGCCGGCAAGACCGTGCTGCCGCTGGCCACCGGCGGGAGCACGGCCCATGTGCTCGCCATCGACTACGCGCTGCGCCCCGTGCTGAGCTCGATGGGGGCCGCGCACATCGTCCCCGGCTGGTTCACCCTCGACACCGACATCACGACCGGAGCGGACGGCACCCTGGGTGTCGCACCGGCTGCCGCCGAGGCCCTCGCCCAGGTCACGGACACCTTCTCGGCGGTGCTCGGCGGCCGGACGGCGGTGCTGGCGCCCACCGGCTGAGGGCGCGACCCGCCGGCAGCCGGTGCCGCACCCGTCGGCAGCTGCCGGCACGGTCCGTCTGCTGAGGCGCGGTCCGTCTGCTGAGGGGCGCGCGGCCGCGCGCCCCTCACGTCGCTCGCAGGCGCCGCCAGACCGCCTTCGCCGCGTGGTGCCCCGACATGCCGTGCACACCGGGGCCGGGCGGCGTGGCCGACGAGCAGAGGAAGACCGCGGGGTGGGCGGTGGCGTACGGCACCCTGGCGAGACCCGGCCGGATCACCGTCTGCAGCCCCGCGAACGCGCCGGTGGCGATGTCTCCGCCGACGTAGTTGGCGTTGCGTACGGCGAGTTGCGGTGGTCCGGCCACGGCACGGGCCAGCACGAGGTCGCGGAACCCGGGCGCGAAACGCTCCAGCTGACGTTCGATCACATCGGTGGCGTCCCCCTCCCAGCCCGCGGGGACGTGCCCGTACACCCAGAAGACGTGGCGGCCCTCGGGGGCGCGGCCCGGGTCGACGAGGCTCGGCTGCGCGGTGATCAGGAAGGGGACGCTCGGGTCGCGGCCCGCCCCCGCCGCGCGCAGGGAGGCGTCGATCTCGGCGGCCGTGGGACCGACGTGGACCGTGCCGGCGCGCCGGGCCTCCTCGGCGGTCCAGGGCACCGGACCCGAGAGCGCGTAGTCGATCTTGAAGCAGGAGGGGCCGTAGCGGTAGTGGTCGTAGGCGCCGCCGAGACCCGCGATCCGGGCGAGCGCGGTCGGTGAGGTGTCGAAGACGTAGGCACGGGCGGGCGGGAGTTCGTCGAGCCGCTTGACCTCCGTGCCGGTGCGGATCGCACCGCCCAGCTCGCGCAGGTAGGAGGCCAGTGCGTCGGAGACGGACTGCGAACCGCCCCGGGGCACCGGCCAGCCGTTCTCGTGCGCGGCGAGCGCGAACATCAGGGCCACCCCGCCCGTCGCGAGGCCGCTCGCGGGCGCGATGGCGTGGGCGGCGAGTCCGGCGACGAGACCGCGCGCCTTCTCCCCCCGGAAGCGGCGCGAGAGCAGCGCGGCCGGCTGCACCGCGTCCAGCCCGAACCGCGCCCAGCGGTACGGGTCTCGGGGCAGCCCGTCCCAGGGGGTGCGCAGCATGTCGGCGGCGAGGGTGTCCCAGTGGCCCGTGTAGGGGGCGACGAGCCTCCGGTACGCGCCGGCGTCGGCAGGACCGAGCGACATCGCGCTCTCGCCGACCGACCCGGTGAGCACCGCGGCGGAGCCGTCCGGGAAGGGGTGGGCCAGCGCGAGGGGTGCGTGGAGCCACTCGAGGCCGTGGCGGGCCAGCGGCATCGCCCGGAAGGCGGGTGAGCCGATGCCGAGGGGGTGAACGGCGGAGCACGGGTCGTGGCGGAAGCCCGGGAGGGTCAGCTCCTCGGTGCGGGCACCGCCCCCGACGGTGTCCCGCGCCTCGAAGACCTCCACGGAGAAGCCCCGGCGGGCCAGCTCGACCGCGGCCGTGAGGCCGTTGGGGCCCGCCCCGACGACGACGGCATCCAGCATCGATGGCACCTTCGGACTCCTTTGTCAGCCGATGGCCAGGGCACCCAGGATATTCGGGCCCGCCCACAACGGTCCTCCGGGTAGCGTCCGCCCCGATGAACAACGCATGCGCGCCCACGCCCGCCATCACGTCGACGGCCGCCCGGCTCGCCCGCCTGCCGGGGGTCAGGGCCGTCGTCCTGGGCGGCAGCCGCGCGCGCGGCACCCACCGGCCCGACTCCGACTGGGATCTGGGCGTGTACTACCGGGGCGCCCTCGACCTGGCCGCTCTCACCGCGCTGGCGTCCGAGGTGCAGGGGGCTCCGGTGGAGGTGGCGGGCCCCGGGGGCTGGGGCCCGTGGGTGAACGGCGGTGCCTGGCTGACGGTGGACGGTGTGGCCGTCGACTGGATCCTGCGTGATCTGGACCGCGTCGAGTCGGTGTGGTCGGAGTGCCGGGAAGGCCGCTTCGAGGTGGGGATCCAGCCCGGCCACCCGCTGGGTTTCTGGTCCCCCTGCTACGTCGGCGAGGTCGCGCTCGGCCGCGTGCTCCAGGACCCGCACGGCGAACTGACGTCTCTTCAGGAGGCGGCGGGTGTCTATCCGGAGCCGTTGCGCCGTGCGCTCACCGAGGCCGTGTGGGAGGCGGACTTCCTGGTGGCCTCGGCCCGCAAGTCGGCCCCGTCCGGCGACACGCTCCACGTCGCCCTGTGCCTGTCCAGGGCCTTCGGCGTCCTGGCCCAGGCCCTGCACGCCCGCCACCGCACATGGTGCCTCAACGAGAAGGGCGCGCTCGCCTCCGCGGCCGGCCTTCCGGACACCCCCGGCGGCTTCACCGACGCGGTCTCCTCGTCGCTGCGCGGCCTCGACGCGACCGCGGTGGAGACGGCGGCCCGCGTCGTCCGGGACGTGCGCGCCGTCCTGGACGGCGGCTCACCTTCCCCCGCCGGTACGGAACGCACGGACGCCTCCGTCTCGGCAGGCGGGCCCCGATCCGGGGAGGCCACCGCGGCAGGAGACGGTCCGTCAGCCCCCGGCGGACCCTGATCCCTCCCGGCCGGTCGTTCAGCCGCCGGCGGACCCTGATCCCTCCCGGCCGGTCCGCAGCGCGTGCAGGATCCGCTCGGCCGTCGTCGCGTCCCTGGCCGCCGTGAACGGAAGGTCGTTGCCACCGGTGAGGCGGTACGGGGCACCGGACAGGGTGGACTGCGCACCGCCCGACTCGGTGACCAGCAGCAGTCCCGCCGCATGGTCCCAGGCGAACTCCCAGTTGAAGGCTACGGCGTCCTGGGCGCCCATGGCGACCGCGAGGTACTCCAGGCCCGCCGATCCGCACGCGCGGGCGTCGATGCCGTCGGTGCGCAGGCCGAGCAGGGCCCGCTTCTGGGCGTCGGACGTGTAGTCGGGGTGGGACATGGCGACCTTGAGCACCGCGCCGGCTGCGGGCGAACCGCTGTGCAGCCGGGTGCCGTTGAGCGTGGCACCGCGGCCCTTCAGGGCGGTGGCCATCTCACCGAGGACCGGGGCGTACGTCCACGAGGCGTACACCTCTCCGCGCAGGGCGAGGGCAACCAGAGTGCAGAAGCCGGGCTCGCCGCGGACGAACTGGCGGGTGCCGTCGACCGGGTCGACGATCCACACGGGTGCGTCACCACCGAGCGCGTCGTACACGGCGGGGTCGGCGTGGACCGCCTCCTCGCCGACGACGACCGAACCGGGAAGCAGCCGGGTCAGGGACGCGGTGAGGTGCTCCTCGGCCAGCCGGTCGGCGGCGGTGACCAGGTCGTGCGGGCCGCTCTTCTCGACGATCTCGTGCGCGGCGAGCTGCTGGTAGCGCGGCAGGATCTCGGCGGCGACCGCTGCCCGCACCGCCGCTTCCACCTCGGTCAGCTGTCCGGCGGTCCCGGCGGTCCCGTACAGGAAGTCATCGATCATGCCTCCAGCTAAGCACGGTCCGCCGGGGGCCCTCCCGTCAGGAGGTCAGCGGCCCACCGCGTAGCCCTGCATCCCGCGCGGATTGGCGGCGGCGGACAGGACGCCGGTCGCCGGGTCCCGGGCCACGGCGCACATGCGGCCCTCGGACCAGGGTTCGCCGACCGTCACGTCGTGGCCGAGGCGGCGCAGCTCCCCGACGACCCCGGGGTCCATTCCCTCCTCGACGGTGAGGCTGCCCGGCCGCATCCCGCGCGGGAAGAAGGAGCCGGGGAAGCTGTCGTTGTGCCAGTTCGGGGCGTCGACGGCCCCCTGGAGGTCGAGGCCCCCGCGCACCGGGCCACGGAGTGCGACCGCGAGGAAGAAGTGCAACTGCCACTGGTCCTGCTGGTCTCCGCCCGGCGTCCCGAACGCCATGACGGGGACGCCGTCGCGGAGGGCGAGGGACGGGGTGAGGGTGGTGCGCGGACGGCGTCCGGGGGTCAGTGTGTTGGGCAGGCCCTCGTCGAGCCAGGCCATCTGCAGACGGGTCCCGAGGGGGAAGCCGAGTTCGGGCACGACCGGGTTGGACTGGAGCCAGCCGCCGCTGGGGGTCGCGGCGACCATGTTGCCCCAGCGGTCGACGATGTCGAGGTGGCAGGTGTCGCCGCGGGTCGCACCGTCCCTGGCGACCGTCGGCTCGCCCGCCCCCGCGGCCGGAGGTCCCATGGCGTCGGCGTCCGCCTCCCCGGACGCGACGGCGCGGGCGTGCGCGCTGAGGACCGGGGTGCGGCCGTCGGGGCTGCCGGGGCGCAGTTCCCGGGACGCGGTACCGGTGATCAACGCACGGCGCTCGTCGTTGTACGCCTTGGAGAGCAGGGTGTCCAGCGGCACGCCGGCCGCGTCGCCGTACCAGGCCTCGCGGTCGGCCATGGCGAGCTTGCAGCCCTCGACGAGCAGGTGGACGTATGCGGCGGAGCCGTAGGCCGGCAGTTCGGCGGGGAGGAGGGCGAGCTGCTGGAGGAAGGCGGGGCCCTGGCTCCAGCCGGCGGCCTTGGCCAGCGTCCAGCCGTTCCATTCGTAGGTGACGGGGGCCTCGTAGGACGCGGACCAGCCGGCCAGGTCCTCGGCCGTGAGCGTGCCCGTGTGCCGGCTACCGCTGGTGTCCAGGGTGGGGACACCGGCCTGGCGGACGAGCGCCTCGGCGACGAAGCCCGTGCGCCACACGGCGCGGGCGGCCTCGATCTGGGCGACACGGTCGTCGCCGCCCGTCTTCTCGGCCTCGGCTATGAGGCGGCGCCAGGTCGCGGCGAGCGCGGGGTTGCGGAAGAGCTCGCCCGGAGTGGGCGCCTTCCCGCCGGGGAGGTAGACGTCGGCGGAGCTCCGCCACTCGGTCTCGAAGAGCTCGCGGACCGTCTCCACCGTCAGACCGACGCGCTCGACGGGCGGGTGGCCGTCCTCGGCGTACCCGATGGCGTACCGCATGACCTCCGCGAGGGTCTTCGTCCCGTGGTCGCTCAGCAGGAGCATCCAGGCGTCGAAGGCTCCCGGTACGGCGGCGGCGAGCGGCCCGGTGCCGGGGACCAGGCCGAGGCCGAGGGCGCGGTAGTGCGCGGCCGAGGCGCCGGCGGGGGCCGGACCCTGGCCGCAGAGCACCCGCACCTCGCCGTCCCTCGGGGCGAGGATCATCGGGACCTCTCCCGCCGGGCCGTTGAGATGCGGCTCGACGACGTGCAGGACGAATCCGGCGGCCACGGCCGCGTCGTAGGCGTTGCCGCCGTCCTCCAGGACGGCCATCGCGGACTGCGAGGCGAGCCAGTGGGTGGAGGACACCATGCCGAAGGTGCCCTGAAGGGTGGGGCGGGTGGTGAACACAGGTACTGCTCCTCGCTGCGGGCGTTCGGCTTCGGCTCTCGGCTTCGGCTCTCGGCTTCGGCTCTCGGCTTCGGCTTTCGGGTGTACGGGCGTAAGGGGGCCGGTGGGTCGCCGCGGATCGTACGGAGCCGGCCGGACACCGGCCGTCGGGGCCTCACCGCCGCGCCACCGGTCCTCCCGCCGGGAAGATACTCGCCGGGAAGATAACGGGGCCCCGGTGCGCTGAGGTGAAGGTGAATGCACTCAGCGGAGGCCCGGCGATGCACGGCGAATACAAGGTCCCCGGCGGCAAGCTCGTCGTGGTCGATCTGGAGAACCGGGCGGGCGCACTGCGCGACGTCCCGCCCGCTCGAACCTGCGCCTCCAGGACCGGCACGTCGCCGACATCGAAGCCCGCATCGCCGACCCGGGGCCAGCGACGTGATTCAGTCCCGCTGAACGCGGCTTCGGGGAACAATGAGGATGTCTTGTTCCCCGAAGCCGGTGAAGGAATACAAGTTGACCATGCAGTTCCCTGCCCCTGGGCGCGTAATCGACACCGAGATAAGGCTCAAGGCTCAACGGGTTCTCAAGGCCATGTCCACCGATGCTCGAAGGGTGTGGGAGGAGGCCATGGAAGAGGTCGAGGAAGATGCCCTGAGCGAAGGTGCCGTGCTGTCCACGCAGGCATTCAAGGGGAAGTTCGACCCTGACGATGAAGTCTGGCTCGGCCCGCGGGAGCTGAACCTGGACAGATACATGTGTGAAGAGGGCCTGGGCGTGCTGACGATGATCGAGTACGCCATCGCCGGAACCGTCACCCGGTGCGAGGTGGTCACGTGTCGTCAGTTCGGTTATGTAGTCCACCGCATGGTGGTCGGGGAAATCGTGGTGGGCGGCACGCTATCCAACCCCACACCTCCGGCGCTCCCCTAAGGAAGGGTGGAACAGTCCGGTGCCAGCGGCTGTTCCGACCTCCCGAGGCCAAGACCTCACGGCCCGTCCACCGGCCCGGTGGACGGGCCGTCCCATGAGACACACAGGCGAGCAACAGCAACCATCCCAATGCGCCGTCACGGACATGTAGGTCTATGGATCGTCGCAGTTCAGAGCTGGCATCCAAGCTCCTGCGGTCGGCAATGTCGAGTTCAAGAAGGGCTCCGACAGCGGGGTGCTGTCGCAGGCCGTTTCCTACCTGTCCTGGCTGGAGTCCGCGCAGCACGAGTTCGAGGCGCTCGTGCGGAAGGTGCTGGGCGTGCAGGCTGCCGAGTCGGTGGACTGGCGGCGTCCGCGGATGGTCTGCGTCGCGGCCGACTTCGACGGTGTCGAGCATGTCGGTCTTGCGTCCGCCTCGGACGGCAGGACGCTTGGGCCGGCACACCTCGACGACGCTTTCGCCGGCGGCGTCCAGGAAGGCGGCAAGTCCGGCTCCGTATGAGCCCGTACCTCCAGAGCCCAGCAGCGCCAGCCGGGAACATGCTGGCGAGCGAAGTCCAGCAGCTGCTGATAGCCCCGGGCGTTGGCGGGTGAATCGGTGCTGGCAAGGACGGCGCCGATAGGGCTGACGGCCGCTGCGGCAAGAGTGTCTCGGTGAGTGTCGACGCCGATGACGCCGTCGACCTGTTCAGCGAGCATGGTCACGCGGTTGTTCTCCTTCAAGGGCTGGACGACCGTGGTCGACGCCGCCCTGGGTGGAGTCACCGCGTGGCAGAACTGTGATGAGTCACGTCGAAATGGCGAACAAGCTGCTGATCAAGCCAACGGGGTGGGACAGGCCGACGTTGACGTCCGGAAGACATCTCGGGGGATGACAAGCTCTGCCGAGCCGCCAATTACCGTTTCGGGTCATGCCGGAACGCCAACGCCAGCCTGGCAGCAACCCAACCCAGAGAACTCAGCAGTGATCCTCGAGGGTCCGCAGATGCGGTCCGACTCGTGGTGCGCGGCCTGTGTCCGGGCGGTGCTTCTTGCCTGGTAACAACCCCAGTGGCCCGGACGCTTAATCGCCTCCGGGCCACTGGGGGTACCCGTTCTTCCCGTGAACTAGGAGTTCTCGGCGACCCCACCGCCCGTCACCGACAGCTCGTATGTTCCGGTCGAATCTGGCGTGGGGCCGGATCTGCGCAGAAGTGCATGCGCCCTTTGAGACACGAACATGGCGCTGACGACAGGACGGTGTTCCTTGGAGTAGGCAGCGTCGACCTGCTGCTTGGCCGTACTCAACCAGGCCACCGCGCGCTCATCGTCCCAGTTCGGTATCCCGGTCTTGGCGCAGTCCTTCAGGAATGCCCCGGCCCGCGGCCGGTCGGCGCCCACCAGGCAGGAGAAACCGATGATGTCGCCCTGTTTTGTAGGGACGCCAGCGATGGAGAGTTGCTTCCCGCCACTGCCCGACACGGAGCCGGTGAAGTGCCAGACGTCTCTCTCCCCAGGGGCATCGATCAGACGCTGTTCGCCGAGAGACACACCCCACCGTCCAGCCAGGCCGGTCAGGAAGTCGTCCACTCGGTATCCAGATGCGATGACTTTTGGTTCCGCCAGCGCTGGCGCCTGTTCGGCCGGCAGGGCCTCGCTCGGCCATTGGGAGGCCGAGGGGGGTTTCGTCGCCGTGAGCCCTGGAAGCGTCCTTTTCGGCGTCGCTGGTGCGTCACCGGGATAGACACCGGGATCCGGCGTTGCCTTCTGCTGCGTGCAGCCGACCACGGTGACAGCAACCGCGAGAGCGACTGCCGTCACCACCTGGCGGTGCAGCAAGGGTGTGCGTCTCATCAGTACCCGAACTTGCAGTTACCTGCGTCGGGATTCACCGCAGGGACCAGGGCAACGGCGTCGAAGGCGACATTGGCGTCGCCCGTGCCGGCGTCGTGTTCGTTGTCCATCTCTATGTGCCCGCCCTTCCAGAACCTCATCGAGCCGAGCTTGAACCATTTGTCCTTGCCCTGACTCTGGTTCGCCTGACCGACCCTGCAGGTGTCAGGCCCGAGCCCTTCGGCGTTGGGGCCGGGGTGAACGGTGTAGCGCACGATCGCCTCTGCACCGTGGTTGGGCAGGTGTATCCAGACGTTGTACCGCGCGCCCGGCTTGTCGGCAGTCGGTAGGTTCGTCGGGTTGAGTGTCCACCGCCCGGTGACCTTGTGGAAGAAGTCGCCTTCTGGGTAGGAGTGGGTGAAGAAGACGTGGCCGTTGTACCCGGCGCCCAGCTGATGGACGTCGATCTGAGCGATGGCTGGGGTAGCTCGCCATGTCGCGAGGCCGTCGCGGTGCGTGAGGAGGCTGTCCCCGTACTGAAGGGTGAACTTTCCGTCGGAGGCCGCCTCGTAGTCCTCGCAACCGTAGACGTCCTCACGGCCGTTGAGGTCGTCGATAATCATGGTGCCTGGGGTGCCGTCGGGCGTCGTCTTGCAGGGCCCGGACGGGTATTTGGCGATGAGTGCGGGTTCACTCGAGCCAAGGGTGTACTTCAGCGTCTCCACGGACGAGGTGCTGGTGTCCTGAGCGCTGCTGAGCCACGAGGCGCTGCCGGCCCAGCGACAGGTGTCGTCCCACGCAGGGCAGGGGTCAGCTGCTTGCGGCGTGCAGTTGTTCACCGTGGGTGAGCAGAAGGTGAAGTAATTGCCCGGCAGGTTCATCTGCTCGAAGTTGATCAGGCCCGGGAAGTCCGGCTTCTCGTAGGACTCCTCCCAATCCCACGTCTTGTGCGGGGTCTCCGCCCAGCCGAGGACCTTTTCCTGGTACGGCCAGTTTGCAGGGGAGGCTGCGTCGTCGTAGCTGTCGCGGAGGAACGGCGTGCGGTCCGCCGGGTACTCCGGGTTGGCCGGGTTGTTGAAGTAGCCGAGGCCGCGGGGCTCGCCGGAATCGGTGTAGACGCCACTGTTGTAACCCCACAGTGCCATGTACCAGTTCTCGATATACCGGGGGTCGCCGCTGTTGGCCTCCATGCCCAGCGCTTTGAGCTGGTTCCACTTCTCGGCGAGGATCTGCATGCCGGCCGCAATGTTCGTCGCGTAGTCGGTGGCAATGGCACCAGCACGCGTGGCGTCGAGCGGCGGGGTGTCGTCATCAGCCATGCCGGTGGTGACTTGGGCGATGCCGTAACCACAGTCCGACTTGGCGCTGTCCGGGTAGTGGTGAATGCTGGCTCCGTTGCCGAACCAGTCTGCCTGGAGGACGTTGCCGGCCGCGCCGTTCATCGAGTGCCAGGACGCCTGCTTGAAGTTGGACTCCTGGGCGAGGATACCGAGGACCACCTGGGCCGGGATATCACCGCCACCGGTCAGTACCGGCTTAGGGAAGAGACCCTGCGGGGTGTACGCGGGTAGGCCCGTGTCGTGCCAGTTCGCCGACCGCTGCAGGGTGAGCCGGCCATGAACGGCTTGGTCGACCGCCCACTCCACCTGATTGGCGCTCGGTTGGAGCGCCTGCCGCTTCGGGTTGTTCCGCTTGACCAGGCAAGGGATCTCGTATCCCTCCACCTTTCCGTCGCGGACGAACACCTCGGCGCCCTGACTGGAGAGGCAGAACGACTCCTTGGAACCCTCGCCACAGGTGAGGGGTTCTACGTCGTCCCGCGGCTCGGCGGCCGTACCAACTGCCGCCGACGACGCGGCGGCCTTCGTGGTATCGGACGCGGTGAACGCGGCGGGATCCATTGCGGGAGCGCTTGCCGCACCCTGCTTCACCTGCGCGGTGTTCGCATCGAAGGCAATCGTCGACTTGGCACCCGTGCGGGCGGCCGTCGCTTGGATCCGGATCAGTCCAGCAGCCTGACCATCGCTAGTGGCCTCTGCTTCCGGTGTGCCTTCGGGTGCGGTGACGCCGTTCAGTTCGTCCGAGACCATCGAAGTGGTGATCAGGTGACCCTCACGTGACACACCAGTGGGACGCCCGGTGAAGGGCTGGGCCTTCAGGCCGGGTGCGCGCGAGGTGTCGACGCCGGCCACGTCGCCGACTACAAGAGATCCGCCCTTGCGGGGGAACAGCTTGAGCTTGCCGACGGCTCCCGAACCGAGCTCGGTGAGCTTGCCGGCGTGCCAGCGCTTGATGACGCTCTTGCGGTCGTTTACGACGCCGAGGTCAAGGGCACCGTCGGCGGAGGAGGTCAATTCGAAGACCGGGCCGGGCAGCGCCGTTTGCTTCTGCGCTTGTGTGAGCCTGCCCTTGCCGGTCAGCTTGACCAAGTTGCCGTCGAGTACTCCGTAGTCGCCGCGCGAGGTGGGCAGCAGGTGTGCAAGCTGTCCGGCGACTTTCCGGTTGGCGGTGGCTTTGCCCGTAACGGCGTCCGCCTCGATGACCGTGGTCGTCCCGGCGTCAGCGTCAGTGGCCGTACTGCTGGCGAACAGCACCCGGTCGCCGTCGCCACAGCCCGGCGAGTGGTAGGAGAGCTGGACGCCCTGAGCGATCTCGGTGACCTTGCCGTCACTGAGCCGTACGACGGCGGCGAACGCCCCGCGATAGGTAGCGCCCGGTTTGTTAACCCACAGCGACGGCATATAGACGGCCGCCGCGTACCGGCCGGAACCGGTAGTGCACACGTACCCTGTCCACGGTCCTGCGTCGATGTCCTTGCGCTGCAGGGAGGCGACCTCGTGGAAGGTATACCCCTCCCGCTCCGCGGCGGTCACGACGTGGAAGCCGTCGGAGTCCCCGGTCCCGCTGACAACGATGTCCCCAGACTTTTCGAATCCATCACCAAGAGCCCTCTCGGGCGTGGAGAAGAGGACGTTCGTCGTAGTGTCTGCCGCCTCGGCGGGATTCTCCTGGGCGACGAGCGGGATCAGGACAATCGAGGAGGCAAGCACGGCGGTCGCGAGCCCTTGACCGGTGAGTCGGTGGCGGAGCGTTCGTGTGCGCTTCAACATGTGCCGTCTCATATCCAGTCCGTACAGTCGCCGTTGACACGGGGCGTGACTATAACCTTGCCGCCCGCCTCATAGAGCAGGGGTTCCGGTTCCCAGTTATCGCTTCGGCTGTTCCAGCAGGCTTTGCTGGTCATCTTCCAGTCGCCCATGGGTGATACGCCAGTGGGGTTGGACGTGGTGATGCTGGGGGTGGGGCGCGGCGCTGCAAAGCCTCCCAGCGTCGGGGTCTGCCACAGCGCCGCGTAGACCGACTGCTGGTAGAGCGGGTTGACGCTCACCTTCGCCCAGGTGGCCTGACATGCGGGCGACCACACCAGCTTGAGTTCGATGTCATTGCCCTGGTTGATCTGTTCGATGACTTGGGCGTCGGTGTCGCAGCCCATGGCAACCGGGTCCTTGCCCGCACAGCCCGACCGGGTGCAGCCTGCGGCCTCCGCATCTGTGGCCGTAACCGCTGC
Organism: Streptomyces sp. NPDC001822; assembly: GCF_042892135.1. Classification (NCBI taxonomy): domain Bacteria; kingdom Bacillati; phylum Actinomycetota; class Actinomycetes; order Kitasatosporales; family Streptomycetaceae; genus Streptomyces; species Streptomyces sp. NPDC001822. The sequence continues at coordinate 213,325 of NZ_JBIATW010000005.1, forward strand.
CGCCGTTTGGGACAGGCAAAGGAGCACCAGCGCTGCTCCCGCGCGGCCCCATCTTCGTGAGCGCAAAACTCTCTCCTTCATTTAGCTGAGGGGCACGGATTTGGCCTGGCGTATCCCGCGACGCGTGAGGCCGGTGTGCTTGGCATCGGGCAGGCTGAATGGCCCCGCCACCGGGTTCGTATCCGCGTGATTCCTGCTGCATCTGCGTGCAGCAGTCCGTCGTGCCGATCGATCAGTACATAACTGAATCGGTAGTGCCTTCGCACCGATCTGGGCCAGCTGCCGACGCAGCGGGTGCAGTCATCGGCACAGCACACAGGACGGCACATTTACCCGCAAGACAGACAGAAGCCTTCACCTTTCCCCCTTGGGGTGACGGTCAGGTAGCTGTAGCGTGCAGAGAGTATCGCATCGAATGCATGCGCGGACAGGCTCGCTGATCTTGCTGGCCAATGGAGTTCGGTGTTCCGCGCCCAAAGGAGCACTTCGGCCCCGTTCGCGCTTGCGTCGATGCAGAGAGGGCAGCAACGGCGGCGTACGATCCCGCCCCCAGGCCCGATTAGACAGCGGCCCGCTGGCCAAGCCCGACCGCAAAGGGCCCCGTCGACGAGCAGTCCGAACGACGTGCCGGATCACCCGGCCCACCAGACCACCGCTGCCTCGCCCGACACCGCGACGTCGCTGCGAGACCGCGGTCTGCGGCAGGCCGTCGACCTCCCCAGCACTCCGGAGGTATCCGGCCACCTCGTCACGCTCGGCATCCCACTGCCCCCCATTACCGTTTTGGATGCCCGCAACAGGGCGCCCGTCTCCCGGAGTTGGCATGACTCTCTCCCCCCGAGGGCCACGACCACCGGCTTCTTTGCAGATCGGGAGGCTCTTCGCAATGTGGATGTAGCTACCGTGCGACGACCGGGTGAGGACGACCGGAGGACGCACGTGATCGACATCAGCGGCATCGGCGCCATCCCCGGCTTGGACGTCGGCATGGGCGAACACCACGCCACCGCCGTCACGCCGGCCGGGAAGAAGTCGCTCGACCAGCGGTTACCCAACAGTGAGCGTTTTCAGAGTGGCCACCGGTCGGGTGACGGTGCGGGTGTTGCTGGACTGAGGCTCGGGAAGCCCAGTCCCATGGCGGGCGGGCACTGTCGCCCCAGAGGCCTTGGCAGCGGGGGCGGAGCTCTTATCGTATCGCATGCAAGCGGGGCAAACTCTGCAATACCGATGAATTATATGCGGATTCACTGGATCGATCGACAAGTGAACTATACCGACGAATTTCAGTCAACGCGCGATTCATGACCGTAGGTAAAGTTTGCCATTGATGCCCAATTAAATATCCAATGCCCCGCTACCTGGGGCGCGTGGATAAAAGCCCCTCGCAAAACCCGCGCCCAGTGCGATACTCTCCGCGCATAAGGGTTACGTGGTCATCACACCTAGGGGGAAACGTGAAGATTTCTGTAGGGATCGCCAGCATTTGTGCTGTCATTCTTGCCGCGACCGTGGTGGCGCCGGCGGCATCCGCAGCCGACGGGAATGCCCCGACGGGAGGCGCGTCGATCGCGACCGTGAATATCCAGGGGGTCACTGTCGACAAGCAGGCCAGCGACACGACCAAGAGCATTATTGCGGCCGACGCGAAGGTCGCTGTAGCCGCCGCGAATGTGTGTGGGGCCGGATATACGACATCCGTGAGCGCGGCCCGGTACGGGACGTACGGCACCACGTACACGTGGACGAATGGAAAGACCACGGGGAGCAGTTACTACGACAGGCCGATCTGCGCCGTGTTCTTCAACGACACCGGGGCAGCCCACTCGATGCGCCTCAAGCTGTCGACCAACTACACGAGCATTCCGGACGTCGAGGACTCGGGGACGTTCAGCACCTACGCCGGTCCGCTTTACCAGAACCGCGGGTACTGCGGGCAGACGTACTCGTACATGAAGGTCGGCACGAACGTCGTCGTCGACAACTACATGACCGTCGGCGCATGCAACTGATGCGATTTCGCCGGCCCGTGCTGCGCTCCATCACCTGGAGCGCGGCACTTCTGGGCACCGTGCTGGTCACGGGATGCTCAAGCTCCTCTCCGTCCGATACCCCGCCGCAGGCCCCCGCCGCGACTCCCTCGGTCTCCCCTCCTGCCGCGTCGAGCGGTGCATCAAGCGCTCCGGAGACGGATGCGGGCGCGGACTCGTCTACGGACGCAGAGGCCAGTGCGGAACCGTCGCCGGTCGTCAGCCATACGGGGAAGACCAAGGTCGTCACGCTCGGGGATGTGGAGGTCCGGGCCACTCGCAGCCCGATCGGCTTCGCTGTGGCCTGTAATTACCTCAACAGCAGAACCCAGACCCTAAATATCAAGGTCACCGTCAGTATTGGCGACGGAAAGGAATGGGTGCGGAGCCCCAAGTTCGACTTTCCGCACTTGGCAGGTGGCCAGACGGGCAGAGGTTCCACCACCGTCATGGGGGATTTCCCCGCAGGCGAATACCCGGACGATCCGAAGATCTACATCGACTCGGTCATCGAGTACTGAGATCTCACTCTGTTTCCCGCGCTCCACATTCCATACCTCATACCCCGCACGCCGTGCGGGGTATGTCGCCGTGCTCTATCGAACTCGGCTCGCCCGATATAGGGAATACTAAATGCGCATAAGAACGAAAAGGCTGGCCTCTGTGCTGGCGTTTTCGATGGTGATATCGATATTTTCGGCCTCTGCTCAGGCTGAGGGTCCGCAGGTCACCGAGGACGCTGTGCAAGCTGGCGCGACTCTTCCGGATGTCGCCCATAGACCCCGTGAGGTCGCCGCGAAGGACCGTGCCTCGGTGCTGGGTGCGGGATCTTCCTCGTCCAAGGATGTGGCGATCTCCACGTCCGGTGACGGCATGGGCTTCCATGTACTGGCCGGAAAGGAGCGGGATGGGTACAAGTTCAGCACGGTAGCCACTCTGCGTGAGGACGGCTTCGACGCGGATACCTGGATCGGTAATACGTGTGTGACGAGGTCGGGGAAGTACGCGGCTGTCGCGTATGCGCCTCGGACGTTCACGAACAACCCGGAGCTGATGGTGCGCGGTGCGTTCACCGCGGTCGTCGAGCTGGGCAGTGGCAAGGTCACCAAGCTGCCGTTCACGGCGTCGCTGGCGTATTTCTCGCCCGGCTGCGGTTCCGGGGACGACGTGGTGTTCACCCAGCTGAGCCATGACGGGGACAAGGCGCAGCGGACTCGTCTGGTCGTGGTAGACGCGGTGACGGGCAAGGTGTCCGAGCCGGTGGCGCTGCCCGGGCAGGTGACGTCGGCCGTTCCGACGCGGCACGGGATCGTGGCCGGTCATGGGAACAAGCTGGTCCGCATCAATGGCCGGAAGGAGACTGTTCTCGCCGCGACGAAGCATGTGCCTTTCCAGATTGCCGCCGACAGCGGTGACGGTGTGACGTTCATCGACCGGGACGCCGACACCAAGGACGCCAAGACGCGGTCCTGGGCGAAGCGTCTGGACGCCGCGCAGGTCAAGGGGAGTGGGAAGTCCACCTCGAGGACCGTGGCCGAAGGGCGGCTGGCCGACTGGGACTTGTCGGTCACCCCGGGCGGCACGGTCTTCGTCACGGGCCGGGCTACGAGCAAGGGCGCCCTGCCCGGTTCGGTGAAGAACCCGGGGCATCTGGCCAAGGGCGCCCGTATGTCGAGTCTCGGCCACGCGGGTGTGTCCACGTCCTGGGCCGATGGTAGGACGAGCCTGATAGCCCCTGAAGAGGCTGGGCAAGTACGCGATGCGCGTATCTCCCTGGATGTGGTCGCCACCGGCAGGCACGCCGAGTTGGACTCCACGCCGCGACTGTCCGCCGAGCAGGCCGAAACGGGCAGCAGGCCCTCCCCGGCGCTGATCGCTCCCGCGGGCAAGAAGGCCGCCCCGAAGCCGTCGAGCACGGACGCCCGGGACACAGGTGCGGCCAGCGACACTGCAGCCGCCCGGGGCGCCGACGAGGGCCTGTCCACGCAGACCGTGCGTACGCAGGTGCTCGCCGCGTCGCCGACTGGGCCCAGTGAGGGAACCGATGAGCGGTACTGCGCGGTGGCCCGGAACGATGTGAAGAAGCAGGCGTTCCAGCCGACACCGCGTCAGGTCGAGTGGGCCGTGGACCAGGCTGTCGTCGGCGAGTTGCATGTCAACCGGCCTGTGAACTGGAAGAACACGGGGATGGACTCCTACACCCCCCAAGGGTTGTTCCCGCCGATCACTCTCGCCGGCGACCCCAACGGCGCCCTCGACAACGAGGACCCGGACGTCACCGACCGCTGGCACATACCCTCGCAGGTGATGCTCGGCGTCACCGCGCAGGAATCCAACATGTGGCAGGCGACCCGCTTCGCCGTTCCCGGTGTGACGGCCAACAGCCTCATCGGCAACTACTACGGCACCCAGTACACCGCCGACGGTGACCAGGCCGACCCCTGGCGCATCAACTTCTCCGAGGCCGACTGCGGCTACGGCATCACCCAGGCCACCGACGGCATGCGGCTCGCGGGCAAGACCAAGGACGGCGAGACGGCGCTGCCGCCCTCCACACAGGAGGCCGTCGCTCTGGACTACGCCGCGAACATCGCCTACGGGGTGACGATCCTGTCCCGCAAGTGGAACGATCTCCACGGCCAGGAGATGAAGGTCAACAACGGTCACCCGCAATGGATCGAGAACTGGTTCTTCGCCCTGTGGGCGTACAACTCGGGCTTCTACCCGGCCGCCGACTCCTCCGGCCACAAGGGCCTCGGTTGGACCAACAACCCGGCCAACCCGCTGTGGAAGGCCAACCGGGTCCCCTTCCTCCAGCACGCCGTCGATCCGCACCTGGACGACTACTCCCACGCGGCGCACCCGCAGGACTGGCCCTACGAAGAGAAGGTCCTGGGCTGGGCCGCACGTCCGATCTCCGCCATGTTCGGACCCGGAGACTTCCGGGCCGGCTACCTGGCCGCCTGGTGGAACAGCGACGCACAGCGCTCCAGGGTGAAGCCGCCGCTGGATACTTTCTGCGACGCCTCGAACTCCTGCGACCCGTCGAAGATCACGGACAACGACTCCAACGAACCCGGCATGGGCGCCTGCGCACTGGACTCCGGTGACAGCGACACCAATCCACACTGGCTGCACTGCTGGTGGAGCAAGTCCGCCGAGTGGAAGAACTGCGACACCCAGGCTGAATGCGGCCACCAGGTCCACCGGTTCAACACCAGCTATCCGGAACAGCCGGACGCGGCCTCGTACCCGCCGCAGTGCAGCACCGGCCTGCCGTCGAACGCCCTAGTGGTGGACGATGTCAGCAACGGTACGACTCCAGCGGGGTCGGCCTCACGCGGCTGCGGGGCGGCCAAGTCGGACGGCACGTTCAGCCTCACGTATCAGCCGTCCGACATCATCGACGCCGACACCGGGCAGACCATCACCACATACCCCGGAAAGATCGACACCCACCAGATCGGCGCCGGCTACGGCAACCACTTCTGGTTCACCCACACCCGCAGCGCCGAGTCCTACCCGTCGCCGGGTGACCGAATGAAGGTGACCGGTACCTGGAAGCTGGGCAAGGAAATCACCGACTACAGCGGGCAGGCCAAGGTCTATGCCTTCATCCCCGACCACGGGGCGCAGACCTCCAAGGCCGAGTACCGCATCAAGCACTCCGCCGGTGAGACGGTGAAGGCGATCGACCAGAGCTCCAACCAGTCCAACAAATGGGTCGATCTCGGCGCGTACTTCTTCAACGGCATGACCCCCGAGGTCAGCCTGCACAACTTCAACGGCGGTGACGGCTCCGCAGACATCGCCTTCGACGCCATCGCGTTCGTACCCGGCGACTACTCCGGCATTCCCTCGGACCTGACCTTCGGCGACCCGGACATCACCGCTCCGGACCCGGCACCGGTGGAGCCGCCCCAGAGCATTTCGGGCGACTACTTCAGTGTGCTCCCCACCGTCTCCGGTCTCTCCGGCGCCGCGCGCTCCGCGACCGGCCAGGAGGGGATGCGGCTGTCGTCCGCGCCAGCGAAGGACCTCAAGTTCGCCAAGGTGTCCGTCGGTTCGGTGTCCACCACGTCGAGTCTGAGCTGCTCCATTAGTACAAGGTCCTTGGACTACAACCGGACCGAGGCGTGTCTCGGGGACGACCTGCAGTTCACGGGAACCACGAGCGGCACGCCGAAGGCGAGCTTCGACCTCCGGCACGAGTTCCAGCTCGACCCGGACAGTGACACCTTCACCCAGACCGTGTCGGTAAAGCTGACGTCGATCTCCATACCCTCGCTGACCCTGGACATCGACTTCGGCTGCCGCGGCTACTGTGAAAAGCAGACTCCGGTGTGGAGCGGTTCAAAGACCTTCGTCGCGGGCGACCTCCACACGGCCACGGTCACTCAGAAGATCAAATGGAACAACACCACCGCTTCCGACGGCCGCATCAGCCCGTACCTGACCGTCAAGGGAACCGCGGGCAGTGATACCAGCAACACAATGACGGCTGAGAAGTCGGAGCTGGACGTGCGGTGCGACCGAGACGTGAAGGCCACGCCAGGCTGCGTCTTCAGCTCGTACAAGCCGACGTACGTCATGAACGAGAAGAAGTTCCCGGCGGCGGCCGCGCACGCCTGGCTGATTCAGAACAAGCTGCCCGGACACTACGGGCTGCGGGGCAACAACCCGCTGACCTTCCTGACCGAGGACGTCCTCGTGCCCGATCCTCCCACGAGCACGAAGAGCCTCGTCAGCCACAACCGCGACGTGATCTGCCCGCAGGCATGGGAGCGCAGCAAGCTGGCGACAATGTCGCCCGAACTCGGTACCGGTGACGTGCCCAGCTGCGACGAGTTCCCCTTCGCGGCTAGCTGGCAGAGCGCCGCGATAAAGAAGGACTGGGGTGGGAAGAACCTGAAGGAGGTGTCCTCGGGCGAGGAATGCCTGAACACGATCGCCATCCGCGGCACGGACGGCCGGTGGAGCCTCAAGCCCGACCCGCGGTCCCACGTGCCGACGTGGACCGAGCCGTGTGGACGTTCCAGCATGTCGAACAACCAGAACACCCAGTCCATGAGCTACATGCCGGGCTGGCGCAAGCAGAACCGCGTCCTCGAAGGGGACGACTACTGGCTCGAGGCCAAGCGTCCTTCGTGACCGCTTGACCGGAACGGACAGCAGGGGCCCGGCCGCCATGGCCGGGCCCCTGCGGCGTGCAGACACCAGGCTAGGGTTCCCTCCATGAACGATGGAATCGCTTGGCTGGACGACGAACTGGGCCGGAATGGCTACGCCCTCACCATGGTGAAGGGCATCACCCCCGAGGCCCTCGCCGTGTATCTGGGCGCGCGGCCGGGCACGCTCATCGATCCGGACACCACACCGGGAGCCCTGGAGTTCTTTCACGGACCGGGATCGTCGAAGCTGCCGGACTGGGCGATCGTGGGCCAGGCGGCCGGCGGCTGGGCGTTCGCCCTGGAGACGCCAGAGGCCGGGCACCGGGACGACCGCCTGGCCCCCGGAAGAGACCTCAGGGCGCGCCACACGGTCGTGGACATCCTCGACACCACCATGGACCCGCCGAACGTAACGGTGACCGTGTGCGGCGAGACAGAGTGGACGCTACGGGAGAACGGCACCGGCCACGTTGAGCACCCGGTGAGCCGGCGTCTGGTCGCGGAGGCCGGGTTCCTCAGCTACTCCCACGGCATCTTCCACGACGACGCTTCCGAGGACACCGGGATACCGCACGTCTACCGGATCCTGGGCGACCACTATGGCCTTTCCCTGCCCCGGACCGCCGTGACGGAGAACCGCCTGCCTCACGTGTTCACGGAGCCCAGGACGCTCCTCCACGCAGAGGCGCATTGCCCGGCCTGCGGCGAAACCCGGATGCTGCCCTACGGCAGCGGTACGAAGGAGCCCCGGCTAGTCTGCGTCTACTACAAGGTCCGCGACGTCCCAGGCTACCCGCCGCAGGGGTGCCCGGGCGAGGTTGCGAACGCGGTGCGCGGGGAACCCAACCCGAAGTACGAGAACCTGCGCCTTCCCGGCACCTTGTGAGGAGTGCGGCGCCCGCACTGAGGTGGGCGCCGCCGGGTTGCTGGGGGCGCGGCCTACAAGCATGAGCGTGGTGGCGCCGACGCCGTGCGCTAAAGGGCGACACCACGCTGGTCAACCTGTTGCGCCACGCCGTGCAGGCAGCGTCCGAACGACGACGACTGGTTCACCTCGCGAGCCCTGGGTGGCATTCGACGCGAATGAACACCGCACCGCGCACCGATACCTCACCATCGCGGCCCGAATCGCGGCGGAGGCCGGGGACGGGCCACTCAGCGGCCACGTCCTGCGCGCTCTCGCCCACCAAGCAGTGGACCTCAGGCACCCCCGCAGGGCGCTCGCACTGGCCGACGCCTACATGTCCCGCGACCGTTATGGTGAGGATCTTCGACGGACAGATCCAGCTCTCACGGCGGACACGCAAGAACGCCTTCCGAACAGCGGCCTTCGGCGTCGACCCGGATGGCGGCAGTCCGCGCGGGCCTCTGCCAGACGCCTTCCGTGCTACGACTGAGGCCGTCGAGCTTGGTGAGCGCATCGAGGACTATACGACCGCAGTTACGGCGCAGAGGCTTGCAGCACAGCGCCGTTGCTACTGCGCTCTGACCCACAAAACCGCCGCCCGGGTGCTGGCGACGCTAAGCTGGCTCGAGACTGCGGTCGACGTCGAACTGATCCGGTTCCAGCGGCACGCATAGCTGATGTCCCCCTCCGCGCGCAGTCCGCCGGCAGCCCAGCGGCACACCGGAACGGCTGTGCTGGGTCGCCGGGGCGACCGAGGCGCCGCATCACATGCCAGCAGCTGCAACCGCGTGGTGGAGCGACAGCCTGATGTCCCATCGACCTGTACCAACTCAGAGGCCTCAGCCGCCCCTCCGCTCAGGGATTTGTCAGGGACTTTCAGTGCTGTCCGAGGGGCTTTTCGCAGCCTAACGTGGCAAGTCCCTGAAAGATCGAAAAGGTCCTCCGACGCAGGTCAGAGGCCCTTTCCGAGGCAAAGCCCCAGGTGGGGGCAGACGAGTCGGGCTGTACGCCGGGTTCTCCTCTACCCGCAGGCGTGTACCCAGCATGACGGTCATGCTTCCGATGCCGCCCCAGCAGCTGCATAACCGTCTGTCGCGAGCGAGCATTAGGGTGCAATACGAAGTATGTGCGCGTCTCTCCGGATGTCGGAGCAAAGACTGAGCACCGCGTGCTGGAAGGGAACGAAGTCGTGCATGGTGAGTACAAGGTGCCCGGCGGCAAGCTAGTCGTCGTAGATCTGGATGTCGAAGAGGGTCTCCTCCGCAACGTGAGGGTCGCCGGAGACTTCTTCCTGGAGCCCGACGAGGCGATCCTCTCGATCAACAGGGCCTTGGAGAGCGCACCTTCCTCGACGGACGCCGAAGGCCTGGCGGCCCGGATCACGGCGGCGCTGCCGGAGTCGACCGTGATGCTCGGGCTGACCGCAGAGGGCGTTGGCATCGCTGTCCGGCGAGCACTGGCTCATGCGACCGAGTGGAGCGACTACGACTGGCAGTTGGTGCACATGGAGCCGCAGGCCCCGGCCCTGCACATGGCACTGGACGAGGTCCTCACCGCGGAGGTGGCCGCCGGGCGACGAGCCCCCACTCTGCGGGTCTGGGAATGGGCCTCACCTGCTGTGGTCATCGGCAGCTTCCAGTCGCTACGCAACGAGGTGGACCCCGATGGTGCGGCAAAGCACGGTATGAGCGTGGTTCGCCGCGTTTCTGGTGGTGGTGCCATGTTTGTAGAGCCCAGGAGTACGATCACGTACTCGCTGTCCGTGCCGGAGTCGCTGGTCTCGGGCCTCTCCTTCGCCGACAGCTACGCCTATCTGGACGACTGGGTCCTGGGTGCACTCGGCGACATGGGCATCAAGGCCTGGTACCAGCCCCTCAACGACATCGCCACCGACGCCGGCAAGGTCGCCGGCGCCGCCCAGAAGCGGATGGTCGGTCCTGACGGTGGTCCTGGAGCCGTCCTGCACCACGTGACCATGTCGTACGACATCGACGCCGACAAGATGCTCGAGGTCCTGCGCATCGGCAAGGAGAAGATGTCCGACAAGGGCACCAAGAGCGCCAAGAAGCGCGTCGACCCTCTCCGCCGCCAGACGGGCCTCGCCCGGGAGCAGGTGATCGAGAACATGATCTCCTCCTTCCGTAACCGCTACGGGTTGACCACCGGCAATGTCACAGCGGCAGAGATGGCTCGGGCGGAGGAGCTGGTGGGGACGAAGTTCGCCACTGAGGAGTGGACCGCGCGGGTGCCGTAAGCACCCCGCCGGGTGTTGGTGGTAACCGGCGGGAGCAGGCGCTTGCCCATGATCACGCAGGCTTGTAGTGTCTTCGCCGCCCGACCTTCGTCGAGGCCGGCAACACCATCACGTACTCCCTCTCGGTCCCGGCCTCCCTGGTCTCGGGACTGTCGTTCGCCGACTCGTACGCCTATCTGGACGAGTGGGTGCTCGAGGCGCTCGGGGACATGGGCATCAAGGCCTGGTACCAGCCGCTGAACGACATCGCGACAGAGGTCGGGAAGATCGCCGGGGCCGCGCAGAAGCGCATGGTCGGACCGGACGGCGGCCCCGGCGCGATCCTGCATCACGTCACCATGTCCTACGACATCGACACCGGGAAGATGCTGGAGGTCCTGCGCATCGGCAAGGAGAAGATGTCCGACAAGGGCACAGCGTCCGCGAAGAAGCGGGTCGACCCGCTGCGCCGGCAGACCGGTCTGCCCCGGGAGACGGTGATCGACCGCATGGTGGACTCCTTCCGCGACCGCTACGGACTCGCCTCCGGCCGGGTGACCGAGGCGGAGCTGGCGCGCGCCGAGGAACTGGCCGCCACGAAGTTCAGCAGCCCGGAGTGGACGGCGCGCGTGCCGTAGATCCGTGACGGCCGGGGCTCAGGACCCGTCCGGAGCGTCGGGGCCGTCCAGGGCGTCGGCGTGGGCGAGCCCGCTCTCCGCGGCGATCTCGTCCAGCGTCTGCGGCGCCCGCACGGTGACCAGCCGCACCTCGCCGCCCCGTCCGGCCGTGAAGCCGTACACGGCCGGACGGGGAAGGCTGTTGTACGCCCAGGGGGTCGAGAAGTAGTAGGCGCCGGTGTCGTGCAGGACGACATGGTCGCCCTCCACCAGCTCGGGCAGTTCGCGGCCGTGGGCGACGACGTCACCGGCGAAGCAGCACGGCCCGGCGATGTCCTGGGGCAGGGGCGGTCCGGTCCGCGGATCGCCGTGGGCGTCGAAGGCGCCCACCCGCAGGGGCCAGGCCTCGGGCATGAGCACGGTGCGCGTGGCGGTCTGCGCTCCCGCGTGGGTGACGGCGATGCGCCGGCCGCCCGCTTCCTTCGTGTACTCCACGCGCGCGGCGATGAACCCGTTCTTGGCGAGCAGCGACCGGCCGAACTCCGTGACGAGTGCGTAGCGGCCGTCGAAGAGGCCGGGCGCGGCCTCGCCGAGGGCACGGGCGTGGTCGGCGAAGGTCGGCCTCGTCGCGTCGTCGTCGAAGTTGACGGGAAGCCCGCCACCGATGTCGAGGCTGGTGATCTGCCGTGCGCCGAGCGTGGCGTTGATCTCCTCGGCCAGCCGGTACGTCTCCGCGACGCCCTCGGCGATGAGTTCGAGCGGGCACCCCTGGGAACCGACGTGCGCGTGCAGCCGGGTCAGCCAGGGGCGCTCGGCGAACGCCGCCACGACCCGGTCGCGGGCACCCGGGTCGCGCAGCGCCACACCGAACTTCGATGTCGCGGTCGCGGTGCTCATCGCCCCGATGGATCCGCCGCCGACCTGGGGGTTGACCCGCAGACCGATGACGGAGGCGCTGTGGGCGGGACGCAGCGCGTCGACGCGGCGCAGCTCGTCGAGGTTGTCGGCGTTGAGCGCCACGCCCAGGGTGAGCGCCTCGCTGATCTCCTGCCGGGTCTTGGCGGGCGAGTCGAGCACGATCCGGGACGGAGGGACACCGGCTTCGAGCGCGAGGCGCAGTTCTCCCGGGCCGGCCGCTTCGCATCCCATGCCGAGCCGGGCGAGCAGCCGGAGCACGGGGATCAGGGAGGCCGCTTTGACGGCGAAGGTGTGGAGCACGTCGGGGGCGTGGGCGTACGCCTCCTGGAGGCTCGCGACCGAGGCGCGGATGCCGTCCGTGTCGAGGAACCCGGCGACGGGCTGCCCCTCCCCCACCAGCCCGGTGGCGAGGGCCCGGCGCAGCACCGCGGGAACGCGGTGCGCGGGCGGGAGGACGGCGGGTCCGGTCGGGAACGTGTGCGCAGAGGTCACGGCAGGGCTTTCCGGTGAGGCCGTGCCACACGCCGGGGAGCGCGCGGCGGAACGGATCAAGACTGTCCGCCGTGCCTCCGCCCGTCTTCGTCGGCGCGCACAAAGCGGCGCCGGGGGTTTGGCGGGACGGACACAGAGGGTGGCGGAACGCTTCACGGCATCCCGCTGAGGCGCACGGCGAGCGTGAGGACGAGCCGCGTGTCGGGGTCGTCGAGGTCGACGCCGAAGCGTTCGCGGACGCGCCGCAGCCGGTATCTGAGCGTGTTCGGGTGGAGCGTCAGGCGCCGGGCGGCCGAGGCGATGTCCCCCGGCGTCTCCAGGTAGGCACCGAGGGAGCGCACCAGTTCGCCACCCGCCGCGAGATCCTCGCGGATCAGCTCGTGCACGGGCCCGCTGCCCGACTCCCACACGGGTCGCACCGCGTCGAGCATGCGCAGCGCCTCGACCGTCGCTCCGGCCTGGTCGGGCCCGGCGCTGCGCACGGGGCGTGCGTCGCGGCGCCGGCCCTCGCGGTCCTGGAGCGCGCGCACGACCAGCAGGGCCTCCTCGTACGACCGCGTCGCGTCGAGACCCGACCCGACCGCCGGTCCGGCGCCGATCCACACGGGCGCCGCGCCGGGCGTCCGGGCGGCGAGTGCGTCGAGTTCCCGGGCCAGGGCGAGGGCGTCGCCCGGCCGCCCGTCGTCGTGCCCGGGAAGCAGCACGGCGATCGCGTCCTCCTCGCGCAGGACACGGGCGGCGGGCCGGAGGGCGGTGGCCTGGACCGCCAGCGCCTCCAGGGTGCGGTCCCCGGGTCCGGGCTCGTCCGGGGGCGTGCGTACGCCGACGACGACGGCGCAGGGAACGTCGGGCGTCAGGCCGAGCGACCACAGGTGGGCCCGCCGGTCACCGGTTCCGTGGAGCAGGCCGCGCAGGGCGTGCGCCTCTCTGCGCGCGGTGCCGCTCTCGCGCATCCGGTGGCGCAGGAGATGGGGCACCGCGAGGGCGGCGGCACGCCGGAGCACGTGGGCCGCGTCGGGCGAGAGCCGTTGCCCGTCGGCGGCGGCCCACAGCGAGCCCAGCAGTTCGCCGCCGCTGCGGACGGCGACGACGAGGCGTTCGGGGGTGTCGCCGTCGGCGGCCCGGTGGATGACGTCCTCCGATGTCCGGAGCGTGTGCACCAGCCCGCTGCGGCGCAGTTCAGCGACCCTCCAGTCCGGTACGCGGCCACCCAGGATCGTGGACCGGCGCAGCCCGTCGGCCTCGGGCCCCGTGGCGGAGTGCGCGAGCACCCGGAACTGCGGGTCCTCCACGGTGATCGAGCCGCGGCACTGCCGTGCGGTGGCCGAGGCGAGCGCCGTCAGGCCCCCGGTGGTGGCGTCCGCCATGAGGTCGTCGCGCCCGGCCGCGGCGAAGGCGGTCGCCGACCGGATCAGGGCGAGGGCGTCGCCCCAGTCCGCCCACGGAGCGCGGACGAGCAGGGCGACGGCGCACTCCTCGGCCGCGGCCAGGGCCTCCGCCGGCACGGACGCGCCCTCCCGCTCCCGGAGCACGACCGCCGACGCACCGCGCCACGCCGCTTCCCGCACGGCCGTGACGGCGGCCGGCGGATCCTGCGGCGCTCCCGCCGCCAGCACGATCCGCCCGGCGTGCGCCCGGGCCGGCCCCTCGTCGCCGATGATCACGCCGAGGACCGTCACGTCCTGTCCCGCGGGAGCGAGCAGCAGGCGCAGGACGCCCTCCTCGTCGTGTTCGAGGATCTGCCTGAGGGTGACGTGGTCCGGTCCGCTCCCGTTGGTGCCTGACGTCATGCGCCGAGGATACGAGCGGGAGGGAGCGCTGCGACGCGCGCCTGCGAGCGGCGGGGCCGTGACCGGCGGGGCGTCTGGGCGGTGGGGCCGTGGCCGAAGGGGACGCGCGCGCCTCCCGGCGGGAACGGTCCGGTGCGGCACGATCCGGTGCACTTTGCGGAACCTTTACCCGACGCGGGTCGTTGGGCCGGGTACACGCGAGGCTTCGCGACCGGCAGTTCAGACGATGACCGAGGTGACGTCAGATGGCAGTGTGGGATCGGCTCAAGGACCAGGCCAGGACTCTGCAGCAGGGTCAGCAGGGACGCGCCCAGGCAGGCGGACGCGGAGGGTCCCGGTCCGGCGGCGGCGCGCGCGCCCAGCTGGTCGGCACCCTGAAGAATCAGCTCACCTCGCTCAAGACCGAGCTCAAGAGCGGTGCCTACCGGGACGCGAGCATGGCGATGTGCGCCCTCGTCGCGGCGGCGGACGGACACGTGGACCCGGCGGAGCGCCAGCACGTGGAGTCGTTGATCCTCGGCAACGACGTCCTGCAGAACTTCCCGCCGGAGCAGCTGCGCCAGCGGTTCAACAAGCATGTGGACCAGCTGAGCCGGGACTTCCACCAGGGCAAGGCGGAGGCGATGCAGGAGATCGCCAAGGCGGCCAAGAAGCCGACCGAGGCCCGGGCCGTCGTCCAGACGGGCATCATCGTCGCCGGGGCGGACGGCGACTTCTCACAGGCCGAGCACATGGTGCTCCAGGAGGCGTGCGCGGCGCTGGGGCTCTCGCCGGCCGAGTTCCAGCTCTGAGCCCCGGCCCCCGCGCCCGCGTCCAGGGCGCGGCGCGGCCCCTCGTCACTCCTCGTACGGTGGGTCCTGACGCCACCGAGCCTGGAGCAGCCATGCACACCCCCCACTCGTCCGGCGGCCCGGACATGCGGCAGGACGGGCTGTTCGGCCTCGACGACCTCCGCGCCGGACCGGAAGCGCCCGTGCCGTCGGGGCCTCTCTTCCGTGACTCGGACGAGGCCCACAGGATGCTCGCGGTCAGGGAGATCCACGCGGAGGCGGCCGCGGCCGCCTCCGTGCGGGGCCGGGAGATCATCGCGCGGTATCCGGACGCCGAGGTCGTTCCGGTGGACTCGCACTGGCGCATCCCGGAACTGCACGGCAACAAGGGGAACGCGGACCGCTGGGTGCGCATCAAGAGCACGGTCCTCGTCCTCGGTGAGAAGAAGTCGCTGACCGTGCGGGTCAACGGCCGGTCGGCGGACTGGATCGCCCCGGGCGCGGCGAACGGGTGCGCCATGGCCTGTGCTTACTGTTACGTCCCCCGCCGCAAGGGCTACGCCAACCCGGTCACCGTCTTCACGAACATCGACGCGCTGATCGGCCGGCTGCGGCGCCACGTGATCGCGCAGGGTCCCAAGAAGGAGCCGAACCAGTGCGACCCCGTCGCGTGGGTCTATGACATCGGCGAGAACAACGACTGCTCGGTCGACGCGCTGATCAGCGACAACACCGCCGACCTGGTACACGCCTTCACGCGCTGGCCCACGGCGAAGGCGTCCTTCGCGACCAAGTTCGTGAATCCCGACCTCCTGGGGCTCGACCCGCGTGGGCGCACGCGCCTGCGCTTCTCGTTGATGCCGCACGACGACTCACGTCTGCTGGACATCCGGACCAGTCCGGTCGCCCAGCGCATCGAGGCCGCGGCGGACTTCGTCGAGGCGGGCTACGAAGTGCACTTCAACCTCTCCCCCGTCGTCATCAGGCCCGGGTGGGAGCAGGCGTGGGCGGAACTGCTCCAGCAGATGGACAACGTCCTGCCCCAATCGGTCAAGGAGCAGGCCGCGGCGGAGGTCATCATGCTGACCCACAACCGGGACCTCCACGAGGTCAACATGGCCTGGCACCCGCGTGCCGAGGACGCGATCTGGCGCCCGGAGATCCAGCAGGCCAAGCGCTCGGAGAACGGCAGTCTGAACGTCCGGTACCGCGGCACCGTCAAGGCGGAGGCGGTCGAGACGGTCCGGCGGCTGGTGCACACCCACACCCCCTGGATGCCGGTCCGCTACGCGTTCTGATCCGCCCGGTGCGGGTGCGCTGCGACCGGCACGGTCCGAGCGAGGGCTCGGGTGCGGTCCCGGCGGTGGCTCCGTCCGCGGGGCCGTAGCCGCGGTGGCTGGGCCCGCGCGGCTGTATCCGCCCCGGCTTCCTTCCGGGGCAGGTACAGCCGTCGTCCGTTCACCGGTGTCCGCGCGGTCGAGGTCGGCCGGCCCTCGGGCGGGGCCGACGGCGTCGGTATGCCGAACCACCAGGTGCCGAACCACCAGCCGCCGAGACATGGCTCGGACGTGGTCGTGAGCCCTGGTTCAGCGGGTCCTGAAGAGGCGGTTGAGGTTTCGGGCCACGTGCACGCCCGGACCGCCGAATCCGATGATGTCGATGCGTCCGTCGCCGGTGACGTCTGCGAGGAAGCGGTGGTGGCGGTCGACTCGCCAGCCACCCGCGTCGTCGTTGTACCCGAACCCGCGGCACACCAGTCGGGCCTGTTCGAACCGGCCGTCTCCCTTGTTGTGCGATACCCAGACGCCTTCGTTCCCGAAGCCGATGATGTCGGGGTTGCCGTCGCCGGTGACGTCGGCGAGGAGCCGCAGGTGCTTTTCGCACGTCCAGTCCTGGGCTTGCCCGAAGTCGTTCAGGATGAGACGGGTGGGTTCGAACGTGCCGTCGCCGCGCCCTCGGGACACGACGACGCCCTGCCGGCCGAATCCGACGATGTCCGGTGTTTCGCCACCGGTGACGCTGACCAGGAACCGGGGGTGTTGCCCGGACGAGGTCCATCCCTGGCCGACCCCGAAGTCGTCGAGGACGTACAGGGGTTCGGCGAACGTTCCGTCCTGGTCCTGGAGTGATACCCAGACGCCGTCGTCGTGGCAGCCGACGATGTCGAGTCTGCCGTCGCCCGTGGTGTCCGCGAGGAAGCGGGGGTGCTTGTCGACGAGCCAGCCGCCCGCCTCCTCGGTGTGACCGAACGCCCGGAGAGCGGGTTCGTCCGGGAGCGGCGCGAACTTCCCTTCGCCGTCCTGGAGTGATACCCGGACGCCGTCGTCGTGGCAGCCGACGATGTCGAGTCTGCCGTCGCCCGTGGTGTCCGCGAGGAAGCGGGGGTGCTTGTCGGCCAGCCAGCCGCCGGCCTGCCTGCCGTGTCCGAACGCCTTGAGGATGAGCTCGCCGGCCGCGGTGAAAGTACCGCCTGCCGCCGGGGAGGAGACCCGGACGCCGTCGACGGCGAGCACCACGACCTTGGGATTGCCGTCGCCCGCCGCGTCCACGAGGGTCCACAGATCCGCGGGGCTCGGGGAGGGCGCGGGTTGGTGCAGGACGCGCTCCTCGTCGTCGAACGTCCCGTCTCCCCTGCTCGCGGAGGTCAGAGCGCCCTTTCCGTGTCTGATCCCGACGATGTCCTGCCGTCCGGTGCCGGTGGGGTCGGCGAGGAATCGCGCACCCGGTCCCGCCCACCAGCCCGGTTCCCCGCCGGGAGACCGGTTGAGCCCCTGGCTCCCCCATCCGCCGGCGTCCGTGTCGCTCCCGAAGCGTTCCAGGACCAGCAGTACGTTGCTGAAGGAGGGCGTGGCGTCGGGTGCCGGCCGAAGGGCAGTCGGCCTGTGGGCCAGCCGCCAGGACCGGCGGCTGTTCCAGTGACTGAGCGCCGCCCAGTCCAGCGCGAGGTCGCTGGCGCGCTCCGGCTCGGCCGGGACGAGCCGCCACCGCTGGCTTTCCGCGCCGTCGTCGTAGTCGGCGAGGACGATCCGGGTGTCGTCCTTCCCGGGGTCGTCGAGGTCGAGGACGGAGCCGTCGGCCGCACCCTCGATGAAGTAGAGACCCGCTTCCCCCTCGACGGGGACAAGGCGCCACTGCTGGCTCTTCTTGTTGGCGACGGCGTCCCATTGACGGAGGCCGCGGTCCTTGGCTCCGGGGTCGTCGAGCACCTTGCCGCTGACCGCGTTGCGGATCACATGCGACGGGTCGTCCTGTGCGGCCTGCACGGGGACGAACTGCCACTGTTCCGGGCCCGGTCCGCCCTCGGGACGGTCACGGACGACGAGCGCCCCGTCCGCGCCCGGCGCGGCCCTGGCGCCGAGGGCCTGCCCCGTGGCGGCGTTGACGATCTCCAGCTTCAGTTCTTGCGTGGGTACGGGCATCGTGGTGCCTCTTCCGGGCAGTCGGTGCGGTGGCTCGGAACGGGTGGGGCGACGGGGCTGCGGATCACGTGAAGACGTGGTGGTAGGGGACGTCCCACTCATTGGGCAGCCGGGGGTAGAACGTGTTGATGACCGTCCCGGTGAAGTCCCCGCCCCAGTTGTAGGTGAGGCGAGCCTCGCTGTCGCCCGCCACCGTGCTGTCCTTGAAGCCGACGATCGTGTCCGGGTGGGTGATCGGCACGAAGGTGATGCCTCCCCACGGCGTCACCGTGACGACCCACAGCTGGGTGTCCTCCACCGCGCCGTTCTTCCCGCGCCACTTGTCGCCCACTTTGCCGGGCAGGCCGACCTGGAGGATGTCGGCCGTGCTCTTGGGGGCGTCCTGGTGGGCGGTGATGCGCCTGCGCTGCGGCTTCGGCGTCCCGTCGTCGCCGCGGCCCGTGTCGGCCCCGGCTGTGCCGGCGGCGGGCTGGGGCGCCACCTGGCCCGCGGCGCTCTCGATGAAGTACAGCGGGCGCTGACCGAAGAAGCCGCCGGGGGTGATGTGCCAGAGGTGGCCTTGTGCGTCCTTGGTGGCCGGATCGAGCGCGGTGGCCAGCTTGACGCCCTTGTCGTGGCTCTCCGCCTTCAGCTCGGCGGGCCGCAGGTAGCCCCCGTTGAAGGCGTGGACGAGCATGACCGGCCGGTTCTCGACCAGTGCGGCCACGATCGCGTTGTCGTAGCTGTTCACCGCCACCGGGCCGCCGACCACCAAATTCGCCATTGCCGTGCGTTCTTGGGTGTACATCGCGGAAACCTCACCTGTTCTTGATGTGGAGAACAACACCTCGGACGCTCAGTGAAGTGGTTTATCACGCGGCATTACCGCACGCTCGGTCACCGGCAAGCAAAAACGACTTCGCAACCGAATGCGCGACCGAAGCAAATACCCCCAAAGCGGCAAGATTCGAGGTCATAGCACTACTGCGGGACACCGGGAGGTCACCGATCGGGTGATCACCGGCGCCATAAAAGCTTGATCACCCGTTTGAGTACGATGCCCGAAAGCGTCTTCTCGGGAAATTCCCCACCTGCTAGCTTCATTTGCCGGAGCGTGTGCGGATTCCTGTTTCCATTTCACCGAGTTCGGGTTTCGGCCAGATCAGTCGAGGACAGAAATTGCCTTCCAACGCGTACAACCTGGAACGGGCCAAGCGCCGGCCGCTGACGAAGAAGAACCTGCGGGAACTCAACATCGAGCAGACCTGGCAGACCATCCTGGAGCACCCGAACCTGGTCTACGTCGACGACTACGGGGTGCGGCACAAGCCCGTGGGGTTCTCCGTGAACAAGTCGAGCTTCGGTGCCTTCACCGGCTCCGCGTACCAGCTGGGGTGGCTCGCCTACATGAACCTCGGGGAACCGCTGATCGAGGAGCGGCGCAACATCACCCAGCCCCCGCCCGACACCTTCTCCTCGCGCACCTACGTCAACCGAAGCCAGTCCGAGATGACCTTCACCGACGCGGTCGACTTCAACGTGTCGAACGGTGCCACGTGGTCGCTTTCGGGAGATTCCAAGCTCACCTTCGGCGGCAGCGTCAGCGCGCAGCTGCAGTTGCAACTGCAGAACAAGCTCGGTCTGAACCTGCAGGGGCAGCTGGGGACCCAGCTCAAGAACGACATGTCGAACAAGAGCTCCAACACGATGACCAACAAGAACAGTAAAGACAGCGTGGGGATGGACAACGCCAACACGGTCGACACGACCGTGGCCAACGGCGTGACGAACTCCGCGTCCGCCTCGATGACCGGCTCGGTGGATTTCACGACTACGGGCAGTGCGTCCGGTACCGCTGCGCTCAACGCGGCGCTGGCCCAGGGCATCGCCGCCTCCGTAGGCGGTTCGCTGACCACGAGCTGGGCCTCGAAGTCGCAGATCTCCGGCAAGGTGCCGCCGGGGTCCCGCGTGGAGACCGTCGTGACGCAGCGACGCGCGCTGAAGCAGTACACCTACGAGATCCCGGTGACCTTCTCCGGGCTGCTCGCGGTGAAGTACGCCGTGCCGGTGGGCGTTCTGTCGCCGCCGCAGGAAGGGGACTATCCCGGCCTCGACCAGTTGGTCGCCCGCGACATCGGAGACCTCGACCTGGCGGGCGGGGGCTTCCGCATGAAGGGGCTGGCCGAGGTGGTCTCCGCCCTGGAGGTCCACCACACGATGTTCGACGGCGAGAGCCTGACCGACAGCGAACGAGAGCTGTACAAGCAGCCGTGACCCGGCGGGCGGCGCCGCCACAACGACCAGAGGTGACGACCATGGTGTTCAAGAACGTCTTCGACTCCGCGGGAACGGGCGCGGGGCTCTTCTCGGTGACCACCGATCGCGACAAGCCACAGCCCGGAGCGGGCGTCGACTTCGAGGACGCCGACGACGACACGTACGACGACACGACCACGAGCCTGTTCACCAGCGGAATCCACGGTGCCTCCCACCGGGCGAAGATCGTGCGGGAGCAGTCACCCGAAGCGCGGACCGTCCTCGGCTTCCTCGCCTCCTTCGTCCAGACCACCCAGGCGTCCGCCGGTACCCAGGCCGCGTACGCCCAGGACCCCGGATCGGTGTCCACGGCCGCGGCAGCCGGCATGGAGAAATCCAGCGAGACGGTGACGCGGCACGGCGACCTGCAGAAGGACGAGGGACTGCAGGCGCCGAAGAGGGATGATTTCAAGGCTCCCGACGCTCCCGCCGCCCCCAAGGCCGAGCAGCCCCCCAAGCCCCCCAAGGCAACCGCCGACAAGCCGTCCGATCCCAAGTAGACCCGCGGGCCGAGTGGTCAGGGGCTTCCTCGCCCCTGACCACTCGGGCGTTCACCCGGGGAGCAGTTCCCACTGCCGGTCGCGATGGTCGCCCTGCGCCCCGTACTGCCTGATCACCGCAGGGGCGTTGGTGTCGACGCGCAGAAGCAGACCGCTGTTGCGGTTCGCGATCTCGTACACCCGCGGAGTGTCGGTCACCGACCCCACCGGGATCAGCTTCCACTGCTGGTGGTCCGCACCGCTTCCTTCGTAGGCGCGCTGGGCGACCACCGCCCCGTCCACCGTCCCTCCACCGACGACTTCCAGGACCTTGCCGCTGCGCGTGTTCTCGATCCTGTACAGGACCTCGCCGTCGTTCTGGCCCGTCGCGAGCAGCCGCCAACGCTGGTGCGCCCTGGGAGAGGCGAGGGACTGGTGGATCTCGGCGCCGTCCTTGGTGGACTCGCGCAGAACTCCCATCCGCAGCCTGCTGCGGACGTTGGCCCAGGACACCACCGTGCCCGACTCGGGCAGCCCGGCCATCTTCTCCGAGGCGACCTTGCGGATCCGGTTGTTGAAGTGGTCCGCGATGTAGAGGGTGTCGACGCAGTCCACCGCGAGGCCGAACGGCTTGTTCAGCTGGGCCTGGGCCGCCGGACCGTCGTCACCGCCGTATCCCGCGGTGCCGGTGCCCGCGACCGTGCTGATCGTCCCGTCGGCGGTGACTTTGCGGACCCGGTGGTTTTCGTAGTCGGAGATGTAGAGGGTGCCGGCACTGTCCACCACCACGCCCAACGGGAAGTTCAGCCTGGCCGATGTCGCCGGGCCGTCGTCACCGCTAGAGCCTGCGACGCCGCTCCCCGCGACCGTGCTGATCGTCCCGTCGGACGCGACCTTCCGTACCCGGTGGTTGCCGGCATCGGCGATGTAGAGCTCGTCCGACCCGTCCACCGCCAGCGCGTACGGGGTCTTCAGCTGAGCCGCCACCGCCGGTTCGCCGTCTCCCTTGAATCCCGCGACCCCGCTCCCCGCGATCGTGCTGATCTTCCCGTCCGCTGCGACTTTCCGGATCCGGGAGTTCCTGTGGTCGCAGATGTAGAGGGCGCCGGTGCTGTCCACCGCCACTCCCAACGGGTAGTTCAGCTGGGCCTTGACGGCCGGACCCCCGTCGCCGCTGAACCCCGCGGCGCCCGTGCCGGCGACCGTGCTGATCTTCCCGTCGGCCGTGATCTTCCGGACCCGGTTGTTGGCGGAGTCCGTGACGTAGACGCTGCCGGCACTGTCCACGGCGATGTCGCGCGGGCAGTTCAACAGAGCCAGGGCGGCGGGGCCGTCGTCGCCCCGGTAGCCGGCTGCGGCCCCCGCGACCGTGCTGATCTTCCCGTCCGTCGTGATCTTCCGGACCCGGTGGTTGCTGTAGTCGGAGAGGTAGAGGGTGCCGGTGCCGTCCACCGCGATTCCGTACGGCCGGTTCAACTGAGCGGCGACAGCCGATTCGTTGTCCCCCGCGAACCCCGCGGCCCCGGTCCCGGCGACCGTGCTGATCCGGGGTTCGAACGTGTCGCCGCTTGCGGATTCCGCCTGGGGAGTACTCATGGCCGTCCCTTTCGTCGTTCACCGACCGTCCGATACGGACGGTTGTCGCATGACTCCAGCAAGTCACACGGCCGAAGGGGTGGCAAGATCACTACCGGGTGGTCCTGGCGGGGCGTGTTGACGCGACGTCGCACGCGACAGCGGCAGCCCCGCGCACGGGGGGCGACGCATGGGCGTGGCGGCCCTGCGCCCGGGCGTACCTGTCGGAGACTGATCCGGTGCCTGACATGCTGCGGCTCTGGTTGAGACACGAATCCCGGCCGACGGAACGGCGTGCCGCTCTGACACCTGAGGACGCCCGCAAGCTGATCGAAAGAGGGGTGCACGTGACGGTCGAGGAGTCACCGCAGCGCGTCTTCCCCATCGATGGGTACGCCGGCGCCGGCTGCGTCATCGCGCCGCAGGGAAGCTGGGCACGGCGTTGCCCCTCGACGGCCTACGTCCTGGGACTCAAGGAACTTCCCGACGAGCCCGCGGCGCTGGTCCATCGGCATGTCTTCTTCGGCCACGCCTACAAGGGGCAGCCCGGGGCGCCGCGACTGCTGCGGCGCTTCGAGGCCGGCGGCGGCACTCTGTTCGACCTTGAGGAACTCCTCGACGCCGAGGGCCGTCGCATGGCCGCCTTCGGCTACTGGGCGGGATACGCGGGCGCCGCGCTGGCCGTGCTCCGGTACCGGGGTGTCATCACAGCGCCGCTCGTCTCGTGCTCCCGGGCAGAACTGCACGGAAGGCTGGCCCGCGGGCGACACACGGGCGACGTCACCGCCGTGGTCATCGGTGCGGACGGACGCTCGGGACACGGGGCATGTGACGCACTCACGGCGGCCGGTATCGAGCCGACGCGTTGGGGATGTGAGGACACACGCGACCTGGACCGTAACGCACTGCTCAGGCACGACATCCTCGTGAACACGATCGGCAGTCGGCGACCCGTGGCGCCGTTCCTGACGATGGCAGACCTCGACAGCGAGCGGCGGCTGTCCGTGATCGCGGACGTGACGTGCGACGTGGGCTCGGAACTCAACGCCCTCCCCGTCTACGACCACGCCACCGACTGGATCAACCCCGTGGAGCGGCTGCGCGGAAGCCCCCACCCCGTGGATGTCATCGCCATCGACAACCTGCCCTCCCTCGTTCCGGCCGAGGCCAGCCGGTCCTTCTCCGCGGACCTCTGGCCCCTCCTGCTGTCACTCGGGGACGGCTCAGAAGTCTGGGACCGCTGTCTGGGTGCGTTCCGTCGTGCGGTGGCCCTGCTCGGTGAGCGGGACTGAACAGCCCCGTGACCGTCCGGAATTGACACCGGGCAGTCCGACGAGCCGGAGGGCGCGGAAGGCGGCCCCCTGCTCATGGGCGTCACCGATCTGGCCCTCCCGGGGCCCCTGGGACACACCCGGGAACGCGAACGGCCGCCCCGGCGGGTGGGTACTCGCCGGGGCGGCCGTCATGCGTGGTGCCGCGTCCGCGGACGCGGCGGCCGGGCTCAGCCCAGCGTCGCGATGGCCTTGTTGAAGGTGGCCGACGGACGCATCACGGCCTCCGCCTTCGCGGGGTCGGGCTGGTAGTAGCCGCCGATGTCGACCGAGGTGCCCTGCACGGCGATCAGCTCGTCGACGATGGTCTGCTCCTGCTCGGCCAGCGTCTTGGCGAGCGGTCCGAACGCCTCGGCGAGCGCGGCATCGTCGGTCTGCCGGGCCAGCTCCTGGGCCCAGTAGAGCGCCAGGTAGAAGTGGCTGCCGCGGTTGTCGATGCCGCCGAGCCTGCGGCTCGGGGACTTGTCCTCGTTGAGGAAGGTGCCCGTGGCCCGGTCCAGGGTCTCGGCGAGCACCTTGGCGCGCGCGTTGCCCGTGGTCGTGGCCAGGTGCTCGAAGCTCACCGCGAGCGCGAGGAACTCGCCCAGGCTGTCCCAGCGCAGGTAGTCCTCCTTGACCAGCTGCTGGACGTGCTTGGGCGCGGAACCGCCGGCGCCCGTCTCGAACAGTCCGCCGCCGTTCATGAGCGGGACGACCGAGAGCATCTTCGCGCTGGTGCCGAGCTCGAGGATCGGGAAGAGGTCGGTGAGGTAGTCGCGCAGCACGTTGCCCGTGACCGAGATGGTGTCCTCGCCGCGGCGGATGCGCTCCAGCGAGAAGGCGGTGGCCTCCTCCGGCGTACGGATGGAGATGTCCAGGCCGTCGGTGTCGTGGTCGGCCAGGTAGGTGTTCACCTTGGCGATGAGGTTGGCGTCGTGCGCGCGGCCCTCGTCGAGCCAGAACACGGCCGGGTTGCCCGTGGCGCGTGCGCGGGTGACGGCGAGCTTGACCCAGTCCTGGATGGGGAGGTCCTTGGTCTGGCACATCCGGAAGATGTCGCCGGCGCCGACGGCCTGCTCCAGCACGACCTCACCCTTGCCGTCGACGACCCGCACGGTGCCGGTGGCGGGGACCTCGAAGGTCTTGTCGTGGCTGCCGTACTCCTCGGCCTTCTGGGCCATGAGCCCGACGTTGGGCACCGAGCCCATGGTCGACGGGTCGAAGGCGCCGTTGGCGCGGCAGTCGTCGATGACGACCTGGTAGACACCGGCGTAGCTGCTGTCCGGGAGGACCGCGATGGTGTCGGCCTCGTTGCCGTCCGGACCCCACATGTGGCCGGAGGTGCGGATCATGGCCGGCATCGAGGCGTCGACGATGACGTCGCTCGGGACGTGCAGGTTGGTGATGCCCTTGTCGGAGTCGACCATCGCCAGGGCCGGGCCCTCGGCGAGCTCGGCCTCGAAGGAGGCCTTGATCTCGGCGCCGGAGTCCACGGAGTCGAGCCCCTTGAGGATGCCGCCGAGGCCGTCGTTCGGGGTGAGGCCGGCCGCCGCGAGCACGTCGCCGTACTTGGCGAAGGTGTTCGGGAAGAAGGCGCGGACCACGTGGCCGAAGATGATCGGGTCGGAGACCTTCATCATCGTGGCCTTGAGGTGGACCGAGAACAGGACGCCCTCGGCCTTGGCGCGCGCGACCTGGGCGGTGAAGAACTCACGCAGCGCCGCGACGCGCATGACGGCGGCGTCCACGACCTCGCCCGCCAGGACGGGTACCGACTCGCGCAGCACGGTGGTGGTGCCGTCGTCGCCCGCGAGCTCGATGCGCAGGGAGCCGGCCTCACCGATCACGACGGACTTCTCCGTCGAGCGGAAGTCGTCGACGCCCATCGTGGCGACGTTCGTCTTCGAGTCGGCGCTCCAGGCACCCATGCGGTGGGGGTGGGCCTTGGCGTAGTTCTTCACCGACGCGGGGGCGCGGCGGTCGGAGTTGCCCTCGCGCAGGACGGGGTTCACCGCACTGCCCTTGACCTTGTCGTAGCGGGCGCGGACGTCCTTGTCCTCGTCGGTCCGCGGGTCGTCCGGGTAGTCCGGAAGCGCGTAGCCCTGCGCCTGCAGCTCCGCGATCGCGGCCTTCAGCTGGGGGATCGAGGCCGAGATGTTGGGCAGCTTGATGATGTTCGCGCCGGGAGTCCTGGCCAGCTCGCCGAGCTCGGCGAGTGCGTCATCGATACGCTGGCCCGCCTCGAGGCGCTCCGGGAAGCCGGCGATGATCCGGCCCGCCAGCGAGATGTCGCGGCGCTCGACCGTGACACCCGCGGTCGAGGCGTAGGCCTCGATGACGGGCAGGAACGAGTACGTCGCCAGGGCAGGGGCCTCGTCGGTGTGCGTATAGATGATGGTCGAGTCAGTCACCGGGTGCTCCGCTCCACGTCTGCAAACATTGCTTGACATCAAGATATCTCCTGACCGCCCCCCTCTCCACAGTGGCCCGCGTCCTTCGGCGCGAAGGCGTGGTCGGGCCCCGGCACCGGGCGGGGCGGATCGGCTCAGCGCACGCCGTCCGGCCCGAAGGGCGGTGCACCCGGGGCCGGCGGGCGGTGCTCGTACCAGCGCCGGTCGGCCTCCAGCTGCGCGGCGAGCGAGATGAGCCGGGCCTCGCCGCGGGAGGGACCGAGGAGCTGGGCCCCGATGGGCAGACCGTCGAGGGTGAAGCCCGCGGGGACGTTGATCCCGGGCCAGCCGAGGACGTTCCAGGGCCAGGCGTAGGGGCAGGCGGACGTCATCGCGAGGTCGGTGCGCCAGGCGCTCAGGCGGTCGAACGCGCCGACCCGCGGCGGCGGGGCGGCCGTCGTGGGGGTGAGCAGCACGTCGTAGCCGTGGCCGCCGCGCGCCGTGTCGAAGAAGGCGCCGAGCCTCGCGTGCTGGCGGACCTCCCGGGCGCGTGCGGCACGCACGACCCGGCCGCCGAGCCGGGTTCCGGTGCGCAGGGCGCTTCGGGTGCGGGGGTCGAGCAGGCCCGGTTCGGGGTGCCGCGCGGCCAGCTCGGCGATGCCGGCGGTGGCGCGGGGGACGAAGGAGAGGCCGATGAGCCCGTAACGGGGGCGGGCCTCCTCGACGTGGTGGCCCAGCCGGGCGAGGACCTCGGCGAGTGCGGTGACGGCGCGCAGGACCTCGGGGTGGGGGGCGTTGCGGGTGAGGGTGAGGGGCGGCCTGAGGGCGACACCGATGCGCAGTCTGCCGGGGTCCCGCCGGGCCGCGGCGGACGCGTCGATCCTCGGCGGGCGGTGCGGGTCCGCGGGGTGCGACCCGGCCGCGGCGTCCAGGAGGAGGGCCGCGTCGGCGACCGTACGGGCCAGGGGTCCGTTGACGGTCAGTCCCTGGAAGGCATCGCTCTGGGGATGGACGGAGACCCGGCCGCGCTGGGGCTTGATCCCGACGAGGTGGGTCCAGGCCGCGGGGATGCGGATGGAGCCCGCGCCGTCCGAGCCCAGCGCGGCGGGGACCAGCCCGGCCGCGACGGCGGCGGCGGACCCCCCGGAGGAGCCTCCGGGGGTGTGCGCGGTGTTCCAGGGGTTGCGGGTGCAGCCGAAGGCGGGCCCCTCCGTGAAGGCCCACTGGCCCAGCTCGCAGGAGTTGGTCTTGCCGACGACGACGGCCCCTGCGGCGCGCAGCCTGCGGACCGCCTCGCTGTCGGCGGTGGCCGGCGGCAGCGCGCCGTCGCAGCCGAAGTAGGTCGGCATGCCCGCGACGTCGGTGTCGTCCTTGACGGCGACCGGCACTCCCAGCAGCGGGAGCCGTTCCCCGGCGTCGAGCCTCCGGTCGGCGTCGGCGGCCTCGGCGAGCGCCGCGTCCGTACGCAGTTGTCGGAAGGCGTTCAGGGTGTGGCGGCTCGCCTCGATGCGGGCGAGGGCGGCGGCGACCAGGGCCGAGGAGGTCGTCCGGCCCTCGGCCAGTGCCCGCACGCTGTCGGTGAGGCCGGGCTCCGCGGTGCACGGCTCTTCCGGCCTGAACGGCCCGGTCCGCTCCGTGGGGTCTGCTGAGGACATCGCTGCCGCCTCCTCGCGTGCGCCCGTGCACCGGTCCCGGGGCCGCCCCGGGACCGCCCGAGCGGGTCTACTGGAGAGTAACGAGGCGTGGAGGCCTGCTCAAGCACGCCGCACCAGGCACGCGGCCCGTCTCCCCGTAGCCCTGCGGAAGACGGGCGCACGGCCTCCGGCGCGTCCTACGGACGGACGTGGATCTCGCCGATGCCCGTGCCGAGCCCGGCGCAGTGGGCGGTCGACTGACCGGACTGGCCGGGACTCAGTGTGACGCGCTCCCCGTCGACGTCCGGGGACCAGCCGCAGACCAGGTGGACCCAGAAGGTCTGTGTGGACGAGCCGTTGTTCCTGCAGAGCGCGTAGCCGGTGTAGTCGTCGATCGCGTGCTTGCCGGTGTCGCAGGACAGTCCCGGCGGTGTGGCGGCGGGCGCGACGGCAACGGCCGATGTCGCCGGCACGGCGAGTGCGAGGGTCAGGCCCGCGACGGCGGTGCGCGCGAGAGCACGGAGGGCATTCCCCTTGAAGTGCTTGTTCATCTCTCCCCTGTCTCCGGTGAGTTCCGGTGCTCCCGGTGAGTTCCGGTGATCTTCAGGGGCACCCCTCCCCGACGTTCCGTAGCCGAAAACAGCGCCTGACCTCACCCTCCGTACACGCGCACGCCTGTCCGAAGCGGACCTCCTGCCCACGGCCGCTCCGCCCCCGGAGGAGACGGCCGGCGTCAGTGCTCCGCCGGGCCGGACACCGGTTCCTTCCTGACGCCCGGGCTCAGCAGCACGTACAGCACCAGCGAGGAGGCCAGGCCGACGGCCCACCCGTAGTCGGCGAGCGGCTTCAGGAAGGGGATCAGCCCGTCGGCGGGGAACGGTCCCTTGCCGGGCGCCGAGTGGGAGCCGCCGACGGCGAGTACGCCGCCGGCCACGAAGGCGGCCACGGCGCGCCAGTTCCACCCGCCGGTGTACCAGTAGCGGCCTCCGGGCCGGTAGAGGTCGGGCAGGTCGAGGACCGTGCGCCGGATGATCCAGTAGTCGGCGATGAGGATGCCGGCGACCGTGCCGAGCAGACCGCCGACCAGTCCCAGCCAGGTGAAGATGTACAGCTCGGGTGTCTCGGTGAGCTTCCACGGCATGATCAGGACACCGACGACCCCCGTGATCAGGGCGCCCGTACGGAAGTTGATGACCTTCGGCGCGAGGTTCGCCAGGTCGTACGCCGGTGAGACGACGTTCGCCGCGAGGTTCACGGAGATCGTCGCGACCAGCACGGTGATCAGGCCGAAGAGCAGCCCGAAGACGTTGTCCGTCCTGGCCACCAGTTGCACCGGGTCCCAGATCGCCTCCCCGTACACGGCCTGCGAGCCGGAGGTGACGAGGACGGAGAGCAGGGCGAAGAGCGTCATCGTCGTGGGCAGGCCCAGCGACTGCCCCCGGATCTGGGCCCGTTGACCGGAACCGAAGCGCGTGAAGTCGGGGATGTTCAGGGAGAGCGTGGACCAGAAGGCGATCATGCCCATCAGCGAGGGGAAGAAGACCGGCCAGAAGTCCGCGCCCCACCCGAGGGCCGACGGCTGGTCCAGAAGCGGACCGAAGCCGCCCGCCTTGACCGCGACCCAGACGAGGAGGACCAGCGCACCGACGATGACGAACGGCGCCGCCCAGTTCTCGAAACGGCGCAGGGTGTCCATGCCCCGGTAGATGATGGCGAGTTCGAGCACCCAGAACAGGACGAAGCAGAGCCAGAGCGTCCACGGCTGGCCACCGATCTCACCGGCCCGCGCCCAGCCGCCGAACATCTTGCCCAGCAGCGTGAAGATTCCGACGCCGCCGATCCACGTCTGGATGCCGAACCACGCGCACGCGACACCCGCCCGGATCAGGGCCGGCAGATTGGCGCCACGCAGGCCGAACGACGCCCGGGCCAGGACGGGGAACGGAATGCCGTACTTGGGGCCTGCATGGCCGGTGAGCAGCATCGGGGCCAGCACGATCAGGTTGGCCAGCGCGATCGTGAGGACCGCCTGCTTCCAGTCCATCCCGAGCGCGACGAGTCCGGAGGCCAGCAGCCAGGACGGGATGTTGTGCGCCATCCCGATCCACAGGGCCGCGAAGTTGTACGTCGTCCAGCGGCGCCGCTCCAGAGGCACCGGCAGCAGATCGTCGTTGACGAAGCGGGGGTCGTCGGGGATTGATCCGGGGGCGAGTTCGATCCGGCCCGACGGGTCGGTTATCCGCCCGCCGGACGGTGACGGCGGGACGGGTGGAACAGGTGGGACGGTAGCGGTCATGGTGGCGTGACCCTTCGCTCGGGAGAGGTGCCGTGCGGGGCGCGGGCGCGTGGTGCCTGGACTGCCGCTGCGGGTGGGTGAAGGGCGTCAGGCGGACAACGCGGGGATGATCGTGGAGCCGTAGGCGTCGATGGTCGCCTCCCGTGCGTCGTGCATGTTGTACACGGCGAACTGGTCGACGCCCAGGTCGCGCAGGACCTGGAGCTTCTCGATGTGTGCCTCGGGAGGCCCGAGCAGACAGAAGCGGTCCACGATCTCGTCGGGGACGAAGGCCGTGTCCGGGTTGCCGGCGCGGCCGTGATGGCTGTAGTCGTATCCGGAGCGTCCGGCGATGTAGGCCGTGAGCGCCTCGGGCACGAGGCCGGAGTGCTCCCCGTAGCGGGAGACGAGGTCGGCGACGTGGTTGCCGACCATCCCGCCGAACCAGCGGCACTGCTCGCGGGCGTGGTCCAGGTCCTCGCCCACG
Source organism: Streptomyces sp. NPDC001822 (assembly GCF_042892135.1). Classification (NCBI taxonomy): domain Bacteria; kingdom Bacillati; phylum Actinomycetota; class Actinomycetes; order Kitasatosporales; family Streptomycetaceae; genus Streptomyces; species Streptomyces sp. NPDC001822. The sequence goes on from NZ_JBIATW010000005.1 coordinate 244,114, forward strand.
TAGGCGGGCGCGGCCACGCAGACGGTGACGGAATCCGGGTCGCGTCCGGCGTCGGCGGCCGCCTGCCGCACCGTCTTGATCATCCACTCCGTGAGGTAGGGGTCGGCCAGTTGGAGGATGAAGCCGTCGGCCTTCTGCCCGGCCAGCGCGAGGGCCTTGGGTCCGTAGGCGGCCATCCAGACCGGCAGGCTGCCGTCCTTCACCCAGGGGATCTGCACCGGCTGCCCGTCGACGGTGGCTTCGCGCCCCTCCGCCAGGTCGCGGATGACGTCGATGGCCTCGCCGAGCCTGGCAAGGGTGTTGGGCCTGCGCCCGGCCACGCGCATCGCGGAGTCCCCGCGGCCGATGCCGCAGACGGTGCGGTTGCCGTACATGTCGTTGAGGGTGGCGAAGGTCGAGGCGGTGACCTCCCAGGTACGGGTGCCCGGATTGGTCACCATCGGCCCCACGACGAGCCGTTCGGTGTGCTCCAGGATGCGGCTGTAGATGACGAAGGGTTCCTGCCACAGCACGGCCGAGTCGAAGGTCCAGCCGTAGCGGAATCCGTTCCGTTCGGCGCGGCGCATGAGTCCGACGACGGCCGAGGCGGGCGGGTCGGTCTGGAGGACGAGTCCAAAATCCATGACAGATGCTCCTACTCGAAGTACTGACACATGGCGCGCGGGTGAGACCGCCGTGCCCGGGCCGAGGACGCGCTTCCCGCCGACGGACGCCGGCCCGGCGGCGGCACGCCGGAGGAAGGACTGCGGGGCGACGCCTCGGTGGTCCGCTCCGGGTGAGCTTTCCACACGGGGCAGCGGCCGGCCCGGTACCGCGGCCCCGCCCGAAGGCGAGTCGCGGGGGGACAATCCTGGACCCGTGGGCGGGCTTTGGGAAGGGGCACTCTACGCGCGATGCGCCCGGTGTCCCGGGCATGGGCGCGAGGCGGGGTGACACGGCGCCCGAAGGGAGCACCGGGAGGGGACGGTGCAGGAGGGAGCGGCGCTCCGGGGGAGGTTCCGGCGTGTCGTACACGACCGCGCCCCGCCCCCGGTCCGTGGTGGACGACGGGGGCGGGGCGGGGCGGCGTACGGCGAGCGGCGGGGCTCAGACCCGCTTCGAGCGGCGGCCGCCGAGCACCAGGGCCGTGCCCGTGACGAGTGCGAGGAGCGCCGCGCCGGTGAGCGCGGTGGCCTGCGTGGACATGCCGGTCCTGGCGAGGGCCGGGCCGCTGTCGTGGGCGGCCCGCAGGATCAGGTCGGTGACGGCGCCGGGGTCGGTCTCCAGTACCGCGTGCGGGGCGTCCACCTCGACGGTGGTGGAGCCGGCCCTCCGGGCCATGTGGCGCAGGTTCTCGGTACCGATGGTGCGGTCGTCCGTGGCGACGAGGTACCACGACGGGATCGTCTTCCAGGCGGGCGTCCCGGACGGTTCCGCGCCGGCCACGGGCGTGACGGGGCGCTGGGACGCGGCCAGGACGGCGGCCCTGCCCGCGTCCACCCGGTTGCTCAGGAACACGTCGCTGAACTTGTCGGGCTTGATGTAGAGGTCCACGTCCGTGGGGCTCTTGCCGATCGGCACGGCGTCGAGGGCGGTGGGGACGGGCGCGGCAGGATCATCCGTGAGGCGGCTTCCCGGATGCTCTGCGGCCAGCGCGAGCGTGTTCTCCCCCTTGTCCGGCGCGAATGCGGCGATGTAGACGAGGGACTCCACGTCGGGGTTGCCGGTGGCCGCGTTGGTGATGACGGCGCCCCCGTAGGAGTGGCCGACGAGGACGATCGGCCCCTTGATCGCCTTGAGCCGGGCCGCCAGATAGGCGGAGTCGCCGGACAGGCTGCGCAGCGGGTTGGCGGTGGCGACCACCGGATAGCCCTTGGCCTGGAGGCTCTCGGTCACCTCGTCCCAACCGGAGGCGTCGGCCCAGGCACCGTGAACCAGCACGACCGTCGGCTTCGCACTCTCGTGGGACCGCGTGTCACCGGCACCCTCGGACGCCAGGGAGGGGCCGGCGGTTATGAGCGCCGCTGCCGGCAGGAGCAGTGCGAGAGGAAGGATCCGTCGGTTCCGGGGGTGCCGTAGCTGCGTCATGACCACTCTTTCGAGAAGGAGGGAGGCTGAACGCTGACGACACTGCCGCCGGTGAAACGGCCCGGCACTGTCAGGCGGTCCGGGCGGGTGAACGCCGCCCCCACGTCCCTCTCCCCCGCGCCGGGAGCTCGCTCGGACCCGTGCAGGAGGCCCTCTCGACGGCCACCTGGCGCGAAATGAGACTTATGCCACTTAGCGGTATCGTTTGTGGCGTTTGGTCGCGGTCTCGGCGCCTCCCGGCGGCGGCAGCTCCGCCCCCGCAAGCCGACGCGCTGCCGCACGTCTCCCTCCTCGCACCAGCGGTTCAAGCGGAAGGATCGACCATGGGCACGGTCACCACCATCGACGGCACGACCATCTACTACAAGGACTGGGGCCCGCGCGACGCCGAGCCGATCATGTTCCACCACGGCTGGCCGCTCAGCGGGGACGACTGGGACAACCAGATGCTGTTCTTCCTCTCCAAGGGCTATCGCGTGATCGCCCACGACAGGAGGGGACACGGGCGCTCGTCCCAGAGCGCCACCGGGCACGACATGGACACGTACGCCGCCGACGTGACAGCCGTGGTCGAGGCGCTCGACCTGCGCGGAGTCGTGCACATCGGCCATTCCACCGGCGGCGGCGAGGTGGCCAGGTACGTCGCCCGTGCCGAGGCAGGGCGGGTCGCCAAGGCCGTGCTCGTCAGCTCGGTCCCCCCGGTGATGGTGAAGTCCGAGTCGAATCCGGGCGGGCTGCCGATCGAGGTCTTCGACGGCTTCCGCGCCACCCTCGCCGAGAATCGCGCCCAGTTCTACATCGAGCTGCCCACGGGTCCGTTCTACGGATTCAACCGGCCCGGAGCCAAGGTGTCGCAGGGCCTCATCGACAACTGGTGGCGGCAGGGCATGCGCGGGGCCGCCAACGCCCACTACGAGTGCATCAAGGCCTTCTCGGAAACCGACTTCACCGAGGACCTCAAGAAGATCGAGGTTCCGGTCCTGGTGGCCCATGGCACCGACGACCAGATCGTGCCGTACGCGGACGCCGGCCCGCTCTCCGCGAAGCTGCTGCCCAACGGCCGGCTGAAGAGCTACGAGGGCCTCCCCCACGGAATGCTCTCGACGCACCCGGAGGTCCTCAACCCCGACCTCCTGGCGTTCGTGCAGGAGTAGATGACGGCATCCCGGCACACTGCCCTCCGAACCGGATCCAGCCCGACGGCGGATCCGGTTCGGCGCGTCCGGAGCGGTGCGTCCCCCTCGGTGCGTCCGGAACGATGCGTCCGGAACGATGCGTCCCGAGCGGTGAGTCCGGAACCCACCCGCACCCCATGCGGCACCGCGTGGCGCCACATGACGCACAAGGTGGCACCACATGGCACCAGGTGGCACCACCGCGCAGCAGCGGCCCCGCAATCGGGCACGCGGAAGCATCCCCACACAGGGTGACACCAGCCCATATTCGCAGGTCAGAGCACCAGGCGGGTAAACGGCGCCGGAAGAGGCGCCAGGGAGGTTGCACATGGCGCCATAGTGATGCCATGATGGCGCCATGGACCTGACCCCGTATGTCGACACCCTCCGCCGTGAACTCGCGGTGGCCGCCGAGGCCGGCGGCGACGAAGCCCGCGCACTGGCGGAGCGGCTCACCGCCCCCCTGGAGTCGGCGACCCGGCTGGCGATGCTGAACGTGCTCTCCGCCGCGACGGACGAGATCACCCGTGAACTCGCCCCGGGCTCGGTCGACGTACGGCTGCGCGGGCTGGACCCCGACTTCGTGGTGACACGGCCGCCCACCGACGGCGGCACCGGCACTCAGCCGGCCGCGGCCGCCGAGCCGCTTCAGGCCCCGTCGCCGGTGGACGGCGACGAGGGCGGCACGGCCCGCGTCAATCTGCGCCTGCCGACCCACCTCAAGGCCCGCGCCGAGGAAGCCGCGAACCGAGAGGGCCTTTCGGTCAACGCGTGGCTGGTGCGTGCGGTGTCGGCCGCCGTCGACGGCGGAGCCCGGCCGCGCACGGCGGAGAAGACCCGGAGCGTCGGACAGAGCTTCACGGGCTGGGTGCGCTAGTCGCACACCCGCCCCCGCAGCGTCATCACTCGCACCCCTCCCACCAGCAGGAATGCTTCGAAACCACAGAGGACGGTACAGCCATGCCTTCTTACGACACTCCCGCGCCCATCTCGGCCACGGCGCACGTGTACGCCGGTTCCATCGGATTCACCGCGGGCGACCGCCTCGACACCGTCGTCGAGGTACTGCCCCGCGACCCGAAGCGGGACCAGGACGTCCGGGCGGCCGAGCAGACCGAGGTGACCTGCACGAGCGGGACCCTGAACGTCAGGACCCCCAAGGGCAATCTGTTCGGCCGCACGGGCACGGTCGACGTCTCGGTGGAACTGCCGGCGGGGTCGAGCGTCGACGTGACGGGCTCCTGGACCCAGGTCGTCGGCGACGGCCGGCTCGGCGAGGTCCGCGTGAAGACATCGTCCGGCGACGTACGCCTCGACACCACCGGCCGGCTGAAACTGACCGCGTCGCACGGCTCCATCACCGTGGACAGGGTGGACGGCGCGGCCGAGATCACCACCAGTTCCGGCAGTCTGCGCGTCGGCCTCGTCGACGGACCCGCCGTCCTGAAGAACTCGCACGGCAGCACGACCGTCGACGTCGCGATCGGTGAGCTGCGGGTGAGCGGCGCCAACGGCGACATCGAGGTCCGGCGCGCCGGGGACTCGGTCACCGCGACCACGGCGCACGGCACGCTGCGCGTGGGCGAGGTGGCGCGCGGCACGGTTCAGCTGGAGACCTCCTACGGCGCCATCGAGGTCGGGATCCGGGAGGGCACGGCAGCGTGGATCGACGCGAGCTCCGGCGCCGGACAGGTGCGCAACACCCTCACCACGTCCGAGACGCCCGAGACGACCGAGGACACCGTCAAGGTCCACGCCCGCACCCGGTTCGGGAACATCGACATCCGCCGCGCCAAGGCCTGACCCCCACGAGGGGTCGCCGCCGACTCACTCACCCCGCCTGCCAGTTCACTTTTCGCCCCGGAGGGCCACATGCCCAGTTCTGTCATGCCCACATCCAAAATCGCGGACGGCCATCTCGCCCCGCCCGCCGTCTCAGCCGTCGGACTGCGCAAGTCCTATGGCGACAGGACGGTGCTCGACGGCATCGATCTGCGCATCCCGACCGGTTCCGTGTTCGCGCTCCTCGGTCCGAACGGGGCCGGCAAGACCACCGCCGTCAAGATCCTCTCCACGCTCATCGGCGCCGACGGCGGACAGGCCCAGGTCGCGGGCCACGACATCGCCACGTCACCGGACGGTGTCCGTGCGGCGATCGGGGTGACCGGTCAGTTCTCCGCCGTCGACGGACTCATCACCGGCGAGGAGAACATGCTCCTCATGGCAGACCTGCACCACCTGCCCAAGGCCGAGGGACGCCGCACCACCGCCGAACTCCTCGAACGCTTCGACCTCACCGATGCCGCGAAGAAACCCGCCTCCACCTACTCCGGCGGCATGAAACGACGCCTCGACATCGCCATGACCCTCGTCGGCAGCCCCCGCGTCATCTTCCTCGACGAACCCACCACCGGCCTCGACCCCCGCAGCCGCCACACCATGTGGCAGATCATCCGACAACTCGTCACCGACGGCGTCACCGTCCTCCTCACCACCCAGTACCTCCAGGAAGCCGACGAACTCGCCGACCGCATCGCCGTACTCCACAACGGCACCATCGCCGCCCAAGGCACCCCCGCCGAACTCAAACGCCTCATCCCCGGCGGCCACGTCCGACTCCGCTTCACCGACCCCACCGCCTACCGCACAGCCGTCACCACCCTCACCCCCACCACCCACGACGACGAAGCCCTCACCCTCACCCTCCCCTCCGACGGCAGCCAGCACGACCTGCGCACCATCCTCGACCGCCTCGACACCCACCACATCCACGCCGACGAACTCACCGTCCACACCCCCGACCTCGACGACGTCTTCTTCGCCCTCACCAGCCCCACCCTCCCCACACAGACCGACCTCGACCACCCCAACCAGCCCAAGGAGACAGCCCGATGAGCAGCCTCACCCTCGCCGCCCGCGACTCGGCCACCATGCTGCGCCGCAACCTGCTGCACGTGCGCCGCTACCCGTCGCTCACCCTGAACCTGCTGCTCACCCCCGTCATGCTGCTCCTGCTCTTCGTCTACATCTTCGGAGACACCATGAGCGCCGGCATCGGGGGCGGCGACTCGGACCGGTCCGAGTACCTCTCGTACATCGTCCCCGGCATCCTGCTGCTGACGATCGGCGGCACCACGATCGGCAGCGCGGTGTCGGTATCCATGGACATGACCGAGGGGGTCATCGCCCGCTTCCGCACGATGGCGATCCACCGCGGATCCGTGCTGATCGGGCATGTCGTCGGCAGCGTCCTGCAGTGCATGCTCAGCATCGTCACCGTCGGGGCCGTTGCGGTGGCCATCGGCTTCCGGTCCACCGACGCCACCGCGGTGGAATGGCTGCTGGCCCTGGGCCTGCTCACGCTCGTCTCCCTGGCGCTGACCTGGATCGCGGTCGGGATGGGCCTGTCCAGTCCGAACGTCGAGGCCGCAAGCAACAACGCCATGCCGCTGATGGTCCTGCCGCTGCTCTCCAGCGCCTTCGTGCCGCTGGACTCCATGCCCGGCTGGTTCCAGCCGATCGCGGAGTACCAGCCCTTCACCCCCGCAATCGAGACCCTGCGCGGACTCCTCCTCGGCACCGAGATCGGCGACAACGGGTGGATCGCCGTCGCCTGGTGCCTGGGACTGGCCGCACTCGGCTACTTCTGGTCCACCTCGCTGTACAACCGCGACCCGAAGTAGCCCGGCCCGAAGCAGCCCGGGAAGAAGTGGCACGTCGTCCCGCTCCGGGGGCGGCGGACCCCGACACCGCGTCGGCGTCCGCCGCCCCACCGGCGCGTCACAGGTACTGGCAGGTCCCCCGCGGCAGATACGTCCCGTGGCCCGCGTGTCCCACGTAGGCGCGGTCCTCGATCACCGGCACCCCGCGCGACAGGACCGTCTCCACCCGGCCCGTCACGCGCTTCCCCTCGTAGGCGGAGTAGTCGACGTTCATGTGGTGCGTCTCGGCGGAGATGGTCTGCTCCGCGGCGGGGTCGTAGACGACGATGTCGGCGTCGGCGCCCGGTGCGATGGTGCCCTTCTTCGGGTAGAGCCCGAACATCCTGGCCGGGGAGGCGCAGGCGATCTCGATCCACCGCCTGCGTGAGATGTGTCCGTCCACGACGGCCTGGTGGAGGAGGTCCAGCCGGTTCTCGACGCCCGGCATGCCGTTGGGGATCTTCGAGAAGTCGCCCCGCCCCATCTCCTTCTGGCCCGAGAAACAGAAGGGGCAGTGGTCGGTGGAGACGACCTGGAGCTCGTTGTTGCGGAGCCCGCGCCAGAGCGCCTCCTGGTGTTCCCGGGGGCGGAGCGGGGTCGAACAGACGTACTTCGCCCCTTCGAAGCCGGGTTCGGCAAGGTTGTCCGTGGAGAGGAAGAGGTACTGCGGGCAGGTCTCCCCGAAGACCGGGAGACCCTTGTGGCGCGCGTCCGCGATCTCCGCGACGGCCTCGTCGGCGGAGACGTGCACGACGTAGAGCGGCGATCCCGCGACCCGGGCGAGCTGGACGGCGCGGTGCGTGGCCTCGGCCTCCAGCGCCACCTTGCGGACGTCGCCGTGGTAGCGCGGGTCGGTGCGCCCCTCGGCCAGCGCCTGTTCGACCAGGACGTCGATGGCGATGCCGTTCTCCGCGTGCATCATGACCAGACCGCCGTTGCCGGAGGCGCGCTGCATGGCCCGGAGGATCTGACCGTCGTCGCTGTAGAACACGCCGGGGTAGGCCATGAACAACTTGAACGAGGTGACGCCTTCCGCCACCAGGCGGTCCATCTCCTTGAGGGAGGAGGCGTTCACGTCCGACATGATCATGTGGAAGGCGTAGTCGACGGCGCAGTTGCCGTCGGCCTTCCCGTGCCAGGTGTCCAGCCCCTCCTGCAGCGAACGGCCCACGGTCTGGATGGCGAAGTCGACGATCGTCGTGGTCCCGCCCCAGGCCGCCGCCCGGGTGCCGGTCTCGAAGGTGTCGGCGGCGTACGTCCCGCCGAAGGGCATCTCCATGTGCGTGTGCGCGTCGACGCCACCCGGGATGACGTACTTCCCCGTGGCGTCGATCCTGCGGTCGGCGCTCCAGCTCGCGGCGGCCTCGGTGCCGTGGGCGGCGAGGGCGGCGATGCGTCCGCCCTCGACGAGTACGTCGGCGTGGATCTCGTCGGACGCGGTGACGACGAGTCCGCCGTGGATGACGGTGCGGTTCATGTGCCCCTCCTCGCGGTGGCGGAACGGGCCTGTACCCGTGGGCCGGCTGCTCGATGACGTACGTGCGTGGACGTGGAGTTCCCCGCGGCGGGGACTCCCGCCGCGGGGCGCTGCGATCAGACCGCCGCGCGGAGGGCCTCGGCCAGGATCGCCGCACCCTCCTCCGCCTCTGCGACGGTGAGCGACAGCGGAGGGGCGATGCGCAGGACGCTGGTGTTGTGACCGCCGCCCTTGCCGATGAGCAGCCCGCCGGCGCGGGCCGCTTCCAGGACGGCGGCGGCCGCTTCGGGGTCCGCCTCGTCCGTTCCGGGCTTCACCAGCTCGATGCCGATCATGAGCCCTCGGCCGCGTACCTCCTTCACGGCGTCCGAGGCCGCGCCGACGGCGCGGAGCCGCTCGATGAGCAGCCCGCCGACCCGCCGGGCGTTGCCCTGGAGGTCGTGCTCCAGGAGGTACGAGAGGTTGGCGAGCCCCGCGGCCATGGTGACCGGGGACCCCCCGAACGTCGAGATGGAGTTGGCGTCCAGGCAGTTCATGACGTCGGCCCGGGCGACGACTCCCCCGATCGACATGCCGTTGCCGATGCCCTTGGCGAAGGTGATGATGTCCGGCGGACCGTTCTCGGCGTGTGCCTGCCAGCCCCAGAAGTGGTCTCCGGTGCGGCCCCAGCCGGTCTGCACCTCGTCGGAGATCCACAGGATGCCGTGCCGGTCGAGGACTTCACGGAACGCGGCGTAGAGACCGTCCGGGGGTGCGGTGAAACCGCCGACGCCCTGGACTGGTTCGGCGATCAGCGCCGCCGGATCCCGGGTGTGCCCGAGCAGGTCCTCCAGGTCGGACACGCAGGCCTTGATGAAGCGCTCGTCGCTGAGTTCGGCGTACGGTCCGCGGGTGCGGACCCCGCCGTGGACGTACAGCGTCTGGAGCGGGGACAGAGTGGTCGGCGACCAGCCCCTGTTGCCCGTGATGGACACCGCCGAGAAGGACCTGCCGTGGTAGCTGTTGCGCATCGCCAGGATCTGGTTCGACCCGCGGTATGCGGTGGCGAGCAGCAGGGCGGCGTCGTTGGCCTCGGTGCCCGAGGTGGTGAAGAAGACCCGCGCGTCGGGGATTCCGGAGAGCGTGGCGATGCGCTCGGCGAGCTCGACCATCGGGCGGTTGAGGTAGAGGGTCGAGGAGTGGATCAGGCGGCCGGCCTGCTCGGTGACGGCCTTGGTCACCTCGGGCAGGGCGTGCGCCGTCATCGTGGTGAGGATGCCGCCGAAGAAGTCGAGGTAGCGGTTGCCGTCCGCGTCCCAGACGTGCCGGCCCTCGCCGTGGGTGAGTTCGAGGGGCCGGCGGTAGTAGAGCGCCAGCCATGCGGGGCTGACGGCGAGGTGGCGCTCGTGCAGCCCGGTCACGGCTCCACCAGCCCCTCGTAGGCGTCGGGCCTTCGGTCCCGGTAGAAGGCCCACTGGTTGCGGACCTCCTCGATCAGTCCGAAGTCAAGGTCGCGCACGAGGAGTTCCTCCTCCTTGTCGCTCGCGACGTCCCCCACGAACTGTCCGCGCGGGTCGACGAAGTAGCTGGTGCCGTAGAAGTCGTTGTCGCCGTACTCCTCCTGGCCGACGCGGTTGATCGCGGCGACGAAGTACTCGTTGGCGACGGCCGACGCGGGCTGTTCCAGCTGCCACAGATGGCCGGAGAGCCCCCGTGAGGTCGCCGACGGGTTGTAGACCAACTGCGCCCCGTTGAGTCCGAGTTGGCGCCATCCTTCGGGGAAGTGCCGGTCGTAGCAGATGTAGACGCCCACCTTGCCGACGGCTGTGTCGAAGACCGGCCAGCCGGCGTTGCCGGGCTTGAAGTAGTACTTCTCCCAGAACCCTTTGACCTGCGGGATGTGGTGCTTGCGGTACCTGCCGAGGTACGAGCCGTCGGCGTCGATCACGGCCGCGGTGTTGTAGTAGAAACCGGACTGCTCGATCTCGAAGACCGGCACCACGATCACCATGCCGGTCTCGCGGGCCAGGTCCTGCATGCGCCGGACCGTCGGACCGTCCGGCACGGGTTCGGCCCAGCGGTAGTGCTCGGGTTCCTGCACCTGGCAGAAGTAGGGGGCGTTGAACACCTCCTGGAACCCGATGATCCGCGCGCCCTGCCGGGCTGCCTCGCGAGCGTGTTCCTCATGCTTGGCGATCATGGATTCGGTGTCGCCGGTCCAGGTCGCCTGGACGAGTGCGGCGCGTACGACGTGGGACATGAGCTGCTCCTTCGACGCGGCGTCAGAGAGCCTCTACGCGTTCTCTACGCCCGTAGACACGGTGCATAGGAGGAGAACGTAAGCCCCGTCACACAGCGGGGCAAGACCATCGCCGTGAACCGGCGGAGTCGATCATGTTTCACACCCGAGCGGTCCAGCTCGGTCCTCGGACCCCCGGCCCAGTGCGCCCAGGGCCCCGTAAGCGGCCTGGACGAAGGGCGCGAGGGGGGTCGGGGCCGAGTTCGTCAGGGCGACGAGCCCCGTACCGGAGACCGGGTGGAACCCCGCGAACGCCGTGAATCCGCGCGTGCCCCCGGAGTGGTGGAGCAGTGCGCCGTCGGGACGCGGCCGGAGGTTCCAGATGAGGCAGATGCGCGAACCGGTCCTCGGCACGCCGAGCCGGGGCCGCTGGACCTCGGTGAGCGCGGTGCGCAGGAAGGGGTCGGACACGGAGCCGGGGTCGAGCAGGAGCCCCAGGAGACGCAGGAGATCTCGGGCGCTGGAGCGCACGGCCCCGGCGGCCGTGAGCCCCGGCATCAGCATCACCGGACGGGCGCGACCGCGCCAATAGCCAGTCACCTGTGGCCTGTTGGGGTCGCAGTCGGTGCGGGTGAGGCCGAGCGGTCCGGTGACGCGGTCGGCCAGGAGGCCGGCGTAGTCGCCCCCGCCGCCACCCGCCGCCCTGGCGAGTACGTGGCCGAGCAGGGCTCCGCCGAAGTTGGAGTACAGCACGCGGGTGCCCGGCCGGTGGCGCGGCCGGGTACGGCGCAGGGAGGCCAGCAGGTCACCCTCGGAGAATCCGGCGTACGGGTTGCTGAGCCAGCCGCTGCGGACCGCCCGGGGCAACAGCCCCGGGGGCAGCCGGGGCAGGCCGGAGGTGTGGGTGGCCAGGTGCAGAAGGGTGAGGGGCGGCCCGGGCAGCCGGAAGGGGAGATAGCGGTCGGCCCGGTCGCCGTAACGGACCTCACCCCGGGCGGCCAGTTCGGCGAGGAGCAGGGCGGTGAAGGTCTTGGTCAGCGAGCCCGTCTCGAATCTGCTGTTCTCGTCCACCGGGCCGCGGCAGAGCACCGCGCACTCGGCCCCCCGTACCGCGGCGACCGCGGCCGCCGGTCCTTCGGCGGCGGTCAGCAGGGGCCGGAGACGCTCGCTGAGCGGGGACCGCGTCACGCTGTCACCGCTGACCGGCCGCCCGGGCGAGTGCGACGGAGCCGGCGACGGCGGCGACCACGACCGTGTGCTGATGGTCGGTGAACCGCTGCTGCGGGTCGTCGTCGACGGGATCGCTGTCGCGGGGCACGAGGCCGTCCTCGTGCTGGAGCGCCGCGACGGCCTCCCAGTCCTCCGGCCGGCAGTACGGGTCCTCGATCGAGGCGCCGACGACGAGCAGTTCCGTCACGAGGTCCCACTGGCCCACTTCACGCCACACGTCGATCCACACGGGGAGCCAGGTGCGTACGTAGTCGGCGAGTTCGGGCGGCAGCCCGGCCGGGTTCCCGCCCCAGTCGGTGAGGTGGAAGACCGTGTGCGTCACGGCGTAGGCCGTGATCCAGTTCATGGCCCACGGCTCCGGCCTGGCCCCGAGCCAGGTGGCGGCGGCGAGCGCCTTCGGGTCGTCGGGATGGTCGAGGCCGACGACCCGGGCGGCGTTGGCGACGGCGAGCCTGCGGTTCGGCAGCACCTCGACACTGTGCACCGACCGCATGCGGGACCGGTGGGCGAGGAGCCGGTCGAGCTCGGCGTGACGGTAGCCGCAGCGCACGAAGGGGGCGTACATCTCCAGCGGGTCCGTCATCAGCGCGTGGCGGAGCTGGCGCTCGTAGATCATGTCGCCCTGGCGGAACTGCTCCCACGTGAAGTCCATCAGGCTCTGGGCGGCCGCCAGGCGCCCGGGCCCGGCGACGCCGTCGCGCAGGATGAGAGAGGCCGCGAGCGTCGTCTCCCCGAGGGGTTTGTAGACGCTGTCGGGGTCGGCCATCGTCTCGGTGGTGCCGGGTGGGAGGCCACCGAGGTCCCGGTTGGCGTGCAGCCACGAGAGGGCCCTGTCCGCCATGCTGCGCGCCGCCCGGGTGACGGGCTCGGGGATCGTCGTCATGTGCGTGCCGCCTCAGGGGGTGTGCCGGGCCGGGATTCGAGGAAGTGACGGGCGATCGCGAGGTCCAGCGCGGCGCGCGGGCCCGCGCCGCCGACCAGCTGCACGTGCTCCGCGGCGACGTCCGGGTCGAGCGGGAGAGCCACGCCCTCGTGCCGGAGCCACGCCAGCCAGCGGACGAGGCGCACGGCGGTGGGGAAGTCGCGCCTCAGGATGGAGCGGCTGATGCCCCGGCTCAGCGGCAGTGCACCACGACGGGCGGCCTCGTGCACCGGGCCGTCGAGACCGGTCGTGGCGAGCGGCGCGAGCTGGGCCATGCGGACGGACCAGGCGCTCCAGTCCTCCGTACCGGCGAGCTGCGCGGTGTCCCGCGGCTCGGGGGCGAGTGCGCGCAGGGTCTCGTCACCCGCGAGCCGGGCGAGCAGGACCGCGGTGGCGTTGTCCCGCCGGGCGACGACCGGCTCCTCGGTGGTGCCGGACGCGGGGAAGGCGTCGAACGCCTTGGCGACCACGGCGGCGTCCTGCGTCTCGAAGGGCTGCCCGGTCAGGAGGTGGGGGCTGAAGAGGTCGGCCCCGAGGACCCTGACGGCGGCCAGCGCCGCGAGGGTGTCGGGGGCGTCGTCGACGAACCGCGCGGGCTGCACAGCGTCCCCGGTGCCGTTGAGGGCACCGAGGACGCTGCCTGCCAGGGCGTCAGCCGCCTCGGCGAAAGCGGAGTGGGAACTCACTTGCCCCGGGACTCCTTCGGCTCCTTGGGAGACAGGAGGAGAAGCGCGAGCAGGAAGCCCGCCGCTTCGGGGGTGTAGAGCGGGGCGTCGCTGACGACTGCCTCGGGCTCCGCCATCAGGGCGCTGAGCGTCGTGGTCTGGGCCGGGGTAGCGGTGAGAGTCATCTCCTGCGTAAGCATGGTGCCTCCACTTCACTGGGGGGACATGTACCACTTGTGTGGTTATGCCTCGACCGACCCTAGGGGGTGGAGGAAGATTTTTCTCCGCAAGGCCGTGTGCACTGGCGACGTGCATGGGCCACAGGCCACGGGGACGGCAGAACCCGCACCCTCCGAAGGCGGGGAGATCATCTGCCGGGCCCACAGGAGCGGGGTGCGGCGTCGAGGCCGCGGATGATCTCCTCCCCCGCGCAACGGGCGGCGCCCCGGATGGACGTGCCGGAACGGCGGCGACCGCGGCGGGGCGCGCGTGGCCGCGCCCACACCCCGAAGGCGCCGGAGGCATCCTCCGCTTCGTCGCGGGTTCCGGCCGGGCTGCCCCGTCCGCAGCCCTCAGGGCGCCGGAATGCCCGCGACCCGCAGCGCGTGGACGATGTCCCACTCCCGCGCGGCCGACACCTCACGTGCGGCGGCGAGGAGTTGGGGGACGAGATGGGGTGGGCCGCCCTCCGCGACACGGGCCGCGTCCTGCGGGGTGCGGGCGCGGACGAACGCGCCCAGCAGCGCCCGTGCCTCCGGCTCCAGGCCCGCCCGGTCGAGCGCGACCACGGCGTCGGCGATCTCCCCGGCGGGCCGTGCCACTCCCTGCCGCAGCAGGTGCCCGCAGTCCTCCGTCCGGCCGGCGGCCGCCAGCGCGCCTGCGGCTGCGGCGAGTTCGGCGGGCGGCAGGGAGGAGACCTCCCACAGCAGGGTGGCCCGGTCGGCCGCCAGCCCGGCCCCGTCCAAGGCGTCGGCGAGCACCGGCAGGTGCGCGGCGGGCCGGCCGGCCGCCTCGCAGAGCACGACGTGCGCCTCACCGCTGCGGCCGTCCGCGCGGAGCCGCACGAGCAGCGCGACGGCGTCCTCGGCGGCACGTCTCGCCGCGAGGTCGGGAGCGCCGGCGCGCGGGGCAGCGTGCCGGACGCCGTCCCCGGCCGGAGCACCGCCGAAGCGGGCCCCGAGCGGGCGGGCCATGTCCGGTGCGGGAGCGGGCATTTCGGTCGTGCCCGCCGGTACCGGGTTCGCCTGCGGTCCGTCCTCGACGTCCAGCCCCGCGAAGCGTGCCCCGCGCGGTCTCCTCCGCCTGGTTCCGCTCCTCTGCCCCGGACCGGGGTCCGTCCCTGCGGTCAGGGGGCCCGACGGCGAGCGGGGGTCGGCGGTCGCGGACTCGGCACCGGCTTCCGGTCCATCTCCGCCCTGCGCGCCGAACTGCCTCTCGGGTAAGCGCTGTTCGGGCGAGCGCTGTTCCACCGCCGCGAGCCTGTTCCGCAGTTCCGTGCAGCGGGCCGAGGCGCGGGCGTGGTCGTCCCTCGCCCAGGCCATCGCGTCCGGGTCCCCGTCCGGCGCCCCGGCTCCGGCCTCCCTCAAGCGCCAGGCGGCACCGGCCTGTTCACGGTGCATCACGCCCAGCCGTCCGGCGAGTTCCTCCCGGCCGCCGGGCCGCCCGTCGTGCGCGGCGACGGACGCGGCCCACAGGGCGGCGGCCCGTGCGGACTCCTCGGCGGCGAACGCCGTACCCCGAGTGGCGGCCAGATCCTGGAGCAACGATTCGACCACGTCCCAGGGCGGCACCTCGGAGCCCTCGAAGCAGGCGCGCATGCCGTCGGGATCGCGCGTGCGGAAGACCGCGTACCACCCCCGGCCGGGATCGATCAGTGCGGCCAGGTCTCGTAGGTAGTGTGCGAACGCCCTTACTGCCACAGCATGCTGATGCACTGTCACCGTCGCCCTCACCGGCCGGCCGACTGGAGGACTCCAGTCCGCAGGCATTCGACCGCAGGCGTGTTACGACGGGACTACGCGCACTTTTCCGGTGTGCTGCGTCCGGGGCGCCGAACGGCTCCGGACGGCCGGCCGCGCCCCCGTCAGAAGGTGACGGCGATGCCCGTGTGGGGCCGCTTGCCGAGGCGGGCGACCATGGCCGGCCAGTCCACCAGCCAGAACTTCCAGGTGTACTTGCGGGCAAGCAACGTACGCACCGCGCGGGTCCCGTCATGGTCGAGCAGCCGCGCCGCTCCCTCCGCGCTCGGCGCGCCCTCCGCGATCCGCCCGCGGACGTCGCAGACCGTGACGAGCACCCGGCTGTCGTTGCGCAGCCGCTTGACCTTCCAGCTGTCGGTCCGGGTCCAGACGTACAGGACGCCTTCGTCCGCCGCGGCCCACACGGGAGTGGCGACGGGCGTGCCGTCCTTCCGGTACGTGGTCAGGCTGACGTACTCACTGCGCGCGAAGTCCTGGAGGGTCACGGGCGCGACCCTACCCGCCCTACGCCGTGAGCGGCAGGTTCTCCGTGTCCGGTACGGGCACGGGGACCGCCAGGACGCGCGGCAGCAGCTCGTCCATCGAGAGCCCCAGGGCTCCCGCGAGTGCGGCCACCGTGAAGAACGCGGGTGTGGGCGCCCGGCCCGTCTCGATCTTGCGGAGCGTCTCGGCCGAGATGCCCGCGTCGGCGGCGACGGCGACCATGCTGCGTCCGCCGCGCGCCTCGCGCAGCAGCTCACCGAGGCGCTCGCCGCGCAGGCGCTCCTCGGGTGTCAGTGGGTTTCGTACCATGCCGTCATTCTAATACCGACCGAATCGGTATAGTAATTGGCCGGGAGGGGCCGCTTCCATCGAGGTGACCGGCCCGCGTCGGCGCGCGGTGCCGCACCACCGGGAAGGGCGCGGCCGTCCGTCAGCCGCCCGCGACGAACTCCGCGGCGAGGGCCTCACCCTCCGCGACAGCGGCGTCGTGGTCCTCGATCGGTGACACCGCGGAGTCGCGGAACAGGATGTAAGTGACGCCTGAGGCGGTTCCGCCGCTCTTCGGGTCGGGATCGATCCCGAGCTTCTTCGCCGCGGCGTACGACGCCTCCCCGATGATCCCGGTGGGCCCCGTGTCGCCGACGACGGCGTACAGGACCTTGTCGCCGTACACGACGGCGGCCACGGAACCGCCCTTGATCCCGTAGTCGGCGTACTTCCACAACGGACCGGGCCCGGGCACGACGATGTAGGGCAGCACGCTCGAATCCAGGGGTTTGCCCGCAGACGTCTGGAACGCCGTCCCGGGCTGGAAGGCGGGGTCCGTCTTCCCGTTGCAGACGGCGGTGGTGCGGCCGTCGCAGTCGATGTCCATGTCCGCCGTCCAGAACACGGCGCGCTTCGTCCCGCACACCGGGATCTTCGCCGGGCTCCCCTGGTCCGTCCGGTACATCCCGTGGGAGATCCGGTCGCAGGTCCTCACCCGGTCCAGGAGTTCGGCGGCCCCGACCGCGCCCTCGCTCGGAGCACCGGAAGCCCGCGGGGGAACGGCGGAAGCCGGCAGTGCGGCGGCGGCGAGGACGGCCGCGCCCGAGGCGGCGACGAGGGCGAGCATGCGCGTACGCACCGTGGGAGACGCCTTTCACTGGACGCGGAGGGCCCGGGCGGGCCCCCCTGGCCGACGCGGCGCCCCACGGGCCGGGCCGCCGCGGGACCCCGGGCCGGTACGGCGCGCAGTCGCGTCGTGCCTGCCCCGGGGCCCGGGAGCGGCGAGCCGTCAGGAACGGCCGCTCGGATGCACCACCATGGCCGAGCCACCGCCGCGCCGCACCTTTTCCGCGGCCGCCAGCCAGCGCCCGTCCGGCAGCCGCTGGACACCGGTGGCGGCCCCGATCTCCGGGTTCGCCTTGAAGACGTGGCCCAGCGCCTCCAACTCCGCCCGCACCGGACTGTTCCAGAGGCCGGGCTCGATCTCGGTGGTCGCCGAGTTGCGCTGGCTGGCGCGGGGCGCGGCGATCGCCTCGACCAGCGGCAGCCCCCGGTCCAGATGTCCGGTCAGCGACTGCAGGACCGTCGTGATGATCGTGGCACCGCCGGGCGAGCCGAGGGCCAGCACGGGCTTTCCGTGCTCCAGCACGATGGTCGGCGAGATCGACGAACGCGGGCGCTTGGCCGGACCCGGCAGGTTCGGGTCGTGGACCGCCGGGTTCGCCGGGGCGAAGGAGAAGTCGGTCAGCTCGTTGTTGAGCAGGAAGCCGCGCCCGGGCACGGTGATTCCGCTGCCCCCCGTCGACTCGATCGTCAGGGTGTAGGCGACGACGTTGCCCCACCTGTCGGCCGTGGTGAGGTGCGTCGTGTTCTCACCCTCGTACGTCGTCGGGGCCGCCCCCTTCCCGCGCGCGCACCGGGCGGGATCACGGGGATCGCCCGGTGCGAGGGGGCTGGTCAGGACGGCGTCGTCCTTGATGAGGCAGGCCCGCGAGTCGGCGAAGCGCTGCCCCAGCAGTTCACGGGTGGGCACGTCCTCGAACGCGGGATCGCCGACCCAGCGTCCCCGGTCGGCGAAGGCGATGCGGCTCGCCTCGATGAGCCGGTGGAGGTAGCGCGCCTCACCGGCCTTCGAGAGGTCGGTGGACTCCAGGATGTTGAGCGCCTCGCCGACGCTCGTCCCACCGGAGGACGACGGCGCCATGCCGTACACGTCGAGTCCCCGGTAGCCCACCTCGGTGGGGGCGCGGTACAGCGCCTGGTACGCCCTGAGGTCACCGGTCGTCAGGTCTCCCGGCCGCACCACCCGTGTCGCCGCCGGGTCCACGGGGGGCTTGCGCACCGTCGACACGATGTCGCGCGCCAGAGCACCCCGGTACAGCTCGTCGACACCCTTGCGCCCGAGGGTCCGGTACGTGCGGGCGAGGTCGGGGTTCTTGAAGACGGAGCCGGCCACCGGCGGCTGTCCTCCGGGGAGGAAGAGCTCGGCGCTCGCCGGGAAGTCGGCGAAGCGCGCCTGATTGGCGGCTGTCTGCGAGCGGAACGTCTCGTCCACCGTGAATCCGTCGCGGGCCAGCCGTTCGGCGGGTTCCAGCAGCTTTCCGAGCGGCTTGCTCCCCCAGGCGTCGAGGGCCTTCTGCCAGGTGGCGGGGGTGCCCGGGGTACCGACTCCGAGGCCGCTGGTGACGGCGTCGTTGAAGGGGATCGGCACCCCGTTCTCCTGGAAGAGCGAGGCGTCGGCGCTCCGAGGGGCCGTCTCACGCCCGTCGATCGTCCGGACGGTGCGGGTCGCGGCGTCGTAGTGGACGAAGTAGCCCCCGCCGCCGATTCCCGCCGAATACGGCTCGGTCACCCCCAGCGCCGCAGCGGTGGCGACGGCCGCGTCGACCGCGTTGCCCCCCTTGCGGAGGACCTCGATGCCCGCGGCGGACGCGTCCGCGTCGACGCTCGACACGGCTCCCCCGTAGCCCACCGCCACCGGTGACTTGGGGGGCGGGACGGGGGGTGCCGATGCCGCGGGAGCGGCGGCACCGAACGAGCCCAGGACGGCGATCACGCTCAGGAACGACACATTCCGGCCGACGGAATGACGCATCCGTACCTCCAGTGAAGGATCGTCCGCGCAGGGTAACGCCGCACCACCCGGCCCGTCAGGACCGCCTCGGCCGTGCGTGCGAACAGGCCGCTCCTCCACTCGCCGGCGATCGGGGTCGTGCTCGGCGTCGCGACCGGCCCGTAGCCTCCGGATTCGGCTCAGCCCGTCGGCCGGGTCGCCGCACAGCTCCTTCGTCGGCCATGCACACCGGTCACGCTTCACCGGTGACGCTTCATCGGTGACGCTTCATCGGTCACGCCGCAAGAACTCCGCCCCACCGCACAGGCCTTCAGAATCTGTGCGGTGAAGCGGAGTCCAGGTCGTTCGATGCGTCGGCAGCGGTCGTGCTCGGCGTCACCCGCCTCCGCGCCCCACCCGCTCCCAGGTCAGGACACCCGTCCGCAGCGCTCCCCAGATGCGTGTGGGGGTGGCCAGCGCCAGTTGCAGCACCTCGCCGTCGAGTCGCGCCACGCGCAGTTGCGCCCCTCCCATCCAGTTGGGGAACAGGCTCAACGCGACGTCGTGGATGACGGTCTGACCGTCCTGGACGCGGAAGGGGCCGGCGTAGGCGAGGTAGTTGCGGGCCGCTTCGGTCAGCTCCTCCGGGCGGCCCGACTCCAGCCGGTCCGTGTCGAACCGCGGCCTGTCCGGCCGTGTGATCTGGGCCGACATGTAGCCGTCCGCCGAGTAGATGATGAGACCGAGGGGCCGGTCCCCGAAGGGACGGACGACCTCACCGCCGTCGACGCCGCGGGCCTCGTACGACACGAGGCGCCAGGCGCCGACCAGGGCGGCGCGCAGTTCGTCAGGTGTCATGGTGTCCTCCGCCGCCGCTCACAGCAGTTGGTCCATGGTGATGGGGAGGGAGCGGATGCGCCGCCCCGTGGCGTGGAAGACCGCGTTGGCGATCGCGGGAGCGATGCCGACGATGCCGATCTCTCCGATGCCCTTGGTCCCGATGGGGTTGGCGCGGTCGTACGAGCCGACGAAGGCGACCTGCATGTCGGGGACGTCGGCGTTGACGGGGACGATGTAGTCGCCGAGCGTGGCGTTGGCGATGCGTCCGGTGACGTCGTCGCTGATCGCTTCCTCGAAGAGGGCCATCCCGATGCCACCGACCGTTCCGCCGATGATCTGGCTCGCGGCGGTCTTCTCGTTGAGGATGCGGCCGCCGTCGATGACGGAGACCGCGCGGGCCACCCGCAGCCGTCCGAGGTCACGGTCGACGTGGACCTCGACGAACTTCGCTCCGAAGGCACCCGCCGGCGCCATGCCCAGGTCCTGCGGCTGCACCGGCGTGCTCTCGCCGTCCGCGGTCAGCTCCTCGACGGCATGCCGCCTGAGGATCTCCGCGTACGACTCGCCCTTCGAGCGGTCGTCACGGCGGCGGATGTAGCCGCCGTCGACGTCGACGTCGTCCACCGAGCACCCCCGCAGGGGGGACTCCGCGTCGTTCGCCGTCAGTGCCAGGAAGTCCCCGATGAGCTGCCGGCACGCCTCGTACACCGCGCTGCCGATGGAGCCCGTCAGGCCCGACCCTCCCGTCTGGGGGGCGAAGGGCATGGAGCCGTCGCCCAGCCCGAACGTGACCTGCCCGACGTCCAGGCCCAGCAGTTCCGCCGACAGCTGGGTGAAGACGGTGTAGGCGCCGTTGCCGATCTCCGTTCCGGCGCTGCGCACGAAGGCGGTCCCGTCCCGGCGGATCGTGGCGCGCGCCTCGCAGCGCGCGCGGAACCACGGGTAGCTGGCGGCGGCCAGGCCGTAGCCCACGAGCAGGTTGCCCTGGCGCATGGAGCCCGGTTCGGGGGTGCGCCGTGACCATCCGAAGAGTTCGGCGCCGTGTTCGAGGCACTCCTTGTGCGCGCGGCTGGACCACGGCAGCCCCAACTGCGGGTGCACGGCGGCGTCGTTGCGCAGGCGCAGCTCCAGTGGGTCCATACCGAGCTCGACCGCGAGCTCGTCCATCGCGCACTCCAGCGCGTAGTTGCCCGTGGTCGCCCCCGGGCCGCGCATGGAGTTGGGCACCGGGATGTTGAGGCGGGCCTGGACGTCCCTCGTCGTGACGTTGGGGCAGGCGTACGAGGTGCCCGAAGCGGTCGCGGTCGGCTCGAAGTTGTCGTCGTCCATCGCGGTCGACGTGAGCGCGTCGTGTTCGATGGCCACGAGCTCACCGGAACGGGTGGCGCCGATCCGCAGGCGCTGCTTCCCCTTGGGACGGTGACCGCAGGCCGTGAACATCTGCGGTCGCGTGAGCACCAGCTTCACCGGTCGCCCCGTCTGGCGCGCGGCCAGGGCGGCGAGGACGACGTGCGCCCAGACCCGGAGACCCGCGCCGAACCCTCCGCCGACGTAGGGCGCGATGACGTGGACGGACTCCTCGGGAATGCCGAAGACGGCAGCCAGTGACGTGCGCTCGAGAGTCGGCCATTGCGTCGAGTTGTTGACGAACAGCGTGTCGCCCTCCCACCGGGCGACGGTGGTGAGCGGCCCCATCGGATTGTTCGTGTTGTCGACGGTGGTGTAGGTGCGGTCGATCACCACGTCGGCGTCGGACAGTGCGGCGGCGGAGTCGCCCCGCTGCACGTCCCGTTTCCAGGGATTCGTCCGCCGCTCCGCGCGCGGGTCCTCCAGGTCCATGACGGCTTCGCCCGGCGCGTACTCGACCCGGACGAGGCCGGCGGCCTCCGTCGCCTGCTCGAACGTCTCCGCCACGACGACCGCCACGTGCTGGCCGTAGTGGAGGAGCACGTCGTCCTGGAGGGGCGCCGGCGGTGACACGCCCAGCGGCGTGACGGGCGCCCGTTCGAGCAGCCCGGCGTTGTGGTGCGTGATCACCCGGACGACTCCGGGGGCCCGCTCGGCGGCGGTCGTGTCGAGGCCGGTGACGCGGCCCGCCGCGATCGTGCCGCGCACGAGCACGGCGTGCGCCATGTCCGGATACGTGTAGTCGTTGGGGTAGTCGGCCTTGCCGGCCACTTTCAGCGGCCCCTCGACACGGTTGATCCCCGGACCGAGGAGGGGGCGAGAGGTCGTCGTCATGAGCTGACTCCCGTGACTGTCTCCAGCGCACGGACCAGCGTGCGCTGCGCGAGTTCCACCTTGAAGGCGTTCTGGGGGCGGGGCTGGGCCCCGGACAGCGCGGCGCGTGCGGCCGCGCGGAACACGTCGGTGCTCGCCGTGCCGCCGGTCAGGATCTCCTCCGCTTCGAGGGCGCGCCACGGATGCGTGGCGACTCCTCCCAGGCCCACCCGGGCCGAGGTCATGACCTGGCCGTCGTCCAGCACCACCGCCACGGCCGCGGACGCCAGCGCGAACTCGTAGCTCGCCCGGTCGCGCACCTTGAGGTAGTCCGAGCGCGCCCCCTCCGGCAGGAGCGGCACCTCGATCGCGGTGATGAGTTCGCCGGGCTTCAGCACGTTCTCCACGTCCGGGGTGTCCCCCGGCGGCCGGTAGAAGCCCGTGAGCGGGATCGTGCGGTCCCCGTCCAGGCCGCTGGCGTGGACCACCGCGTCAAGGGCGATCAGCGCCACGGCCACGTCGGAGGGACTGGTGGCGATGCAGTTGTCGCTGGTCCCGAGGACCGCGTGCGTGCGGTGCGCACCGGTCAGGGCCGCGCATCCCGTACCGGGCTTCCGTTTGTTGCACGCCGCCACCGACGGGTCGCGGAAGTACCGGCAGCGGGTGCGCTGCAGGAGGTTGCCGCCGATGGTCGCCATGTTGCGCAGCTGGACCGAGGCGCTGCGCAGCAGTGCCTCCCGTACCAGCGGCAGGCGCTCGGTGACGACGGGGTCGGCCGCGAGTTCCTCCATCGTGACCAGCGCGCCCACGAAGAGGTTCCCGCCCCTGAGCTCGACACCGCCGAGGGGAAGACGCGTGATGTCGATCAGCCGGCCGGGCCTCAGCACCCCGTCCTTCATGAGGTCGAGCTGCGTCGTGCCGCCTGCGAGGAAGCTGGCGTCGCGGTCGGTCCCGGCTTCGGCGAGGGCCGTGGCCACCTCGCGTACCTGGACGTAGTCGAACGGCCTCATTTGTGATCACCGGCCACTTCCTGGATCGCGGCGACGATGTTCTGGTACGCGCCGCACCGGCAGATGTTCCCGCTCATGTACTCGCGGATCTCGTCGGGCGAGCCGGCCCGGCCTTCGGACAGCAGCCCGAGGGCCGACATGATCTGGCCCGGCGTGCAGTACCCGCACTGGTATCCGTCGTGCTTGAGGAACGCGGCCTGCAGGGGGTGCGGGTCCTCGCCGTCCGCGAGTCCTTCGACGGTGGTCACCTCGCGCCCGTCGCACTGCGCTGCCAGGGTCAGACAGGACAGCACGCGCTTGTCGTCCACGTGCACGGTGCACGCGCCGCATGTTCCCTGGTCACAGCCCTTTTTCGTGCCGGTGAGACCCAGCTTGTCGCGCAGTGCGTCAAGCAGGGTGACCCGGGAGTCCGTGCGCAGGGTGTGCGCCTCCCCATTGACCCTCAGTGCGAACTCTGCCTGCGGGACGGACTGCGAATCGGTGGGTTCCGCTCGCGATGTCATTGCACCTCGTCTCCGGTACCACTGTGAAATGAGACCTGCGTTCCTGCGACGCTTCGATTCCGGCGCCCGGTCATCACCGGCCCCGGTGATGACCGGGCGCCGGAACATGAGTGAGGGAATTCTGCCGTCAGGCACCTCCGCACGATGCACATGCCGGGATCAGCGGCGTACATTCACCCGACTGCGGCGACATCGTCTATGCAGCCCCGCGCCCGTTCACCGCACACGGAATTGTTCGTACGGCAACGGTACGAGCCCCCGGACGTCATCGCATCCGCTTGTCCCTCCGGACCGCACGGCCGGTGTGGCGCTCCCGCCCGTGGACACCGGGGGCGGGTGCGGAACTCACACACTCCGGTGGATGGGTGTGGCCGCACCGCTGAGGTGGGCGCCGGATCCTCCGTAGCGGTGGGCGACGATCTCCGCGGCGATCGACAGCGCGGTCTCCTCCGGCGTACGGGCGCCGAGGTCGAGGCCGATCGGGGAATGCAGACGCGCCACCTCCGCCTCGGTCAGGCCCGCCTCGCGCAGGCGGTCGAGACGGTCGAGGTGGGTACGGCGCGAGCCCATGGCGCCGATGTACGCCACGGGCAGGCGGAGGGCCAGTTCCAGCAGGGGGACGTCGAACTTCGCGTCGTGGGTGAGTACGCAGATCGCGGTGCGGCCGTCCACCCGGTCCGCGGCCGCCTCCTGGTCGAGATAGCGGTGCGGCCAGTCCACGACGATCTCGTCGGCGCCGGGGAACCGCAGCCGGGTGACGAACACCGGCCGGGCGTCGCAGACGGTGACCCGGTACCCGAGGAACCTCCCCACGCCGACGAGGGCCGCGGCGAAGTCGATCGCGCCGAAGACCAGCAGCCGGGGCGGCGGCACACTGGATTCCACCAGGAGGGTCAGCGGCGTCCCGCAGCGGCTGCCGTCGGCCCCGACGACGAGGGTGCCGGTGCGGCCGGCCGCGAGCATCGCGGCGGCGCCCCGCGCGGCGGTGCGGTCGCGCTCGGCGTCGCCCAGGCCACCCTCGTGGGAGCCGTCGGGGCGCACCAGAAGGGCCCGGCCGAGGAGTTCGGCGGGTCCGCCGACGATCCGGGCCACGGCTGCCGCCTCGCCGTCGACGGCAGCGGTCACGGCACGCACGAGTTCGGGACGCTCGCCGGGGTCGATCCGCTGGATCAGGATGCCGATCCGGCCGCCACAGGTCAGCCCGACCGAGAAGGCGTCCTCGTCCGAGTAGCCGAACTCCTCGTGGACGGTGGTGGGGCCCTCGCCGGAGAGCGCCTGCACGCACAGGTCGTAGACGGCGCCCTCGACGCAGCCTCCGGACACGCTCCCGATCACGTTGCCGCCGCCGTCGACGGCGAGCGCCGCCCCCGGCTGCCGCGGAGCGCTGCCGCCGGTGGAGACCACGGTGGCCACGGCGAACGGAAGGCCCCGCTCACACCAGCGGGACAGCTCTTCGGCGATGTCCAGCACAGGGGCTCAGCTCCTCCGGAAGACGCGTGACGCACAGGCGGGCGGGCCGGCGGGCCGGCGACGCGCGGGGGCCGCAGACCTCAGACCTCAGGCGACCGCCCGCCCTTTCCGCACGCACGCCGAAATCGTCCGCACGGCGCGTCATCGAATCACATTACGACACTACGCTCACGCCGCTCCGCCGGTAATTCACCGTGCTCGTGCGAGACCGCGAGCGAGTCGACCATAAACGCCGACCGCGGAATTTTCCGGCCGGGACGCGAGGCCGCCCGTTGGCCACGACGACGAATCGATCTGGCAAGGGCGAGTGCCTCGTGCGAGGATTATCTGACGCGGAGAACACGCGGGTGAGGGATTCCCGCACGGAAAGGCAAGCGCATGGATTCGATGCTCGAATCCCCGGAATTCCGGTCGCGGGCATCGGTCCGGCACGCAGCGCCGCCTTCCGGGCCGCGGGCGGGGACCGCCCTCGGTTGCCGCCCACCGCGCCCGAAGCCGGCCGCCCTCGTCGGGCCGTCCGGCAGAGGTCCGGGACGGCCCGCGAAGCCACATCGCGCGGCGCTCCCGCCACGGGTCCGCCGTTCGTCATCCGGACCATGAGGAGAAGCCCGTGTCCGAGACCTACGACCCCCGGCACACCGCCGTACTGCTGGTCGACCCCTACAACGACTTCATATCCGAGGGCGGCCTCAACTGGGACCGGCTCTCGCCGGTAGCCCTGGACGTGGGCCTGGTCGACCACCTGCGCAATGTGGTCGCGGCCGCCCGCGGGGCCGGCGTGCGTGTGGTGTTCGTCCCCCACCGCCGCTGGCAGCCGGGGGACTACGACACCTGGTCCTACCCGAACCCGACGCACCGGGCCATCCAGAAGAAGCACAGCTTCGCCCTCGGTACCTGGGGCGGGGAGTTCCACCCGGACTTCCAGCCGCAGGAGGGCGAGCTCGTCGCTCATGAGCACTGGTCGCAGAGCGGGTTCGCCAACACGGACCTGAACCTGCTGCTCCAGCAGCACGACATCAGTCACGTGGTGCTGATCGGCGTGCTGGCGAACACCTGCATCGAGTCGACGGGCCGCTTCGCCATGGAGCTCGGCTACCACGTCACGCTCGTCCGTGACGCCACCGCCGCGTTCTCCCCCGAGATGATGCACGCCGCGCACGAGCTGAACGGCCCCACGTTCGCCCACTCCATCGTCACCACGGAGGAGATCGTCTCCGTGCTCAAGGAGTTGACCGGCTCGGCCTGACCGGAAACCGCGGATCGCTGGTGCCGTGGCAGGCAAGGCCTGCCGGGGAGCTCTGCCTCCTGTCGAGGCGCCGGTTGTCGGCGGCCCCGCGTCGCACGGTCGTGCGACGCGGGCCCGGATCACTGGTGGAATCTGGTCGGCAACGCCCCCTCATCCTCTGTGCGGACGGGCATCGGGACGGCGGTTCGCCGTCGGCGCGGACTCGTGCCCCCGCGCCCACGGCTCCCGGCCGGCCCCGTGTCGCCCTGGCGACCGGCGGTGCCGGTCCTCATCACTCCGGCCGTACCCGGCCGGCACACAGCTGACCTTCTCCCCGACCGGGCACGGGTCGTCTCCCGGACCTCGGTGCGAGGGGTGATCACCGGCTGCTGCCGGGCGGGTCCGGCCGACGGCCGGTACCGCGGCGGACGAACGTCTGCCCGACGGGGCGGACGTTGCCCGACGCGGCACTAGCGGACGCCCGGCAGCATCGGTCCCGGTTCGGCGGGAGCCACGCCCGCGCCCTCGGCCTTCGGATCGCGGCGTTCGCGTTTCGCCACCCACGTGGCGAACCAGGAGAGCAGCATGCACATCCCGATGTAGATGGGTGAGATCACCATGACCACGGGGATGAACGGCAGCCCGTAGTCGAGGTTCGAGGCGATCAGCTTGCCGGCGTGGAGGAACTCCTCGTAGGTGATCAGATAGCCGAGCGAGGTGTCCTTGAGCGCGACGACCAGCTGGCTGATGATCGTCGGCAGCATCGCGCGGACCGCCTGCGGCGCCAGCACGTGCGAGGTGACCTGCGTCTTGCGCATGCCCAGGGCGTACGCCGCCTCCCGCTGCCCGCGCTCCACCGAGTTGATGCCCGTGCGGAAGACCTCGGCGAGCACCGAGCCGTTGTAGAGGGTCAGCCCCGCCACGAGCGCCGGGAGGGGCTGGACCTTGAGGGCCACGAAGATGAAGAAGATCATCACCAGCACCGGCATGGCCCGGAAGAACTCGACCAGCAGGGTCGCGAGCCAGCGCACCGGCCGGTGGTCGGACAGCCGCCCGACCGCGAGCACGGCCCCCAGGACCAGGGAGAGGACCGCCGCGTAGGCGAAGGCCTTGAGCGTGTTGCCGAGACCGCGCAGCAGCAGTTCCTGGATGCCCACGTAGATGAAGGGCGTCCACTTCTGGCTGGTGAACTGGTTCGTGTCGAAGAGCAGGTAGAGGATCCAGCCGAGCAGGCCGATGATCACGGCGGTCGCGGCGATGCCGTAGGCCCGGTGTCGCTTGCGCGTCGCGGGCCCCGGGATGTCGTAGAGCGCTGACGCCGAGGCGGTGGAACGGGTCATCGGGCGACTCCCCAGCGCTTCTCCATCAGGTTGAAGAGCGCGCTGATCGCGAGGGTGATGATGAGGTAGCCGACGGCGATCCAGACGAAGGACCAGATGATGCTGTAGCCGAGTTCGTTGAGGGTCTTGTACGTGCCCAGCAGTTCGGTGACGCTGAACGCCCCGGCGATCGCGGAGTTCTTGGCGAGAGCGATGAGCGTCGATCCCACCGGCGGGATCACCGAGCGGAACGCCTGGGGCAGCACCACGCTGCCCAGCGTCTGCCCGAAGGACATGCCGAGACTGCGCGCCGCCTCGCCCTGGCCGGTGGGCACGGTGTTGATGCCGGAGCGCAGGGCCTCGCAGATGAACGCGGAGGTGTAGCAGCCGAGGGCCAGGACCGCGAACACCTGGAAGGGCAGCACGAGTCCGAAGCGCGGCAGGCCGAGGAGTACGGCGAAGAACAGCAGGGTCAGCGGGGTGTTCCGCAGCACCGCCACCCAGACGGTGCCGACCACCCGGAGCGAGCCGACGGGAGCGACCCGGAAGGAGGCCATGACGAAGCCGAGCACGAGCGCCAGGACCGAGGCGTAGACGGTGAGTTCCAGGGTGCCCAGGAATCCCTCGGCGTAGAGCGAGAAGTTGTCTGTCAGTACGTCCATGGTGGTGGCGGGGCCCCTCAGTTCGCCGGGTAGCGGTCGATGGGCGGCGGTGTCGGCGCGGGTACCCCGGAGAGGCCCAGGGTGGCTTCGAACGCCTTCTTCCAGTTGCCGTTCTTCTCGTTCTCCTCCAGCGCGTCGTCGAGCGCGAGGCGCAGCGCCGTGTCGCCGCGCGGGACGCCGATGCCGTACGGCTCCTCGGAGAAGGGCTTGCCCACCACCTTCATCTCGTCCGGGGCCTTGGCCGCGAAGCCGAGGAGGATGGCGTCGTCGGTGGTGACGGCGTCGACCTGGAAGGTCAGCAGGTTGTCGACGCAGATCGAGTACGTGTCGTAGGCGACCAGGTCGGCCCTGGGGTAGTCGGCGGCGATGCGCTGGTAGGGGGTCGACCCGGCGGCCGAGCACACGGTCTTGCCCGCCAGGTCCTGCGGGCCGTGGATGTCGTTCTCGTCGGTGCGGACCAGCAGGCCCTGACCCGCCATGTAGTAGGGCCCGGCGAAGCCGACGAGCTTCTTGCGCATGTCGTTGATCGTGTAGGTGCCCACGTAGTAGTCGATCTGACCGTTCTGGAGCGCGGTCTCGCGGTTCGCCGAGGCGATGGTGCGGAAGCGGATCGTGGCGGGCCGGAAGCCGAGGGAGGCCGCCATCATGCGGGCGATCTCGATGTCGAAGCCGGAGTAGACGCCGGTGGCCGGGTCCTTCTCACCGAGGTACGGCTGGTCCTCCTTGACCCCGACGGCGAGGTAGCCGCGTCTCTTGGCCTTCGTCCACGTCCTGGACTCCGGAAGCCGGAATCCGGTGTCGACGGTGTACCGGGGCAGGGCACCCGCCTTCGGGCCCTTGACCGGGGGGCTGCCCTCCCTGCCGCACCCCGCGGCGAACGCGGCGAGCAGGAGGCAGACCAGCAGGGCCGCGATGTTCCTCGTACGCAACACGGTGCCCCTGTCAGTGCTTGAGGATCTTGGACAGGAAGTCCTTGGCGCGGTCGCTCTCCGGGGCGGTGAAGAAGTCCTCCGGGGTGCGGTCCTCGACGACGCGTCCGTCGGACATGAAGACCACACGGTTGGCCGCGGAGCGGGCGAACCCCATCTCGTGCGTGACGACGACCATGGTCATGCCCTCGCGCGCGAGCTGTCGCATGACCTCCAGGACCTCGTTGATCATCTCCGGGTCGAGTGCGGAGGTCGGCTCGTCGAAGAGGAGCGCCTTGGGGTCCATGGCGAGGGCCCGTGCGATGGCGACGCGCTGCTGCTGTCCGCCGGAGAGCTGGGCGGGGAGCTTGTCCGCCTGCGAGGCCAGCCCTACCCGCTCCAGGAGTTCCCGGGAGCGCTGGTCGGCCTCGTCCTTCCTGCGCTTGCGGACCTTGAGCTGCGCGAGGGTCACGTTCGCCAGCACGGTCTTGTGGGCGAACAGGTTGAACGACTGGAAGACCATGCCGACTTCGGCCCGGAGCTGCGCGAGGCCCTTCCCCTCCGCGGGAAGCGGCTTTCCGTCGATGGTGATGTGGCCGGACTCGATCGTCTCGAGTCTGTTGATGGTCCGGCAGAGGGTCGACTTGCCCGATCCGGAGGGGCCGATGATCACCACCACCTCCCCGCGGCCGACGGTGAGATTGATGTCCCGCAGTACGTGCAACTCCCCGAAGTACTTGTTGACGTCCCGCAGTTCGATCAACGGATCGACGGCCATACGCTGCCCTACCCACTTGTCGACGGTGTCGAGGTCAGCGCAAACTATCCGGGGCGGACGAACCCTTCGGGCCGACACGCACCGGCCGCGGATAAGGCTGTTTATCGCGCTTTGACCTCCGGGCCGCTCTCCGCCGACTCCGCGTACATCTCCGAGAGCTCGGGGCTGCCCGAGACCGCCCAGTCGAGACCCGCGGCGACGACGTCGATCTCCCGTCCCGATGCCAGCCGCACCACGGGCCGCCCGGCGGCCAGGATGTCCCACGCGGCGCCGGGCACGGTGCGCACCAGCACGGTGCCGAGGTAGAGGCCCGCGTCGTTGCCGACCCAGGGCAGCTCCTCCGGGTCGTCGCGCCAGATCGGCGGCAGCTGGTCGAGCGCGGACAACGAGGCGGGGCTGTCGTCCAGTTCGAGTCCGCACTGTCCCGCGCGGGCGCGCAGCAGCTCGCATTCCGCGAGCAGTTCCGCCACGCCGTCCGGGTCGGTCCTGACGGCGTCCTTGAGGGACGCCGCCCGCGTACCACCGTGCCGTTTGCGCCAGTTGTCCAGGAAGGGAATGTTCATGGCCGGGTCCTTCGGGGAGCGTCGACGTCGTTTCTCGGACCGTGCGGAGAGTCGGTGGGCCTGCATCCCGCCCGCCTGCCGGCCGGCGCCGGTTCCGGCGTGTCTGTCTTCTCCATGACCATCTCTCAGTCGACTCCCACTCGCTCCCCCGTCGCTCACGGGAACAACTCCCTCTGAAGCGCCGCCTTCAGGATCACCATGACACAAATCCCGCTCCTGGTCCCCGCACCCCGGGGGTGTGGGCGACGGCCCTGGACGCGTGTGGCGCACGGGGATCGGATCGGAGGCTTTTCGGCCGTGCGCGACGTGTACACGGGTTCGACATCCGGCCGGCAGTTCCTGCTTGAAGCGTATGCCGGAGCGCCTCGGGGCGAGACCCGGTGCGCCGTGCGCCACGACCGTTCCGGCGGGCCGGGTGCTCTACGCTCGCCACCGCCACCGGTCGGTCACAGCTCCGTCACCAACGGAACATCTGCCTCCCCCGCCGCGCGCCCGGCCGCTACGGTCTTGCCCCGGCGATCCGTCCTTGGGGGGCACATGTCGTATCCGGAGCCGCGGTCCGAGCGTCCGCACGGCGGAGGTCCGGGGCCTCACCCGCCTCGGCAGCCCCGACGGCGCAGGGGAGGCGGTGCCGGGAGGATCGTGGGCTTCGGCTGCCTCGGCATCGTCGGGCTCGTCCTCGTTTTCGCCATCGGCAGTGCGGCCCTGCTCGGCGGTGAGGAGGACGGTGCGCCACGCGGCGCCGAACCCGTCGCGACCGCGTCCGCCACCGGCGCGGGCAGGGATGGCGACGGCACGGAGACGGCCGGGCGGGAGACGCGTGGACCGGCCGTCGGGTCCGTGGGGATCGTGGCGACCCCGACGGCCTGCCGGAGCGGCACGGCCTGCACCGCCGTGCGGATCACGGTCACGAACAACGGAGGGACCGACATCGGCGTCGACCCGCTTGCCTTCTCGCTCACGGACGCCGACGGCGGCAGGCACCCGGCCGAAGCGGCAGGGGACGAGAACCTGATCGCGACGGTCGTCCTGGCCCCCGGCGAGGACGTGACGGGCACCGTGGCGGCGCAGGGCACGTTCACGCCTGCCCACGTGACCTTCGTCGACGGCATCACCGGTGTGAGCGTCCGCGCCGAGGTCGGCTGACGAGCGACGCGACCGCGGCAGGGGTACCGCCGAAGCGAGCCGTCGGCCGCGCGCCGCCCGCCGCTCGCAGGCAGAGCCGGCTCCGGCCCCGCCCCGGAGGCGGTCCGGCCGGCTCTCTAGGGTACGGGGATGACCTCCCAGAACTATCTCTCCGAACTCTTCTCGCTGGAGGGCCGGGTCGCCCTGGTGACCGGCGGCAGCTCCGGCATCGGTCGCGGGATCGCCGGTGCGCTCGCGCACGCGGGCGCGCGTGTGGTGGTCGTGGCACGCAGGGAGGCGGAGCTGGAGCGGACCGTGGACGAACTCACCGCCGAGGGCTGCCGGGTGGCGTGGGTGAGTGCCGACCTCGGGACGAGTGAAGGGGTACGGACCGCGGCGGAGGCCTCGACGGCCGCCTTCGGCGAGCCCGACATCCTCGTGAACTGCGCGGGCATCAACCTCCGGCCCCCGATGAGCGAGCTGGACGAGGACGTCTGGGACACCACGATGACGGTGAACCTCAAGGCGCCCTACCTGCTGGGACAGCGCTTCGGGCCCGGCATGGCCGAGCGGGGATTCGGCCGCATCATCCACATCACCTCGCAGCAGGCACACCGCGCTTTCGTGCAGAGCGGCGCCTACGGCGTCTCCAAGGGTGCGCTGGAATCACTGGCACGTTCGCAGGCCGAGGCCTGGTCGCCGCACGGCGTCACCTGCAACACGCTGGTACCCGGTTTCGTCATGACCCCGCTCAACGAGCGGTTGTCGTCCGACCCGGAGCGGGTCGCGGCGCTGGCGGCCCGCACGATGGTGGGGCGCAACGGGCTCGCCGGGGACTTCGCGGGCGCCGCCGTGTTCCTGGCGAGCGCCGCCTCGGCCTATGTGACGGGCCAGTCGCTCTTCGTCGACGGTGGCTTTTCCGTGCACTGACCGAGGCCCGACGCCGGGCCGGTTCCGCGGAACCGGCCCGGCGGCCGTCAGACGTCGAGGTCGACGACCACCGGGGCGTGGTCGGACGCTCCCTTGCCCTTGCGCTCCTCGCGGTCGACGTAGCTGTCCTTGACCGCCGCCGCGAAGGGGGCGTTGCCGTAGACCAGGTCGATGCGCATGCCCCTGTTCTTCGGGAAGGCGAGCTGGCGGTAGTCCCAGTAGGAGTACGGGCGGTCGTACTTGAGGGGGCGCGGCACCACGTCCGAGAGTCCCTGCTCGCGGAGTGCGGCGAGCGCGTCCCGCTCGGCGGGGGTGACATGGGTCGCCCCCTCGAAGACGGCCGGGTCCCAGACGTCCTCGTCGGTGGGCGCGATGTTGTAGTCGCCGAGGACGGCGAAGGGCAGCGCTCCCGCCGCGTCCCCGGCGACGGCCTCCCGCAGGGCTTCGAGCCAGCGCAGCTTGTAGGCGTAGTGCTCGTGGGCGACCTCGCGGCCGTTGGGCACGTAGACGGACCAGACGCGGACGGGCCCACAGGTCGCCGAGACCGCCCTCGGCTCCTGCAGGCCCTCGTAGGCGGGGCCGCCGGGCAGACCGGTCACGACGTCGGCGAGACCCACGCGGGAGAGCAGCGCCACGCCGTTCCACCGGCCCGTGGCGTTGACCGCGGACTCGTAACCCGCCTCGCGCAGGGCTTCGGCGGGGAACTGTTCGAGCGTGCACTTGGTCTCCTGGATGCACAGCACGTCGGTGCCGCTGCTCTCCAGCCAGGCCAGCAGCCGGGGAAGCCGGGCGGTGATCGAGTTGACGTTCCAGGTGGCGATGCGCATGCGGTAAACCTAGCCGCTCCCACTGACAGCCGGGTCAGAGACGGGTCGCGTCGCCCGGTGTCAGCCGCCCGTGGTCCGTGCCGCCCAGCGCTCCGATCTGCGTGTCGTAGATCGGACGGGCGAGATCGGTGAGCAGCGCGTCGTGGATGTCGATGGCGCGGCGCGGCTTGACCTCGCGCACGTAGTCGATGACCTCCGAGATCTTGTTCCAGGGGGCCATCACCGGCAGCATCAGCGTGTCCACGGGCCGGTCCGGCACGGTGAGCGCGTCGCCGGGGTGGAAGACCGAACCGTCCACGAGGAAGCCGATGTTGGTGATCCGGGGAATGTCCGGGTGGATCACCGCGTGCAGTTCGCCGTGCACCTGTACGCCGAACCCGGCGGCGTCGAAGGTGTCGCCGTGGCCCACGGTGTGCACGCGTCCCGGGAACGCGGCGGACATCCGCTCGGCCACACTGCGCAGGGTCCACAGCCGCAGCGCCGGATCGGCTTCGAGAGCAGCGCGCAGGCGCGCCTCGTCGAAGTGGTCCGGGTGTTCGTGCGTCACCAGGATCGCGTCGGCACCGACGACGGCGTCGTCCTCGGTGAACCCGCCCGGGTCGATCACGAGCGACTGCCCGTCCCGCTCCAGGCGGACGCACGAGTGGGTCTTCTTGGTGAGCGTGAGAGGCGAAGCGTTCATGCCCCCATCCTGCTACGCGGGCGGGGTGGTTTCCTCCTGGATGACGGACCGCGCGATCTCGAACGCGGCGCCGGCGGCCGGAATGCCGCAGTAGACGGCGGTCTGGAGCAGGACTTCCTTGATCTCGACGGGGGTGAGCCCGTTGCGCAGGGCCGCCCTGACGTGCTGGGCGAGGCCGCCGAGATGGCCCGAGGCGACGACGGCCGTGAGCGTGACACAGCTGCGGGCCTTGCGGTCGAGGCCGTCCCTGGCCCAGATCTCCCCCCACGCGTAGCGGGTGAGGAGCTCCTCGAAGTCGTCGGTGAAACCGTCGGACGCCGCTGTCACGGCATCGACGTGGGCGTCTCCCAGGACCTCGCGCCGCACCTTCATCCCGCGCTCGCGCGCATCGCCGCGGCCCGCGGTGGAGGCGTCGGGCAGTTCGCCGGCCGAGGCGATCTCCGCGACGGGCACCACGGGGGCGGACGGGACCGCGAAACCGGGGGACGGTGGTACGGGGATCGACGCCAGGGTGTCCTGCCAGGCCGTCGAGAAGTGCATGAACAGCAGGTCGGTGACCGCGGCCGGCTGCTCGACCGGAGCGAGGTGCGAGGCTCCGGGCACGAGGGCGAGACGGGCGTCCGGGATACCGGCGACCAGGTTCCGCGCCTCGGCGGGGCCGGTGACCTTGTCGTCCGCTCCCACGAGCACGAGCGTCGGAACACCGATGCGCGAGAGTTCCGTACGGATGTCGAAGGCGGCCAGGGCCTCGCAGGAGGCGATGTAGCAGCCGGGGTCGGTGGTGCGGACCATCTGGACGGCCCACTCGACGATGGCGGGCTGGGCAGCCGCGAAGCCGGGGGTGAACCAGCGCTCCGGGGAGGTGCGGGCGATCGGCTCCAGGCCGTTGCTGCGGACGATCACCCCGCGCTGCCGGAACTCGTCCGCGGTGCCGAAGCGCGGTGAGGCGGCGACGAGCGCGAGCGCGGCGATCCGGTGGGGGTGGCGCAGGGCGAGGTCGGCTCCGACGGCACCGCCGATGGAGCAGCCCGCGTAACCGAAGCGCTGGACACCGACGCTGTCCAGCGTCGCGAGCAGCCGGTCGGCGAGGTCGCTGACGGCGGCGGCGGGATGCGCGGGGGCTCCGCCGTGGCCGGGCAGGTCGTAGCGGAAGATCCTCCAGTGCTGCGACAGCTCGGGTATCTGGCGGTCCCACATGTGCCAGGTGGTGCCGAGGGAGGGCCCGATCACGAGGACCGGGGCGTCCTCAGGTCCGTCGAAGCGGTACTGGAGGAGCCTGTCGGAGTGCGGGGCCTGCCGTACCTGTCCGGGGTGCGGGGCCTGCGGGGCGGCGGAGCCGGGGCGGGCGCCCTGCGGGAGCTGCCCGGGGTGCGGGGCCTGCCCGGGATACGGAGCCTGGCCGGGCTGCGGGACGTCGGGGGTGTGCGGGGCGAAACCGGGCTGCGGCGCCGGCTGTCCGTGCGGGGCGAAGCCCGGCTGGGGGGCCTGCGGGGCGAGACCGGGCTCAGGGCGCTGCGGCGCCTGCGGGGGGAAACCGGGCTCCGGACGCTGCGGTACGAAGCCCGCCTGCGGTCCCTGCGAGGCGCCGGCGGGCTGCCGCCCCTGCGGCGGGAAGCCCGGCCGGGACCCGTCGCCGGCCTCGGGCCCGCCGTGGTGCGGTCCGGGAACCGCCTGCGGGATCTGGGCGGTCACCTGGGACGACGCCGGGTCGGCCGGGCTGTGGCCGGGCCGGTCGGCCGGGGGCCGCGACAGCGGGTCGGCCGCCCGTGGCGGGGGGCCGGGGACGGCGTGGGGGGCCTGCGCGTACGGCTGTCCCGGTACGGGTCCGGGCACCTGCGGGAGCTGCCGGATCACCTCGCCCTGCAGGGGCTCGGGGTGGGCCGTCTGCGGGGGCCGGGCGGGCTGCGGGGTCGTCTCGCTCACTTCACTCACTCGCTCCAGGGTAATGAGCGGCCCGCCCGCTCCCCCTCAGGGGGTCGCCGCGGACACCACGTAGACGACCGGAGCCGCCGGATCCGTCATGTTGACGGTGATGTGCTGGGTGGGGCGCGGATCCTTGTTCTTGTGGACCGTGCCCGCCCAGTCGACGCCCGGTCCGAAGAACCACCCGGTGACCTTGAGGTCCCGCGCGCCGATCGTGACCTTGCCGGTCTCCAGCGCCGCCCGGCCGGTCCCGACGCCACTCAGGAAGCGGTCGAGGCCTGCGGAGGTCGTACGGAACTTCACGTACATCCTGCTGGCTTTCCAGTTGTTGGTCTCGTAGTACTGCACCCCGACCGCGTTGCCCGGGACGGGCAGTTCGAAGATGCGGCGCTGCATTCCGGACGGCCAGTCCTCGCGCAGCCCCTGGGCCGCGGCCTCCGCCTCCTTGTCCTTGCCCGACCGGCGGCTCTGGCCCGCGGAGATCACCAGGTAGCCCGCCGGGATACCGATCAGCAGCACGATGATGGTCAGCGTGATCAGGCGGCGGCGCGTCACCCTGCGCCGGTCCTGCGGCGGCGTCCCGTCACCGCCCCCGGGGGAACCCGACGGCCCGGACGACCCCGCGGCGCCCGACGAAGGGGGCTGGCGCGGCACGATGTGGTGCTCGGCTGCGGTCATGGTCGGTGATCCCTCGATGCTGCGGTACGGAGTACGGGTGGCCGGATGCGCCGCGTCGTGCGGTGGCGGATCAGTCGGCGGAGCTGCGGGTGCCGCGCGTGTTCCTGATGGTGCTCGCGGCCTGGTCGTAGAACTGGGCGTAGCGCTCGTAGCGCTCGACCCTGCGGCGGTTCGTGCGGCGGAAGCGCCGGGCGACCAGGCGGGCGAGGTCGGCGGCACCGACCATACCGGCCTCGGGGCCGAGCTGTGCCTTCGCGATCCGTGCCTCGGGGCGGTAGCCGCGGCCCGTGAGGTGGCGCTTGAAGGCTTCCCTGGCCGGGCCGATCAGCAGGTCGTCCGCCGCGCTGACCCCGCCCCCGATGACGAAGCACGAGGGGTCCAGCGCGGCGGCGAGGTTGGCGATGCCCACGCCGAGCCACTGGCCGATGTCCTGGAGCAGCTCCACGCACATCGCGTCGCCCTCGCGGGCGAGTTCGGTGATGAGCGGCCCGGTGATCTCGGGGATGTTGCCCTTGACCCGCTCGATGATGCCGTGCGCCACCGGGGAGTCCGCCGCGGCCAGTTCCCTGGCCTCGCGCACCAGGGCGTTGCCCGAGCTGTACTGCTCCCAGCAGCCGCGGTTCCCGCACGGGCAGCGGTGCCCGCCGGGCACCACCTGCATGTGGCCGAACTCACCGGAGACGCCGTACTTGCCGCGCTTGACGTGGCCGTCCTCGAGGATGGCCCCGCCGATGCCGGTGCCCAGCGTGATCATGACGAGGTGGTCCTCGCCGCGCCCGGCGCCGAACCGCCATTCCGCCCAGGCCGCAGTGTTGGCGTCGTTGTCGACCATGACGGGGACGACGAGCCGCGAGGCGATGGCGTCCCGGAGGGGCTCGTCGCGCCAGGCGAGGTGCGGTGCGAAGAGCACCCTGGAGCGGTCCGCGTCGACCCAGCCCGCCGCGCCGATGCCGACGGCGTGCACGTCGTGGCGGTCGGAGAGGTCCAGGACCAGCTCGACGATGGTGTCCTCGACGACCTTGGGGCTCTTGGACTTGTCCGGGGTCTCCGTGCGGAGGGTCTCCAGGATGTTGCCGTCGGCGTCGACGACGCCCGCCATCACCTTCGTCCCGCCGATGTCGATGCCGACGGTGGGGACGCGGGGCGCCGTGAGGTGCGAGCGCCGCTCCCTGGTGCCGACGGTCCGCAGGACGGTGGCGCGGGCGGAGCCGCGGTGTGTGAAGTCGCGGTACGTGCTCATCGTCCCTGCGCAGGTCGGGGGGCCGGTCGGGTGCTCGGTCCGGCGGCGGACGGCGTCCGCCGTGCACGATTCTGCCACTCCCGCGCCCCTGGAGCCGGTCTCCGGATCAGGGGCGCGGGGTGCGGAACGTGACTTAAGGGGCGTCTTCCCCGGCCCGGCGGGGCCCGTGGAGGTCCGGGGCGGGAGCCCGTTCGAGCTCGTGGCTGAGCTCCTCGAGCTCGCTCCCACCTGCCATCTGGCGGGTCAGCTCGTCCAGGGTGACGTCGTCCCGGGTGTGGCTGCCGGACATCGCGCCCCGCTTGAGGAGGACGAAGCGGTCGCCCACGAGGTAGGCGTGGTGCGGGTTGTGCGTGATGAGAACCACTCCGAGCCCGGCGTCCCTGGCGGCCGCGACGTACTTGAGGACGACGCCGGACTGCTTGACGCCGAGCGCCGCGGTCGGCTCGTCGAGGACGAGGACCTTGGCGCCGAAGTACACGGCACGGGCGATGGCGACGCACTGCCGCTCACCCCCGGAGAGGGTGCCGATGGGCTGGTCGACGTCCCGCAGGTCGATGCCCATGCGCAGCAGTTCCGCACGCGTCGTCTCGCGCATCCGCCGGACGTCGAGGCGCTTGAAGGGGCCGGTGCCCCTGGTCGGCTCCGAGCCCAGGAAGAAGTTGCGCCACACCGGCATCAGCGGCACGACGGCGAGGTCCTGGTAGACGGTGGCGATGCCCCGGTCCAGCGCGTCGCGCGGATTGGCGAGGGTCGTCTCCTCCCCCTCGATGAGGAACGTTCCCGCGTCGTGCTTGTGGAGACCCGCGATGATCTTGATGAGGGTCGACTTGCCGGCTCCGTTGTCACCGAGGACGCAGGAGATCTCCCCCGCCCGGACCTCCAGCGAGACGTTCTCCAGGGCCTTGATGTTGCCGTAGTACTTGCTGACGTCGTCGAGCTCGACCAGCGCCGGACCGGCCGTGTCCCGGGGTGCGGGAGCCTGGGTGGCCGTCATTTCGTCGCCTCCGCGCGCTTGCGTACCCATGCGTTGAGCAGGGTGGCCAGGAGCAGCATCGCCCCCAGGAAGAACTTGAACCAGTCGGGGTTCCACTCCGCGTACACGATGCCCTTGCTGGTCATGCCGAAGATGAGGGCGCCGATGGCCGATCCGATCGCGGAGCCGTAGCCGCCGGTGATCAGGCAGCCTCCGATGACGGCCGCGATGATGTAGATCAGCTCGTTGCCGACGCCTTCGCCGGACTGTACGACGTCGTACGAGAACAGCAGGTGCTGCCCGGAGATCCAGGCGGCGAAGGCGACACCGAGATAGAGCCCGATGCGCGTGCGGACCACCGGGACGCCGACCGCGCGGGCCGCGTCGGCCTGGCCGCCGACGGCGAAGATCCAGTTGCCGAAGCGGGTCCGGATCAGGATCCAGGTGGCGACCGCGACGAGCGCCACCCACCACAGGATGGTGACCTTCAGCTCGACGCCGCCGACGGTGAGGTAGGACGCGAAGATCTTGCGGGCCGACTCGAAGCCCTCCATGTCTCCGATGGCCTTGGTGGACACCGTGTCGCTGATCAGCTTGGTGAAGCCCAGGTTCAGGCCGGTCAGCATCAGGAACGTGCCGAGCGTGATGATGAAGCTCGGCAGTTTGGTCCGGGTCAGCATGAAGCCGTTGAACGCGCCGAAGCCGAGGGTGACCACCAGCGACACGAAGACGCCGACCCAGACGTTGACGGTCAGCTGGTAGCTGAACATCGAGGAGATCAGCGCCGAGCTGGTCACCATCACACCGGCGGAGAGGTCGAACTCGCCGCCGATCATCAGGAGCGCGACCGGCACGGCCATGATCCCGATGGTCGAGGCCGCGTAGAGGACGGTGCCGAGGCTGGAGGGCCGCAGGAAGCTGTCGGCCACGATCGCGAAGAACAGGAAGACGGCCACGGCCCCGACGACCGAGCCGAGCTCCGGCCGCCCGAGCAGCTTGCGCAGGGTCGAGGTGTGCAGCAGGCGTTCGTCGGTGCGGGACGCCGCCGGTTGACCGGTCGCGGTCATCGGGTTCCCCGCTTCGCGTACTCCGCCAGGGCGTCGGCGTCGTCCGCGGTGATGATCTGCGGCCCGGTCAGGACGGGGCGGCCGCCGCCGAGGACGTTCCGGTTGTAGCGGTAGAGCCAGAGCAGGTCGACGGCCTCGTAGCCCTGGAGATAGGGCTGCTGGTCGACGGCGAAGCCCAGCGAGTCGTCCTGCAGCCCGGCGGCGACGCTCGCGTTGAGGTCGAAGGTGTCGATCTCGGCCTTGCTGCCCGCGGTCTTCTTCGCCTTGACGGCCGCGGCGGCGAACGGTGCGCCGAGGGTGACGACGGCGTCGATGCTCTTGTCCGCGCCGAGCTTGGCCTCGATCGAGGCCTGGACGTCGGGCAGGTTCGTGCCGTCGACGTAGAGGTTCTCCATCGTTCCGTCGAAGGTCTTCTTGGCCCCGGCGCACCGCTGCTCGTGGCCGACGTTGCCCTGCTCGTGCAGGACGCACAGCGCCTTCTTCCGGCCGCGCTTGCCGAGCTCGTCCCCTACGGCCTCGCCCGCGATGGACTCGTCCTGGCCGATGTGGGTGAGCGCGCCGAAGGCCTTGGACTCGGCCGATCCGGAGTTCACCGTGATCACGGGGATGCCCGCCTTGACCGCCTTGGCCACGACCGCCTTCAACGAGTCGGGCTTGGCCAGCGAGACGACCAGGCCGTCGACCTTCTTGTCGATCGCGGTCTGGACGAGCTCGGCCTGCTGCTGCCCCTCGGCGCTGTGCGAGTACAGGAAGTTGATGTTGTCCTTGCGGGCCGCCATCTCGGCACCGCTCTGGACGATGTCCCAGAAGGTGTCGCCATCACCCGAATGGGTGACCATGGCGAACGTCCAGCGGGGCGTGTTCACCGCGGACCGGCCCTCGGCGGCCTGCCTGGCGGCGCGCTCCTCCGCCCGCTTGCCGCCGGTGCTGCTGCATCCCGCGAGGGAGGCCGCCAGCACCGATGCCAGCACGGCGCCCATCACGCGTACCCCTGTCCGAACCCTTGCCACGACGCCGTGCCCTTCTAGTGCTGCTCGCTGTGCTGCCTGGTGAGACCGGGAGAGCGGACTCGCCGCCCGGCCGGGCCAAGTATCCCCGAGCCCGGACCGGCGTGGCCCGGCAGGGGCGCGGGCCGCGCCCTCCGGACGTTCTAGCGACCTAGCATGACCCCGTCAATGCTCTTGTCCGAACATTCTGACGCGGAACCGCCCGGAGCCGGTCAGGGGCGGGCGAGCAGCTGGAACTCGAAGGCGTACCGCGAGGCCCGGTAGACGTGCGAGCCGAACTCGACCGCCCGGCCGCCGTCGTCGAAGGTCGTGCGCTCCATCGTCAACAGCGGGCCTCCCACCGGCTCCGAGAGCGGTTCGCCCTCCTCGGCGGTGGCGGCCCGGGCGCCGATGGTCTGGCGCGCGCTGTGCAGGGTGATCCCCGCGCCGCGCATCATCCGGTAGAGGCCCGTCGCCTCCAGCCGCTCCGTGCCGAGGTCGAGCAGCCCCGGCGGGAGGTGGTTGCGCAGCAGGGCCACCGGTTCGTCGTGCGCGTAGCGCACCCGCTCGACGAGATGCACGTCACTGCCCTCCCCGACGCCGAGCGCGGCGGCGACCTCGGGCCCGGCCGGCTCGACCGTGTTGCGCAGGACCCGGGTGGCGGGCCGCCGGCCGGCGGTCTCCAGGTCGTCGAACAGGCTGCTCAGTTCGAGCGGGCGTTTGATGCGGCTGTGCACGATCTGCGTTCCGACACCGCGCCGGCGCACCATCAGGCCCTTGTCGACGAGTGACTGGATGGCCTGGCGGACGGTGGGCCGGGAGAGGCCGAGCCGGGCGGCGAGGTCCAGCTCGTTGCCGAGGAGGCTGCCGGGTGCGAGCCGCCCCTGCTCGATGGCCGCCTCCAGCTGCTGGGCCAGCTGGTGGTAGAGCGGCACGGGGCTGGTGCGGTCCACGCCGAGCCCCAGGGCGGCGGAGTCGGGGGCGGGTCTGGGCACGGCAGGGAGCGTACCGCGTACCTGCGCGCCGCACCCTCCAATTTGTCAGGACATATAGTTGACAGTGCGTCGGCAGGGCGGCACGTTGGGTGCATGCGCATCGGACTCATCGGCACGGGCAGGATCGGTTCCTTCCACGCGGGCGTCCTGGCACGCCACCCGGGCGTCGGTTCCCTCGTGGTGGCCGACCCCGATGGCGTCCGGGCCGCGGAGGTCGCCGAGCGCACCGGCGCCACCGCGCTCGCCTCCGCGGAGGCGGTCCTCGGCGCGGGGGTGGACGCCGTGGTGATCACATCGGCGACCTCGGCCCACGCGGAACTCATCGGGCGGGCGGCGCGGGCGGGCCTGCCCGCCTTCTGCGAGAAGCCGGTCGCACTGGACCTGCGGGGGACCCTGGAGGCCCTGCGCGAGGTCGAGCGCGCGGGGAGCGTGCTCCAGCTGGGGTTCATGCGCAGGTTCGACGCGGGGTACGCCGCGGCGCGGGCGGCGGTGCGGAGCGGGGCCCTGGGCCGGCTGCACACCGTGCGGGCGTCGACCTCCGACCCCGCTCCCCCGCCCGCCGCCTATCTGCCGCTCTCCGGCGGGCTGTTCAGGGACTGTCTGGTGCACGACTTCGACATCCTGCGCTGGGTGACGGGCCGTGAGGTGACGGAGGTGTACGCCACCGGGTCGGACGCGGGCCCCGCGATGTTCCGCGCGGCGGGCGACGTGGACACGGCGGCGGCGCTGCTGACCCTGGACGACGGCACACTCGCCACCGCGACCGCCACCCGCTGCAACGGCGCCGGCTACGACGTGCGCATGGAGCTGGCCGGCGAACTGGACCAGATCGCGGTCGGCCTCGACGACCGCACCCCGCTCACGTCCGCCGAGCCGTCGGGTCCGCCCGCCCCGGCGAAGCCCTGGCCGGGCTTCCTGGAGCGGTTCGCCCCGGCGTACGAGGCCGAGCTCGACGCGTTCCTCGCCGTCGTACGCGGCGAACTGGCGAACCCGTGCGACGGCGGGGAGGCACTGCACGCGTTGCGCGTCGCCGAGGCGTGCGAGCTGTCACGCCGGGAACACCGCCCCGTTCGGATGGCGGAGATCCCCGGCATCTGAGGCGTGACGCGAGATGCGGCGGGAAGGGTAAATACGGCGCGGGCGCCGGCGCCGCGACCTACGATCACCGGATGCTGACGTTCACCGATGTGATTCTCGACTGCCCCGACCCCTGGAAACTGGCGGAGTTCTACGCCGGGTTGCTGGGCTGGGAGATCAACACCGACATCAGTCAGGAGGACTGGGTCAACCTCCGCAGCGACGGGGTCGAGCTGTCGTTCCAGCGGGTGGAGAACTACCAGCGGCCCGACTGGCCGGGGCAGGAGCATCCGCAGCAGTTCCACCTGGACTTCGAGGTGGACGAGTTCGAGCCCGAGCAGCGTCGGGTGATCGCACTGGGCGCCACTTTCCGGAAGAGCTTCGTCGGAGAGGCGGGCTACGGCTGGCAGGTCTACACCGACCCGGCGGGGCACCCGTTCTGCCTGTGCCGCAACGCTCCGCGGACCTGACCCGCACGACGGAGGGAAGGAACCCCGCTGCGGACGGCATATCCGCGGACCGGGTCACCGGACGGTGCCGGGCCCCCCGTCCTCGTCCTCGTGGAGGAGTTCCGCGTCGTGCACCAGCAGGGCGATCTGGACACGGTTGTTGAGGTTCAGCCTGGCCAGGATGCGGGAGACGTGCGTCTTGACGGTGGCGACGCTGAGATGCAGCGCGGCGGCGATCTCCGCGTTGGAGCTGCCGCGTCCGACGGCGGCCGCGACGTCCTGCTCACGCTCCCCCAGTTCGGCGAACCTGTGCCGCGCACGGTCTCTGCGGGCCCTGCCGTCGTCCGCAGGGTCCCCCGCCGCGCGGGCCATGAGCCGGCGGGTGACGGCGGGCGACAGCACGGGCTCCCCGGCCGCGACCCGCCGGACCGCTTCGACGATCTGCGCGGGCGGGGTGTCCTTCAGCACGAAGCCCGCGGCGCCGGCGCGGATGGCGCGCAGGACCTGCTCGTCGGCGTGGAAGGTGGTGAGGACGACGACTTCGGGGGCGCCGGGCCTGCTTCGCAGTGCCTCGGTCGCGGCGAGGCCGTCCATGCCGGGCATCCGGATGTCCATGAGCACGACGTCGGGGTGCACCCGGTCGACCAGAGCCCCGACCTCCGTGCCGTCCGCGC
The DNA here is from genome assembly GCF_042892135.1 of Streptomyces sp. NPDC001822. Classification (NCBI taxonomy): domain Bacteria; kingdom Bacillati; phylum Actinomycetota; class Actinomycetes; order Kitasatosporales; family Streptomycetaceae; genus Streptomyces; species Streptomyces sp. NPDC001822. The sequence continues at coordinate 288,195 of NZ_JBIATW010000005.1, forward strand.
CCTCTCCCACCAGGAGGATGCCGTCGGCCCCGCCGAGCATCAGGGCGAGCCCGGCTCGCACGAGCGGGTCGTCGTCGACGACGACGAGCCGGACCGGTGGTGTCTCCGGGGGCGTGGGAGTGCTCATGCCGGCCACGGTAGCCGGGCGCGCACCGTGAAACCGCCGTCGGGCCGGGATCCGTGGTCGAGGTTCCCGCCGGCCAGGGTCGCCCGTTCGGTCAGGCCGATGAGCCCCTGGCCGGATCCGGGGACGGGGTCGAAGGCGGCGTCGGGGGCGGGGTTGGCGACCTCGATCGTCAGCCCGTCGCCCGGACCGCCCGCCACGGTGACACGCACCGGAGCGCCCGGTGCGTGTTTGCGGGCGTTGGTCAGGGCCTCCTGGGCGATGCGGTAGACGGTGCGCCCGGTGGCGGCCGGCGCCCGGGCCGGTTCGGACACGCGGTCGTCCAGGGTGACCTCCATGCCGGCCGCGCGGGATTCCTCGATCAGCGCCCCGAGCGTCACCAGCGTGGGCTGCGGCCGGTTCCCCTCGTCGCCCTCCCCGGGAGCGCGCAGGACGCCGATGATCTCGCGCAGGTCCTGGAGTGCCTCGTGGGCGCTGTCCCGGATGACTCCGGCGGCGCGGCCGACCTCGGCCGGTGGTGCGTCGGGCCGGAATTCGAGGGCGCCGGCGTGGACGCTGAGGAGTGTCAGGCGGTGGGCGAGTACGTCGTGCATCTCCCGGGCGATGGCCTCACGGGCCAGCCGCTGCGCCTGCTCCGCGCGGAGTGCCGCCTCGGTCTCCGCGCGGCGTGCCCGCTCGCGCAGGGAGACGACCAGCCGGCGCCGTGAGCGTACGGCCATGCCCCAGCTGAGGACGAGGAGGATCAGCAGGACACCGATGACCACGGAGACGACGAAGGACGTCTCGGGGTCCGGCCGCAGCAACGGCTGCAGGGGGGTGATGGCGAGGGCGCCCGCGCCGACGACGGCCACCGGCCTGAACGGCCGGTGCACGGCCAGGCTGAACAGGCCGACCAGCGTGGCCCCGGCCGCCGCCGGCTCGACGAGGCTGACGGCCGTCAGGGCGGCAGCGACCGCGACGGGCCACCTCCGCCTGAGCCACAGTGCGCAGCACGCCGCGGCGCCGACGAGCGAGTCGGCGAAGACGACGTTGTCGGACGTGGTCGGATCGGCCTCGATGGCCGCGAGGGCGAGCACCCCGATGCCGGCGGCGCAGAGGAAGGCCGTGATGTCGACGGCCCAGTCCCGCACGGTCCGGCGCGCCCTGCCCCGGTCCCCGGGCAGCTCGTCGCCGGCCAGGTCCGAGGGCAGCAGCCAGCGGTACTCCACGCGTGTCATGTCGACGAATCTACGCAGGCGGGGGACGCGAAGAGACCGTTGCGGGCCGGGGAGACACCAAAGTCGCACGATCCGAGACTTTCGCCGTGTGCCCGCAGACCGATGGCGGACGCGGACCTGCGACGGGCCGCGCCAGGCTCGGGCCATGAAGAAATTCGTGGAGACGGTCGGGTTCATCGTGTTCGCGCAGGGTGCGGCCGGACTGCTGCACGAGTGGACCGGCTGGTTCCGGCTGTGGGCGCTGGTCGCGAGGCTCGACGTCCTCGACGGTTACGCGGTCTTCGTCAGCATCGTGCTGGTCGTGGCGGGCGCGGCCGTGATGATCGCGGCTGACTCGATCAGGACGTGACCCCGGCGTGGCGGCGCCCCCACGCGGTGCCCGCCAGCACCAGCACGGCGCCGAGCAGCCCGGGCGCGCCGAGGCGTTCACCGCCGATCGCGATCCCGGCAGCGGCGGCCCAGAGCGGTTCCGTGCCGAGCAGCAGGCTCACCCGGGACGGCGAGGTACGGCGTACCGACCACATCTGCACGGCGAACGCGAACAGCGTGCAGAAGACCGAGAGGAAGACCAGCCCGGTCCACTCGGCGGCGCCGAACCCCGTCGCCACGGTCCAGGGCGCCTCACCGGTGCCCGGGACGGCCGCCAGTACGGCGAACACGGCGACCGCGCCGCCCAGCTGCACGGTGGTCAGGGACAGCGAGTCGGCGTCCCGGACCGCCTTGATGCGGGCCATCGCCAGGACGTGGACGGTCCGGGCGAGCGCGGCCAGGAGCATCAGGAGGTCGCCCGCCGAGGGGCGGGTGAAGCCGCCGCTCTGGGTCAGCAGCACGACGCCCGTGACCGAGAGGCCGGCGGCCGCGAGGAAGGGCCCCGGCGGGCGGACCCGGGTGACGGCGGCCTCCGCGAGCGGGGTGAAGATCATCGTGAGGCTGATGATGAGTCCGGCGTTCGTGGCCGACGTGTGGACGACGCCGTACGTCTCCAGCAGGAAGATCACGCCGAGGACGAGGCCCAGGAGACCCGCGCCGCGCCACTGGGCGGCTCGCAGGGTGCGGAGCCCGCGGTACCCGGCGACGGCCAGGACCGGCAGCACGATCGCGAAGCGGAGGACGAGGACGGCGACCACGGTGTGGGGCGTGGTGATGCCCTTGGCCGCGAGATAGCTGCCGCCCCAGACCGCGGCGACGAGCAGGAGCGGAAGGTCGGCGACGAACGCGCGGCGCGAGGGGGCGCGGGCGGGCAGGACGGCAGAGGACACCTTGATCTCCTGGTTCTCCACAGCGGAATCGGTGTGGAGACTTCGCCGGCTCGCACGGGGAGCGATCACCGTACCGAACGGGCGGACGCACCGGGAACCGCTGTCCGAAGGATGGCCCCGGCGGGCGGCCCAGGGGGGTTGTCAGCGGCCCGAACCGGTGTCCCCGCAGCGTCGGCTCCTCCTAGAATGTCGGCCTTGGGACGCTCGGACACACGGAGTTGGGCACATGGGTGGAGCGCGGCTGGACGGACGGGTCGAGCGGGGGAACCAGACCAGGCAGCTGGTGCTGGGGCGCGCGGTCCACGTCGCCTCGACCGAGGGGCTGGAGGGTCTGTCGCTCGGACGGCTGGCCACCGAGCTCAAACTGAGCAAGAGCGGTGTGTTCGCACTGTTCGGCTCCAAGGAGGAACTGCAGCTCGCCACCGTCCGCGCCGCCGTCGGTGTCTTCGTCGAGCACGTGCTGACACCGACCCGGGCGGCGCCGCCGGGACTCGGCCGCGTCTGGCGCATGTGCGAGAGCTGGCTCTCCTACTCGCGGCGCAGGGTGTTCAGCGGCGGCTGCTTCTTCTACGCGACCATCGCCGAGTTCGACTCCCGGGAGGGCAAGGTGCACGACGCCCTGGCCTCCACGCAGACCGGGTGGGTCACCTTCGTGGAGGAGACGGTCGAGGAGGCGCGGGTGCGGGGCGAACTCGCGGCGGACACCGATGTCTCACAACTCGCCTTCGAGCTCATCGCTTTCATGGAGCTGGCCAACGCGGAGTCGGTCCTGCACAACAACAGCCCCGGCTACGCGAAGGCCGCCCGGGCCATCCTGGGCCGGCTGCGCGCCGCCGCCTCCGACCCGGCGCTGCTCCCTCCGGCCCCCTGAGGCGTACCCCTCCGAGGGCCGGCGGGACGGCGGTCGCGCCGCTCAGAGCTCGCGCTCGAAGGTCCCGAACCGTGCGGGCCCCTCGGCCCGGTAGGTCTGGATCGCGATCCCGCTCCCGGTGGTCCTGGTGTCCAGCAGCTCGAACGCGGTCGGCCGTCCGCCCTCCGGGAAAAGCCGCCGGCCCGCGCCCAGGTAGACCGGGTGGACGAGCAGGTTGTACTCGTCGATCAGGCCGTGCCCCATCAGGGACCGCGCGAGGACGCCGCTGCCGTGGATCTGCAGCTCCCCCTCCTCCGTCCGTTCCTTCAGCCGGGCGATCTCGGCGGGCACGTCCCGCGCGATGACCGTGGTGTTCTCCCAGGCCGGATCGGTCAGTGTGGTGGAGACGACGTGCTTGGGCAGCGTGTTGAGCCGGGTGGCGACCGGGTCCTCCGGATCGGTGACCCGGGGCCAGTAGGAGGCGAAGATGTCATACGTACGCCGCCCGAGGAGATAGGCACCCGAGCGGTCGAAGACCTCGCCGATGAAGGCACCCATGTCCGCGTCCGCGAAGGGCACCAGCCATCCGCCGTACGCGAATCCCCCCGTGGTGTCCTCGTCCGGCCCTCCGGGCGCCTGCGTCACACCGTCGAGTGACACGAACGTCGTGAGAGTCAGCTTCGCCATGGTCCTGCTCCTTCACCTCGCTGCCGCGTGTCCGGCAGTCCGCGCGCCCGTGGGTGTCATGACCCCACTGTCGGGCGGAAGCCGTCGGTGCGCCCGGCGAACGGCACCGTGGCCGTCGTCGCGCGCCCGCCGGGACGACGGGACAGCCCTAGGCTGGCGAGGACTGCACGCGAACGAAACGGGAGACCATGCGCCAGACACCGACCCCGGTCCGCAACCTCCACGACGGAAGCACCGTCCCCGCGGTGGGCCTCGGCACCTGGCCGCTCGACGACGAGGACGCCGAGAAGGCGGTGGCCGGGGCGCTGGGGCTCGGCTACCGGCTCGTGGACACGGCGCTGAACTACGGCAACGAGCGCGGCACGGGCCGTGGCATCGCCCGCGCGGGTGTGCCGAGGGAGGAACTGTTCGTCACGACGAAGGTCCCGGGCCGTCACCACGGCTACGAGGAGACGCTGGCCTCGTTCGAGGAGTCCCGGAACAACCTGGGACTGGAGTACGTCGACCTGTATCTCATCCACTGGCCGCTGCCCCGGGTGGACAGGTACGTGGACACCTGGAAGGCCATGATCAAGCTCCGCCGCGACGGACTCGTACGCTCGATCGGCGTCTCCAACTTCACGGCGGCCCACCTGGACCGGCTGGAGCGCGAGACGGGCGTGCTGCCGGTGGTGAACCAGATCGAGATGCACCCCCTGCTCCCGCAGGAGGAGCTGCGGGCCGTGCACACCGCGAAGGGCATCGTCACGGAGAGCTGGAGCCCGCTGGCCCGGGGACGTCAGGTGCTGGAGACCCCGGAGGTGATCGCGGCCGCCAACGCCCACGGTGTGACGCCCGGCCAGGTGGTGCTGAGGTGGCACACCCAGCTCGGGGCGGTGCCGATCCCCAAGTCGGCGGACCCCGGGCGGCAGCGGGAGAACCTCGACCTGTTCGGGTTCGAGCTCACACAGCGGGAACTCGGCCGCATCGGGGCCCGGCCCGCGCACCGCTTCGGCGGAGACCCCGACACGCACGAGGAGTTCTGACCCGACCGTGCCGGCGGCCCGTGCACCGGGGCCGCCGGCACGGTCCGCCGCGAGCGTCCCGGGTCAGCGGTTGCGCGGGGTGACCTCCGCCATCCGGGACCAGTCGTCGCCGGGTACGTCGACGTTGATGATCTCCGGAACCTCCGTGACGAGGTCGGACATGGTGTCGATCGCCGCCTTGAAGTGCTCCGAGTTCACGTGGGCCTCGCCCGCCTCCTGCGAGGCGAACGCCTCCAGCAGGACGAACTGGTCCGGGTTCTCGACGCTGTAGGACCACTCGAAGAAGAGGTTGCCCGGCTCCTGACGGGTGGCCAGGGTGAACGCCTCGACGGCGGGGAGCCAGTTGTCCCGCTCGGCGGTACGCACGGTGAACTTGACGGCGATGAAGATCATGGCGGCTCCTGGTCGGTAGGGCGGCGTTCCGGCCAGGGTCCCATATGCCCGCAGGACGGGCACGAACCGGCACACCAGCCCACGGACCGCTACCCGCCGAGCTCCTCGTGCCGGGCGGCCAGCCGCGCAGCGCCCTCCTCGGTGAGCGAGCCGAAGAGCCGGAGCCGCGAGATCCCGCCGTCCGGGAAGATGTCGATCCGGACGTGCGTGCCGCGCACCGGCGCGGGCAGCACGAACCGGTGGTTCGTGTCCGGCTGGAGCCGTGTGCGGGGCAGGAGTTCGGCCCACGGCGCGTCCTGCCCCGCACGTACGGAGACCGCCGCCCAGCCGGCCGCGTTGCCCTTCAGGCAGGCCGTGTCGATCTCCAGTGCCCGGATCTCGGAATCCTCGGCCAGCCGGTAGCGGATCCAGTCGTTGCCCTTGTCCCTGCGGCGGCGGGTCTCCCAGCCGTCGTCCATCCTGCGGGAGCGGCCCGGCGCGATGGTGTTGGCCGCCGGGGAGTAGAAGCGGTCGGAGGCGTCCTCGACCTGCCCGCCGTTCTCCAGGGCGACGACGTCGAACGTCCCGAGAGCGGCCAGCCACGCGGGGTCGGGGGCGACCTCGCCGTGGACGCGGAGCCGGGCGATGCCGCCGTCGGGGTGCTGGTTGACGCGCAGATGGGTGAAGCGTCGGCCGGCGTCGACCGCGAAGCCGTTGGCCGCGTGTCCGCCGACGGGCGTACGGGGCACCAGGGTGGTCCATTCCACTCCGGGGGCCAGGAGGTCCTCGGGGGACGGGGAGCCCGGCACCGAGGCCGCCTCGACGGAGACGGACTGCGGGTAGTTGCCGCGGAAGTGGGCGGTGTCGACGACGACGCCCCGTACGACGCCGGGTGCTCCGAGGCGCACGAGGGCCCAGTCGTGGTCCTCGTCGGTGGGGTGGGGTTCGGCGGCGCTCGCGCCGCGCCGGCGGCGGGTCTCCCAGCCGTCCATGATCTTGCCCTTGTGCCCGAAGCGCTCCGGGTCGAATTCCGCCGGCTCCGGCTTCAGCATGTTCTCGCGTTCGGCGAAGAACTCGTCGTTGGCGGCGATCACTCCGCCGCCGATCCGCCGGTCGGCCAGGTCCACGAGCGAGGTGAAGACGAACTCGGCGGTGCGGTAGTCGGCGTACGGGTCGCCGCCCGCGTAGGGGCGCGCGTCACCGGTGAAGTGCGGGGTCGCGGTCATGGTCAGTGGTTCCTCTCCAGGAGACGGCCGGCCGGCCCGGCGGGTTCGCCGTCCGCCGCGATCCGGCTGCCGCGCAGCCAGGTGGACTTGACGACGCCGTGCAGGGTCCGCCCGGCGTAGGCCGTGACCCGGTTGCGGTGGAGGAGTCCGGCGGGGTCGACGGTGAAGGTCTCGTCGGGTGCGAGCACGGCGAAGTCGGCGTCCCGGCCCGCCTCGATGGCGCCCTTGCGGGTCAGTCCGGCGAGGGCGGCGGGGGCGGCGGACATCCAGCGGACGACGTCGTCCAGGGTGTGTCCGCGCCGCCGCGCCTCGGTCCAGACCGCGGGCAGCCCGAGCTGGAGCGAGGAGATCCCGCCCCAGGCGGAGGCGAAGTCCGGTGTCTTGAGGTCGGTGGTGCACGGGGAGTGGTCGGAGACGATGCAGTCGATGGTGCCGTCGGCGAGTCCTTCCCAGAGGGCGTCCTGGTTGGCGGCCTCACGGATGGGCGGGCAGCACTTGAACTCGGTCGCGCCGTCGGGGACTTCCTCGGCGGTCAGGGTCAGGAAGTGCGGGCACGACTCGACGGTGACGCGGACACCCTCACGCCTGGCGGCCGCGATCAGCGGCAGCGCGTCGCTGGAGGAGAGGTGCAGCACGTGGACCCGTGCGTTCAGGCGCCTGGCGTGGGCGATCAGGCCCTCGATCGCGGCGTTCTCCGCGTCACGCGGCCGCGAGGCCAGGAAGTCCGCGTACTTCTCCCCGCTCCGCTGCGGGGCACCCGCCAGATGGCGGGGGTCCTCCGCGTGCACGATCAGCAGACCGCCGAAGCCCGCGACCTCGGCCATGGACCGGGCCAGTTGCTCCTGATCCAGCTCGGGGAACTCCTCGACCCCCGACGGCGACAGGAAGCACTTGAACCCGAACACCCCGGCCTCGTACAGCGGGCGCAGATCCTTCGTGTTCGACGGGACCGCGCCGCCCCAGAAGCCGACGTCGACGTGCGCCTTCGCGCGTGCGACCTCCTGCTTCACCCGCAGGTGCTCGACCGTGGTGGTCGGCGGGAGCGAGTTCAGGGGCATGTCGAGCAGGGTCGTGATGCCGCCGGCCGCGGCGGCGCGGGTGGCGGTCCAGAAGCCCTCCCACTCGGTGCGGCCGGGGTCGTTCACATGCACGTGTGTGTCGACCAGGCCCGGCAGGAGCACGTCGTCACCCAGGTCCTCGACCCGGGCGCCGTCGGGCACCTCGGCGTCGTACGGCAGGACGGCCTCGATCTCCCCGTCCGCGACAAGGACCGCCGCGGCGCGGGTTCCCCCGGGGGTGACGACGCGCGTCGAACGGAGTACCAGTTTCGTGTCCTGAACGGGCACCTGTGCTCCTCACGCAGAAATTCAACGAACTGTTGAAGGAGTCTTCACTCGGGGAAGCGGCCCGTCAAGACCTGACCCTCCGCGCCGGGCGGCGATCGGGACGGCACGCCGCACGGTTCGAGAGTTTCCACGAAGTAAAAGTTCATTTTCGCCAGACGGAACGTAGAATGGACAAGCGAGGCGTCACCCGACTGCGGGCGCCACACGTGCCGGATCGTCGACACCGGGACAAAACAGGCCCTGACCGGCAAGGACGCCGCATCGGGAGCAGTGGGCCGATCGGGAACGGCCCGGTAGGCTGCTGCCTTGCCTCCGCTTCGAAAGGACCGTTGACGTGCCGCCGTCCCACGCCAGCACTTCCGACTCCAAGCCCGCCGGTCCCAGTGGCGGGGTCCAGTCCCTCGAACGCGCCTTCGATCTGCTGGAGCGCATGGCGGACGCCGGGGGCGAGGTCGGTCTCAGCGAGCTCTCCGCGAGCAGCGGCCTCCCGCTGCCCACCATCCACCGGCTCATGCGCACCCTCGTCGTGTGCGGCTACGTACGCCAGCAGCCCAACCGCCGTTACGCCCTCGGTCCGCGCCTGATCCGGCTCGGCGAGTCCGCGTCCCGGCTGCTGGGCACGTGGGCGCGTCCGTACCTCCAGCGCCTGGTCGAGGAGACCGGTGAGACGGCGAACATGGCGCTCCTCGACGGGGACGAGATCGTGTACGTCGCCCAGGTGCCGTCGAAGCACTCGATGCGGATGTTCACCGAGGTGGGGCGCCGGGTGCTCCCGCACTCGACCGGCGTCGGCAAGGCGCTCCTCGCCGGCACACCGGCCGACGAGGTACGCGCCCTCCTGGCCCGTACGGGCATGCCGGCCGCCACCGAGAAGACGATCACCACTCCGGACGGCTTCCTCGACGCCCTGGAGCAGGTGCGCAGGGCGGGCTACGCCGTGGACGACAACGAGCAGGAGATCGGGGTGCGCTGCCTCGCGGTCCCGGTGCCGGACTCACCCACGTCGGCGGCCATCTCGATCTCGGGGCCCGCGGGCCGGGTGACCGAGGCGGCGACCGAGCGGATCGTGCCGATCCTGCAGCAGATCGCGAAGGAACTGTCCGAGGCCCTGGCCAGCAGCGGACCCGCCTCCTGACGCCCCGCCCCACCGCTCGCGACAGGCCGGCGGGACGCCCGGAGGCGCAGGGCGGCCGGGGCCGTCACGGACTCCGCGTCGGGCGGTCAGGGCGTCGGGAACTCCGCGGGTCAGGACGTCGGGGACTCGCCGAAGAGCTCGACGGCGTTCCGCACCTCGCGCAGCCCCGGGGCCAGTGCGCTGACGGAGCCGATGGCCCCGGCGACCAGCAGCAGCGAGCGGCGCAACCGGGGAATCTCGGGCGCGCCACCAGCCGCCATCGAGTCCAGCGCGGCCAGCTCGTCCTCGGCGATGCCCCGGTCAGGGAACTCGGCACGGTGTCCGGCCAGCTCCCTGCGGAGCCTGGAGACAGCGGTACGCAGCTCCGTGGCTCTCGGATCCCCATCGCTTCCGGTCAACCGCTCCTGCCCCACGCTTCGCAACAAAGCACTCCCCCTCGCACGTCATCGTGCCGGTGTGTCGACCCGCCCCCCACGGTGGCCAAATGCCTGGGCGTGTCCGTCAGTTAACGCTATGAAAGGTGACGCGCGCCACTCTCCGGACACGGAACGCGGATCCCCCGAGGGGTGACGTCCCTTACGCGTTCCCGAGCGGCACAGTGGTATCCAGGGCGCATGGCTCACACACAACGGATGCCCGTGGTCGCCGGGGTGCTGCTCGCGGCAGGCGGCGGGCGCCGCCTGGGCGGCCGGCCGAAGGCACTGCTGGAGCATCGCGGCCGCCCCCTCGTCGAACACGCGGTGCGATCCCTGCGCAACGGCGGGTGCGGGCCCGTCCGCGTCGTCCTGGGCGCCGCGGCGGAGGAGGTCCGGGTGCGGGCGGACCTGTCCGCGTGCGCGGTGACGGTGAATCCGCGGTGGGAGGAGGGCATGGGCTCGTCGCTCCGGGCGGGCCTGGGCGACCTCGCCGGACTGGAGGCGGACGCGGCGCTCGTGCTCCTGGTGGACCAGCCGGGGATCGGGCCGGAGGCGGTGGCCCGGGTCCTCTCGGCCTACCGCTCGCGGATGACCCTGGCGGCCGCCTCGTACGACGGGAAGCGCGGCCATCCGGTGCTGTTCGGTGCCGACCGCTGGGCGGACATCACGGCCGGTGCGGTCGGCGACCAGGGGGCGCGGGCCTATCTGAAGGCGCATCGCGACGCCCTCACCCTCGTCGAGTGCTCCGACGTGGCCCAGGCGTACGACATCGACACGGCCGAGGACCTCAGGCACCTCGCGTGAGCCCTTCGCGGGCGGCCTGGCACGCCGCGCCATCGGGCAGCCAGCTCTGTCGACCCGGAGAATCTCGACATCAACAAACCATTGAACTTCCACCATAAGGAAACTAATATCCACTGATCAGAAGCACGCGGCACCGATGTCGCGACGCTTCCGCACCTGGACGGCACCCACGGCCGTATCCCGGAGCCGTGGCACCCCGTGCCACATCAGGCGACCCGGCGGCCATGGGAGGCCGCCCGCGCCGCCACGCTGAAGGAGTGACAGCTCATGTCCGCACCAGCGCCGTCCCCGCTGGCCATCGTCGACGCCGAGCCCCTGCCGAGGCAGGACGAGGTCCTGACCGATGCGGCCCTCGCGTTCGTGGCCGAGCTGCACCGGCGGTTCACGCCCCGGCGCGACGAGCTGCTCGCCCGCCGGGGCGAGCGCCGGGCCGAGATCGCCCGCACCTCCACCCTGGACTTCCTGCCGGAGACGGAAGCGGTCCGCGTGGACGACACCTGGAAGGTCGCCCCGGCCCCGGCCGCGCTGGACGACCGCCGGGTCGAGATCACCGGCCCCACCGACCGCAAGATGACCGTCAACGCCCTGAACTCGGGCGCCAGGGTCTGGCTCGCCGACTTCGAGGACGCGTCCGCCCCCACGTGGGAGAACGTGATCACCGGCCAGCTCAACCTGATCGACGCGTACAACCGGAACATCGACTTCACCGACCCGAAGTCGGGCAAGTCCTACGCACTCAAGCCCGCCGAGGAGCTCGCGACCGTCGTCACGCGCCCGCGCGGCTGGCACCTGGACGAACGCCACCTCCAGCTCGACGGCACCCCGGTGCCGGGGGCCCTGGTCGACTTCGGCCTGTACTTCTTCCACAACGCGCAGCGCCTGATCGACCTGGGCAAGGGGCCGTACTTCTACCTCCCGAAGACGGAGTCGCACCTGGAGGCACGGCTCTGGAACGACATCTTCGTCTTCGCCCAGGACTACGCCGGCATCCCGCAGGGCACGGTACGCGCGACCGTCCTGATCGAGACGATCACCGCCGCGTACGAGATGGAGGAGATCCTCTACGAGCTCCGCGACCACGCCTCGGGGCTGAACGCGGGCCGCTGGGACTACCTCTTCTCCATCGTGAAGAACTTCCGGGACGGCGGCGCGAAGTTCGTCCTGCCGGACCGCAACCTGGTCACGATGACCGCCCCCTTCATGCGGGCGTACACCGAACTCCTGGTCCGCACCTGCCACAAGCGCGGCGCGCACGCAATCGGCGGCATGGCGGCCTTCATCCCGTCACGGCGCGACGCCGAGGTCAACAAGGTCGCCTTCGAGAAGGTCAAGGCCGACAAGGACCGCGAGGCGAACGACGGCTTCGACGGCTCCTGGGTGGCCCACCCGGACCTCGTCCCGATCGCCATGGCCTCCTTCGACGCGGTCCTCGGAGACAGGCCGAACCAGAAGGACCGCCTGCGCGAGGACGTCTCCGTCGCGGCGGGCGACCTGATCGCCATCGACACGCTCGACGCGAAGCCGTCGTACGACGGCCTGCGCAACGCCGTCGCGGTCGGCATCCGCTACATCGAGGCGTGGCTGCGGGGCATGGGCGCGGTCGCCATCTTCAACCTGATGGAGGACGCGGCCACGGCCGAGATCTCACGCTCGCAGATCTGGCAGTGGATCAACGCGGACGTGGTCTTCGAGAACGGCGAGCACGCGACGGCGGACCTGGCCCGCAAGGTCGCGGCCGAGGAACTGGCGGCGGTCCGCGCGGAGATCGGCGACGAGGCCTTCGAGGCCGGCAGGTGGCAGCAGGCCCACGACCTGCTGCTCCAGGTCTCGCTGGACCAGGACTACGCGGACTTCCTGACGCTGCCGGCGTACGAGCAGCTGGGCTGACCCACAGCCCGGAGCGCCGCACCCCCCGCCGGGCGACGAGCGGGGGGTGCGGCGCTCCCGCGTTCCGGCACCCCCGGGCTCCCGGCGGACCGCCGCGGCGATGACGTGCGACCTGGAGTGTACGTTCGTACGCTCTACCTATAGGCTCCCCGTATGACTGTCGACGTACTGAGCCGGCCGGCACCGGCCGAGCGGCATGCCCGTGTCGCCGTTGCCGTGCTCTTCTTCACCAACGGCGCCCTGTTCGCCAACCTCCTGCCTCGGTATCCGCAGATCAAGGCGGACCTCGGCCTGAGCAACGCCGCCTACGGGCTGGCCGTCGCCGCCTTCCCCGCCGGGGCGATCGCCGCGGGACTGGCCGCCGGGGTGGTCGTCCGGCGCCTGGGGTCGGCACGTACGGCGGTGGCCGGGACACTCGTGACGGGAGCCGGGATCCTGGCGGCGGGGCTGGCCGACTCCGTGGTCCTGTTCGCCGGGGCACTCTTCCTGGCCGGTGCGATGGACGCGATCACGGACGTCGCGCAGAACGCCCACGGACTGCGGGTGCAGCGCCTCTACGGGCGCTCCATCATCAACTCCTTCCACGCCATCTGGTCCATCGGCGCCGTCACCGGCGGTTCCATGGCCGCGGCCGCCATCGCACTCGGACTGTCACGCGGGCAGCACCTGACCCTGTCGGCCGTGGTCTTCGCCGTCGCCGCGTGTGTCGCCCTGCGGTTCTGCCTCCCGGGCCAGGACACCGATTCCGCGTCCGAGCCCGCCGCCGACGGCATCCGGGACCGGACGGCGGGGGCCGCCGTGCGAAGCCGACGCACCGTGTGGATGCTGACCGCACTCGTCCTGATCGCCACCGCCGGGACGCTGGTCGAGGACGCCGGCAGTTCCTGGGCGACGCTCTATCTGTCCGGCTCGCTGCACGCGTCGGTGACCCTGGCGGCCTTCGGCTACATCGCCCTGGTGGGGGCGCAGTTCGTCGGCCGCAGCATCGGCGACCGGCTCGTCGACCGGTTCGGCCAGCGCACCGTCGCCCGGGCAGGCGGGATCGTCGCCGCGGGCGGCATGGGGCTGGCCCTGGCCGTGCCGACGGTGCCCGGCACCGTGCTCGGCTTCGCGGCGGCCGGCTTCGGTGTGGCGACCCTGGTGCCCGCCGCGATGCACGAGGCCGACGAACTGCCGGGCCTGAAGGCCGGTTCCGGGCTGGCGATCGTGTCATGGCTGATGCGCCTGGGCTTCCTCGCCTCACCACCGGTCGTCGGCCTGGTCACCGACGCGACGAGCCTGCGGGTGGGCCTGCTCGTGGTTCCGCTCGCCGGACTGCTCGCCTTCCTGTTCGCGGGAGTGCTGCGGAACCGGCACCGGTAGGCGCCGCCCGGCCGGCCTCAGCCGGGCAGCACCACCGTCCGCTGCGCCGAGAAGTCGCCCCACTTCCCGTCCGGGAGCTTCGGACGGATCTTGAGCGAATGGCGGGTGCCCGGCGGGTCGGTGAGCGTGAGCCGGTAGGTCGCCCGCCCCACGGGCGGTGTGCCGCCCCAGACGATCGTGGTCGTCATCCTCCCGTCGAGGAACAGCTGGTACGCGGGAATCGTGCCGCCGGTGTCCGGCTGGTCCCAGGAGAGGTCGACGAGGAACTCCTCGCCGTCCGGCTTCGTCTCGGCCCGCAGGCCGGTGGGCGCCGTGCTCGCGGGGGCGCCGGGCGCGGACGGGGTGGTCAGGTCGAGGGCGCCGCTGTCCGGCGACGACGTGTCCGCGGCGTCCCGGGCGCGCACCGTGAACGTGTAGACCGTGCCGGGCCGCAGCCCGGTGAGCCGGGCCGTCGTCCGCGTCCCGGAGACGCTGTGGATCCTGGCGTCCTCCTGGTAGATGTCGTACGACGTCACGCCCACGTCATCGGTCGAACCACCCCAGGAGAGCGTGACCGTCCGGCTGCCCTCCGCCCTTCCGCGCAACTTGACGGGGGCCGTGGGGGGTTCCTCGTCCGCGGGGGTCGGGGCGGGCGTGGTGACGGGGACGGCGGCGCTCGGGTCGGAGAGGTTCCCCGCGGCGTCGCGGGCCCGGACCGTGAAGGTGTAAGCGGTCGAGGCGGTCAGGCCGTCGACGTCGGTCATCAGCTTCGCGGCGGGCACCGCGGCGACCTTCTCGCCCTCGCGGTAGACGTCGTAGCCGGTGATCCCCCTGTCGTCCGAGGCGCGCTCCCACATGACGTGGGCGGTGGTCGCGCTGCCGGCCTGCACGGTCACCCCCCGGGGGGTGGTCGGCTTCCGGGTGTCCGCTTCGGCGGACCCCGAGCAGGAGGTGAGCGCGGCTATGAGCAGCGCGGTGGAACAGGTCAACGCGGTGCGTGCGTGGGGGCGTTGCACAGTGATGCCTTCCATCCGGGAGCAATGGTCCAGACCTATATCCCATGCGGGTGGGGGTGGGGACAAGAGGACGGATCGAAACGCACCGAAGGCCCGTCCGAACCTCGGTCACCCCACCACCGCCCGGGATGCGGGACACCGGGAGACGCCTCCACCAAAACCACACTTTATTTGCACGTTCAACATCGTTATGGTCTACTTCCCCCCGAACGGAACCGGAAAATCGTACAATCGAGGCGCAAATCTGGCATCGTTCGCCGGGGCAGGCCCCACCACGCACCCCCTGTGGTGACGCGAGCCGCCCCTTCCCTGCCGCACCGTCAAGCCCGGCGCTGCGGCCATGACGGCTACCGCACGGGCGCGTTCACACGCGCCGACTATTCGATTTAGGACAAGTACACAGATGACTGGCACGTCCAGGCGGTCCATTCTGGGCATGGCGGGCTTCACTACGGCAGCCGTCGCCGTAGCCGGAACCGGCATCCTCCGCTCGAACGACACCGGCCACGACGCGGTGCCGGCAGCCAACGCCCTTCCCGGTGTGAGCGGGCCGACACACTCGACACTGGCCCCGTTCAAGGACCCGCTGCGCATCCCCCCGACGCTGAGACCGGGGAAGAAGAGCATCACCGAGATCGACCTCGTCGAGGCCCGCGTCCGTCTGCACTCGCAGATGCCCACCACGCGCCTGTGGACCTACCAGGGGCACTTCCCCGGCCCCACCATCGAGGCACGGCGCGGGCACACGTTCCGTATCGCGTGGAACAACAGGCTGACGGGCACCACTCCCGTCAAGGCCGTCTGGGTGCACGGCGAGGGCCCCGGCCCCGGCCTGCTGCCCTACAACCGCCCGGGAACACAGGGCTCGTATCCGCGCCCGGAGATCGACAAGCTCACCGCGTGGACGACCGTGCACCTGCACGGCGGACACCAGAACGCCATCAACGACGGCGCCGCCGAATACGGAGTCGGGCCCGGCTCCACGCAGTTGGCCGAGTACGCCAACGACCAGGCGGCGACGCACCTCTTCTACCACGACCACGCCATGGCGGTGACCGCGCTCAACGTGACCGCGGGCCTGGTCGGCAACTACATCGTCCGCGACAAGGAGGAGTCCCGGCTGGACCTGCCCCGCGGCGACTACGAGATCCCGCTGGCGATCCAGGACGTCAACTTCGACACCGACGCCGAGGGCCGCCTCAACGGTCAGGTCGTCTTCAAGCGGATCATCGGCGGGCCCGACGCCCCCGAACCCGGCAGGCTGCCGTCCGCGTTGTCCGCCCTCGCCCCCTTCACCCTGGTCAACGGCGTGGTCTGGCCGCACCTGGACGTGGAGGCCCGCGCCTACCGCTTCCGGGTCGTCAACACGTCGGACACCCGCATCTACCGGCTCGTCGTCGTCGACGAGGAGACCGGGAAGGCCGTGCCCGGCGCCATGAAGCTGATCGGCACGGACATGGGTCTGCTGGGGAAGCCGCAGACCGTCGAGGAGGCGGTCTCCCTCTCCCCCGCCGAGCGCGCGGACATCGTGATCGACTTCGCCGCGTTCCCCGGGAAGCGGCTCAAACTCGTCAACACCGTCCAGGGGCAGCGTCCCGGGGCGCCCCTTCCGGACTTCGCCATCCCCTACCCCGAGGTCATGCAGTTCCGTGTCGACAGGAAGCGACACGCGCCGACTCGCATTCCGACAACGTTGTCAGCATCGTTCCGCAAGCTCAAGGCATCGGACGTTCCGTCGGACGCGACCGAGCGGTTCGTCATGATGGCCTT
The DNA here is from genome assembly GCF_042892135.1 of Streptomyces sp. NPDC001822. Taxonomy (NCBI): domain Bacteria; kingdom Bacillati; phylum Actinomycetota; class Actinomycetes; order Kitasatosporales; family Streptomycetaceae; genus Streptomyces; species Streptomyces sp. NPDC001822. The sequence continues at coordinate 304,670 of NZ_JBIATW010000005.1, forward strand.
CGACAGCACCGGCGGGATGCCCCAGCTCTGGGAGCTGCAGGAGGTCGCCTCGGGCACTCCGTCCGGGGACGGCATCGTGCAGATCGTGATGGCGGGCAGGACCCGGACGCTGCGGCGTACCGGTGCCGTGTTCGAGGACACCACCACCTTCTTCGCGGCCGCCGGCACCTGGGAGAAGTGGCACTTCATCAGCGCGGGTCCGGTGGATGTGCCGATCTACCACCCGATGCACATCCACCTGATGAACTTCCAGGTCATCGAGCGCCGGGCCGTGGACGGTTCGGGCCTGGACGTCGCCGCGGGCCGGACGACGAAGCCCCTGACCCTCGGTGCGCAGATGCCCGTCGCACCCGAGGAGTCGGGCTGGAAGGACACCGTCACGGTGACCGCCAACAGCCTCGTGACGGTGGCCGGCCGCCTCGCCGACCAGACCGGCAAGGTGATGTACCACTGCCACATCCTCTCCCACGAGGACGAGGGCATGATGCGGCCGTTCGTGATCATGCCGCCGGCGGTCCACGAGATCCACGCCATGTCGATGGGCATGAACGGGGCCATGGGAGCGGGAGGCAAGAAGGGCATGCACTCCGGCATGACGATGTGACGCCGGTCCGGCACGGCGTGCCGGGCACCGCGCGTCACGAGGCCCGCGCGTAGCGGGCCCGGCCCCGGGCCGTCGGCGATCCCGTCGGCGGCCCGGGGTATGCGCCGGCGCGCCCCGCAACGGCGGGTCGATCCCACGCCGCCCGTCAGCTGGTGAAGAACTCGCTGATCTGCTGGGCCACCTGCTCCGCGTGCTTCTTGTGCACGTGGTGGCCGCCGCCCAGGGTGATGAGCCGGCAGTCGGGGATGAGTGAGGCCATGTCGGCGAGCCTCCCCTGCGGCATGGTGCTCTCCGGACCACCCGCGATCATCAGCGTCGGGGCGACGATCTGGCCGAGTTCGTCCGCCCACCTCGGATCGGGGTCGGCGACCTGGGCCCTGACCTCGTCCACGGCGTTCTCGTCGTAGTCCACCGGCCCGCCCGGGCGCCCGTCGGCGGCCGGCTGTCCCGGGAACGGCGGCGGGGTCTCCACCAGCACCAGCCGTTCCACCCGGTCCGCGTACTCCTCCGCGAGGAGATAGGCCACCACCCCGCCCATCGAGTGGCCGACGAGGCCGACCCGGTCGAGCTCGCAGGCGTCGAGGAACTCCAGGACGTCGTCCCGCATCTGCTCGAAGCCGTATTCGTCGGGCCAGTCGCTCCCGCCGTGACCGCGCAGGTCGACGGCGTACACCCGCCACTCCTCGCCGAGGAGGCCGCCCACCGCCTCCCAGCTCAGGGACGAGGCGCCGAGGCCGTGCAACAGGACCACGGGCGAGCCGAACGGGTCACCCCAGGTCCGGTACGCCAGCCGCACATCGCCGACGTCCACAACAGACTGATCTTCCATGTCCCGAACGCTACAGGCGCCGGACCCCGGGCAGCTCCGGACCCCCGGCCTGGCACGCTTGGCGGGTGAAGCTCAGACGTCTCGCCCTCGCCGCGGCAGCGGCCCTCGTCCTGGCCGGCTGCTCCGCCTCCGGTCCCGGTTCCCCGGAGAAGGGGCTGGAAGACCCCGCGAAGAAGGACATCGCGATGCGGCTGGTGTCCAGCGCCGAGAACTCGACGCTGGACTGGAAGGGCCAGTACGGCTACATCGAGGACATCGACGACGGCCGCGGATACACCGCCGGCATCATCGGATTCTGCTCCGGCACCGGCGACATGCTGGACGTGGTCGGGCGTTACACGGCGAAGCGTCCCGGCAACGGCCTGGAGCGCTTCCTGCCCGCCCTGCGCGCCGTACGGGGCAGCGACTCGCACGAGGGGCTGGGCGACGCCTTCACGGCGGCGTGGACCCGGGCCGCGGGCGATCCGCTCTTCCGGGCGGCCCAGGACGCCGAGCGGGACCACACCTACTTCGGCCCCGCGGTCGAGCGGGCCGAGGCCGACGGGCTGAGCGCGCTGGGGCAGTTCATCTACTACGACGCCTATGTGATGCACGGCGGCGCCGACTCGCCGGGCACCGTCGGCTTCCGCACGATACGCGCCCAGGCGCTCGCCGAGCAGGACACACCGGCCGACGGCGGGGACGAGGAGGCGTATCTGAACGCCTTCCTCGACGCCCGGGTGGCGGCCATCCGCAAAGAGCCCTCGCACAGTGACACCAGCCGGGTGGAGACCGCGCAACGCGTCTTCGTCCGCCAGGGAAAGCTCCAGCTGGAGACGCCGTTGGCGTGGAAGGTCTACGGGGAGAGCTACCGCATCGACGGGAACTGACGCCCTACGGCCGTACGTGCACAGGGGTTACCCCCACGCTCCGACTTCTGGTAGGAAAGTTTCCTAACAGAACATCGGAACGACGAACTCCTGTTGGAGGACCGGTGCATCACCCCCACACCAGCACCCCGCGTCGCACCACCCGACTCACCCGCAGCGTCGGATTCGCCGCGCTCGCCCTCGGGCTGGCCTTCACGGCGATTCCGGCGACCGCCCAGGCCGGCGCCCCCAAGCCGGCGGCAGCACACCTGGAGGCAGCCGCGACCGGACTCGACGACCCCGCGAAGAAGGACATCGCCATGCAGCTGGTGTCCAGTGCCGAGAACTCGTCGCTGGACTGGAAGGGCCAGTACGGCTACATCGAGGACATCGACGACGGCCGCGGATACACCGGCGGCATCATCGGATTCTGCTCCGGCACCGGCGACATGCTCGATCTGGTCGAGCTGTACACCCAGCGCGTTCCCGGCAACGCCCTGGCCCGCTACCTGCCCGCCCTGCGCGAGGTGGACGGCACCGATTCGCACGACGGCCTCGACCCCGGGTTCACCGGGGCCTGGGCCAGGGCCGCGTCGGACCCCGCCTTCCAGCAGGCGCAGAACGACGAGCGCGACCGGGTGTACTTCGACCCGGCGGTGCAGCAGGGAAAGGCCGACGGCATCGGGACGCTGGGTCAGTTCGCCTACTACGACGCCATCGTCATGCACGGGGGCGGCGGCGACCGCACGGGATTCTGGGCCATTCGCGACATGGCCCTCTCCCAGGCCCGGCCCCCGTCGCAGGGCGGTGACGAGGTCGCCTACCTCGACGCGTTCCTGGACGCGCGGGTCTGGGCGATGAAGCAGGAGGAGGCCCACTCGAACACCAGCCGGGTGGACACCGCCCAGCGCGTCTTCCTGCGCGCCGGCAATCTGAACCTCGACCCGCCGCTGGACTGGCACGTCTACGGCGACGCCTTCCACATCGGCTGACACCGAAGCCCCGGTGCGCGTACGCGTTCCCCGCGCGGGTCCCGTACGCGCTCCGGTGGGTCAGCGGGCCGCAGGTACGGCCATCGGCTCCTTCGGCTGCGCGCCGGCTCCTGCTCCGGCCTCCGGCTCCGCGTCCGGCTTCCGGCCCCAGTGGTTGAAGGCCAGGTTGAGGACGATCGCCACGACGCAGCCGGTGGAGATGCCCGAGTCCAGGACCACGAGCATGTCCTCGGGGAAGGCGTGGTAGAAGTCCGGCGCGGCGATCGGGATCAGGCCGACGCCGACGGCCGCCGCGACGATCAGTGCGTTCTCGCCCTTCTCCAGGGCCGCGGCGGCGAGTGTCTGGATGCCGCTCGCGGCGACCGAGCCGAAGAGCACTATCCCGGCACCGCCGAGGACGGGCAGCGGGACGAGGGCGATGACGGACGCGGCGACGGGGACCAGGCCGAGCAGCACCAGGATGACGCCGCCCGCGGCGACGACGAACCTGCTGCGCACCCTGGTCATCGCGACGAGCCCGATGTTCTGGGCGAACGCGCTGCACATGAAGCCGTTGAAGAGCGGGCTCACGGCGCTGCCCAGGGTGTCGGCGCGCAGGCCGCCCTCGATGGTCCGCTCGTCGGCCGGGCGGCCCACGATCTTGCCGAGGGCGAGCATGTCGGCGGTGGACTCGGTCATGCAGACGAGCATCACGATGCACATGGAGACGATCGCCGCGATCTCGAACTGCGGTGCGCCGAAGTGGAAGGGCGTCGGGAAGCCGACCGGGTCGGCGTCGCCGAGCGCCCCGAAGTCGGTGATGCCCGCGGGAATCGCGATCAGGGTTCCGACGAAGAGGCCGAGCAGGATCGCGATCTGCTGGAGGAAGCCGCGCAGCAGTTTGCGCAGGGCGAGCACGATCACCAGGGTGACGGCGGCCATGGCGATGTTGGTCGTCGAGCCGTAGTCGCGGGCGGTGGCGTCGCCGCCCTGCGACCAGTTGAAGGCGACCGGCAGCAGCGAGACACCGATCAGGGTGATCACGGTGCCGGTGACGACGGGCGGGAAGAACCGCACCAGTTTGCAGAAGTACGGGGCGAGCACGAAGCCGAGGAGGCCGGCGACGATGATCGCGCCGAATATGACGGCGATGCCGTCGTGCCCCCGGTCCTTGCCTATCGCGATCATCGGGGTCACCCCGGCGAACGAGACGCCGTTGACGAACGGCAGTCTGGCGCCTATGCGCCAGAAGCCGAGGGTCTGGAGCAGGGTGGCCATCCCCGCGGTGAACAGGCTCGCCCCCATCAGGAAGGCGGTCTCCTCGGCGCTGAGGCCGACGGCGGGCCCCACGATCATGGGGGGCGCCACGACGCCCGCGTACATGGCGGCCACATGCTGGAGACCGCTGGTGAACATCCTGAGGGGCGGTAGTTTCTCGTCGACCGGATGCTTCCGGCCGGGCTCTTCGGCCGCGCGTGCTCCGGCCGCTTTTCCTTCGACTGCGTTCTTGCGAAACCTGGGCGTAGCTGCCACGGCTTCCTCCGGTCGGGTACACGTCGGGCGACGTGGGTGTCAGGGAGGTGGTGCTGAGTGGTGCGTTGGTGCAGGTCGTGCAGCTGGTGCGGCAGCTTCGGGCTCACCCGCGCGAGTGCGCGTACGGCTCGTACGCGCATCCCGTACGGGCTGCTGCGGGCCTGTGCGGTCCGCAGCGGCCGGCCGAGGGCCGTCCCCCTCGGCCGGCCTGTCATGGGGGTTGCCGGGCCGTCAGGCTCCGGCGGCGATCCGTGCGAGGCGCCTGGCCTCGTCGCGGGTCGCCCGGGCGATCGCGTCCTCGTCGACGGTGACGAGGCGGTTGTCCTCGACCACGGGCCTGCCGTCGACGAGGGAGAGGGTCACGGGTGCCGCCGCGCCGAAGACCAGGGCGGTCACCGGGTCCGCGATGGAGGCGTGGGCCAGGGTGTCGAGCTTCCACAGCACCAGATCGGCGAGCTTGCCCGGCTCCAGCGAGCCGATCTCGTCGGCGCGGCCGAGGACCCTGGCTCCGCCGTGGGTACCCAGGCGCAGGGCCTGGCGCGCGTTGAGCGCCTTCTCGCGGTGGGCGCCGAGACGGTTGACGAGAAGGGCGTTGCGCAGTTCGGTGTGCAGTTCGCCGGACTCGTTGGAGGCGGTGCCGTCGACACCGAGCCCGACCGGGACGCCGGCGGCGAGCATGTCGGGGACCCGCGCGATGCCCGCGGCGAGGCGGGCGTTGGAGGACGGGCAGTGGGCGACGCCGGTGCCGGTGCGGGCGAAGGCGGCGATGTCGGAGTCGTTCATGTGGACGCAGTGCGCCATCCACACGTCGTCGCCGAGCCAGCCGGTGGACTCGAAGTAGTCGGTCGGGCCCATGCCGAACAGTTCCTTGCAGAACTGCTCCTCCTCGACCGTCTCCGAGCCGTGGGTGTGCAGCCGCACACCCCGGCGGCGCGCCAACTCAGCTCCCTGCTTGAGCAGTTCGGTCGACACGGAAAAGGGCGAGCAGGGCGCGACGGCGATCTGCGTCATCGCGCCGAAGGAGGCGTCGTGGTGCGCGTCGATGGTCGCCTCGGTCGCCGCGAGGGCGCCGTCGAGGGTCTCCACGGCGAAGTCCGGCGGCAGGCCGCCGTCCTTCTCGCTGCGGTCCATGGAGCCGCGGGCGAGCGTGAACCGTACGCCCGTGTCGCGGGCGGCGCCGATGATCGCACCGGACAGGTCGCCGGAGCCGCGGGGGTAGACGTAGTGGTGGTCCATCGCGGTGGTGACTCCGCCGCGGGCCATCATGGCGAGGGAGCCCTGTGCGGCGGCGCGGGCCATCGGCTCGTCGATGCGCGCCCACGTCGGGTAGAGCGCGACCAGCCAGTCGAAGAGGTTGTGGTCGGTCGCGAGGCCCCGGGTGATCCACTGGTAGAAGTGGTGATGAGTGTTGACCAGACCGGGTGTGACGAGGTGTCCGGTGCCGTCGATCCGGCGCACGACGCCGGTGAGTCCCCGCGGCGCGTCACCCGCGCCGACCGACTCGATGCGGTTGCCCGCGACGACGACGTGCCCCGAGGCGTACTCCGTGTCGTGGGCGTCGACGGTGGCGATCGAACAGTTCTCGATGACGATGCGCTGCGTGGGCCTGTGGTCCGCCGAAGCTGCCATGGTGCTTCCTTCTTCTGTCTCTGGCGATGTGGGCACGGCAGGACCCTAGGAGGATTTGAGTGCCACAGCGTTGCGGCTGTGGGTGCCGAGATGGTGGAAGAACGGATTGAGCAGGACCGCCATGAGCGCTCCCGCGCTGATCCCCGAGCCGAGCACGGTCTGCGCCCGGGAGGGGAGTCCGGCGCAGAAGGACGGGGCCGTGGTCGTCACCGGTGTCTTCCGTCAGCGGTCGGTGGTGCGGTACGCGGGCCTGTCGCCGGCCCCGTCGCAGGCTGTGCCATGGAGTTTCCCTCCGGGATGACCGGTCCCCGCCCGGCTGGGGCGGGGCCGGTTCAGCTCCGCGTCAGAGGTTGGTCAGGTCGACCGGGATCTTCGGCTCGACGCCGTCCCGGAGCACCGTCGCCTCGATGAGGCCGTAGGGGCGGTCGGCCGCGAAGTAGACCTCGTTGTCGTTCTTGAGGCCGAAGGGTTCCAGGTCGACGAGGAAGTGGTGGTTGTTCGGCAGGGAGAAGCGGATCTCGTCGATCTCGCTGCGGTTGTCGATGATGCGCGAACCCATCTGGTACAGGGTCTGCTGGAGCGAGAGGGAGTAGGTCTCGGCGAAGGCCTGGAGCATGTGCTTGCGCGTCTGCTCGTAGGACTTCTCCCAGTTGGGCATGCGCTGCTCGTCGCTGGTCCAGTTGTAGCGCCACCGGGCGGAGACGTCGGTCGCGAGGATGCGGTCGTACGCCTCCTTCAGCGTCGTGTACTTGTCCTTGACGTAGCCCCAGAACTCCGAGTGCGTGGAGTTCATGACGGTGAGGTCCTTGAGGCCGGAGACGACCTCCCACCTCGTCCCGTCGAAGGTGATCTGGGTGACGCGGGTCTCCTGGCCCTTGCGGACGAAGGAGTGCTTGACCTCGTCGGCGCCGATGAACTTCGAGTTGCCGTCGGAGGTCGCGATGCGCTCCCAGCCGTACTCCTCGATCCGGATCCGGGCGACCTCGATCGGCTCCTGCGAGGTGACGAAGTGCCGCGCGAGGTGGATGCCGAACTGCTCGGCCGACTCGATGCCGTGTTCCTTGGCGAAGGCGAACACCGTGTTCTTGGTGGTGTCCGTCGGCAGGACGCTGGCGTTGGAGCCGGAGTAGTGGACGTCGTCCATGTCACCGGAGAGGGCGACCGAGACGTTGAGGTCCTTGATGTGGTGGGTGTCGCCGTCCCGCGTGATCCTGACGACGCGGTTCTCTGCTTTGCCGTACTGGTTCTGGCCGAGAATCGTGGGCATTGTCTGCTAGCTCCCTCGGTAAACGGAGTAGCCGAACGGGTTGAGCAGCAGCGGTACGTGAAAGTGCTCCCCCGGGGTGACGGCGAACGCGATCGCCACCTCCGGGAAGAACACGCCGCTGTCCCTTGCGCGGGGGGCGTCCTGCTGCGCCTCGGCTTGCTTCTTGGCGGTGAGGTACGACTCGGTGTCGAACACGAGCCGTACGTGGGTGGTGCCTTCCGGCAGCGCCGGCAGGTCCTTGCAGCGCCCGTCCGCGTCGGTCACGGATCCGCCGAGCGTCACGTAGTCGCCGCTGCCGCCGCGTGCGGCGAGCGAGACGGCGACGGCCTCGGCGGGGCGGCCGGTGCTGGTGTCCAGGATGTGGGTGGACACGGATGCGGTGGTGTCGGTGCTCAAGACCGTCACGCTCCTTGCTCTGGGGATTCCGGGGGTTCCGGGGGTTCCCGCACGAGGCGGGTCAGCCGGATGCGGTTGATCTTCCCCAGTTCGGTGCGCACGTGGCCGCGCTCCTCACCGGGCGAGTTCCCGATCCTGGACTTCACCGCGTCACGCATCTGCTCACCGGTGGCGCCGGTGGCACAGATCAGGAAGACGTGCCCGAACCGCTCCTGGTAGGCCAGGTTCAGTTCGAGCATCTCGGCCCTGAGTTCCTCGGACGCACCCGCCATCCCGCGCTGCTCGCGGGCGGAGGCCGGGTCCCCGGGCTTCGGGCGGCCGATGGGCGGGTGGCCCGCCATCGCTTCGGCCAGGTCCTGCTCCGTGAGGTCGGCCGTGGCGGCGTCACTCGCGGAGAGAAGGGCCTCCACGTCGGGATAGGGCCGGTGGGCGAGGACCAAGTCTCCCCACGCCGTACTGGCACACACCTCGTGCAGCGCGGCCACGGCGTCGCCGTCCGCCAGGGTGTTGAACCGGGCGAGGCCCGGTGTGGAGCTCGAAGTCACGGGAGCCTCCGTGGCTGTTCTTCGCTGTGCGTTGTCGGGCTGCGGATAGCTAACGCCCTTCGCAACACCACGTCAACAGTTTGTTGAAATTCCACGAACAGATGATGCCGCCGCCCGGTTTCCGGACGACGGCATCGGCCCGCATCGCGCTCGGCTACTCACCCTTGGCGGAGTTGTCCCGGTTCAAGTAGTTGTAGACGGTGAAACGGCTGACACCGAGCGCTCCGGCGACCGTCTCGACACCGTGCCGCACGGCGAAGGCACCGCGTGCCTCCAGCGTCCGCACCACGCCCTGCTTGGTCTTTCTGTCCAGGTCGGCGAGCGGCATCCCGTGCCGCCGCTCCATCGCGGCCAGGATGTGGTCCAGCGATTCCGAGAGCTGCGGCAGACGTACGGCGACGACGTCCGAACCCTCCCAGGCGAGGACCACGTCGTCGTCGGCGGCCTGCCCGGGGTCCAGCAGTTCGGCGCCCATGGCGTCGACGAGCGGCTTCACCGCGGAGACCAGGGGGTGGTCGGCCGGTCCGGTCACGGGGTGTCCTCCCCGGTCACGTTGACCTGGAGGGAGACCCTGGTGGCACCCGAGGCCAGGGCCTTGCGCAGCAGGGAGTCCACGGCCGTGAGGACCTGGTCGGCGCCCCCCTCGGCGGTGTTCCCGAAGGGGCCCACGTCCACGGCGTCGAGGCCGGCCCCCTGAATGACCTCCCGGGCCACGACCGCGTGCGCGGGCGTCTCGTCGAGATCGAAGGGCTCGGTGGTGAATTCCACCCTCAAGCGCACGGTGCCTCCCTCATGTCCCGCCGTGTCCATCGGCTCGCACGGCTCGCTCCGACCCTATGGCACGTGCGTACGGGGCCCAGGCGGCAGGGAGCGGCGCCCCGGCCGGCCCCGCCGGCCCACCCAGGCGGGCTCTCCGCGGCGCTGCGCTCCGGGGCCCGGCGGCTCCACGGCGGGTGGCCGCGGCCGGCACCTCACGGCGCGGCCTGGATGTCCCCCCGGGTGGACGACGTGATCGGGTCGCCGTGGGCGAAGTCCCCGGGCGGGATGCCAGGGTGGTGCCCGTCCCTGACCAGTGGGGCGCCGGCGGCCGCCGGGCCGAGGGCGAGCCGGGACACGATCCGGTAGCGGTCGCCCCGGTAGAGCGAGTGGACGTACTCCACGGGCAGCCCGCCGGTGTCCGAGGTCAGGCGCTCGAAGAGCAGTGCGGGCGAGAGCTCGGGGACCTCCAGGAGCTGGGCCTCCGCCCGTGTGACGACGGTGGGCTCGATGGCCTGGACCGCCTCCCGGACGTGCACTCCGTGGGTGTGGCGCAGGTGCTCGTAGAGGTCTCCGTCCTCCAGCTCCTGGGCCGACAGGCCCGGCACCAGCGCCGCCCTGATGTGCAGGTGCTCGATCGCCATCGGGGTGCCGTCCACCAGGCGCAGCCGTGCGACGTAGACGATCTCCTCGGCCGGCGACATCCGCAGCTTGCGGCCGACCCGGGCGCCGGCCTGGAGGGTGGTGAACTCCAGCAGCCTGCTGGACCACGCACCGGCCGCCTTGGGCAGGGTGAGGGCGAGGTCGGCGGAGACCAGTTCCTGGGTGATCTTCTCCGGCGCGACGAACATCCCCCGCCCGTGCTCGCGGACCAGCAGCCCGGCCGCCACCAGCTCGTCGACGGCCGCGCGCACGGTGGGCCGGGACACCCCGAGGAGGGCGCAGAGGGCCCGCTCGGACGGGATGGCGTCGCCGGGACTGCGGCTCTCGATCAGTTCGAGGACCGCGTCACGCGTCCGTTCACGCTTGAGCACCGTCCCCGGCACATCGGCTTTCATGCAGGCCCTTTCCGGCGTTCCGCTCCCTTTACCAGTCGAGCGCCCTACGGCCACTGGTCAGGGAAAGTGTAACCAGTTGCACTCCGAAGGCCAGGGGTAGTCGGCATCGAATCGCGAAAATCCCTTTGTACACGGGGGGTTGACGGCCTCATTGGTCTATGCCACCTTCATCCACCATCAAGAGGTGAGCTGTCCAGTGGACTTCACTGGTCAGGTGGTCAGGTCTTGCTCCCGTTGAGGTGAACCGTGAAGTACCGCTTGCTTGCCGGTGTGTCCGCGCTCGTGACGGCCGCCGCTCTCAGTGCCTGCAGTTCCGGTGGGGACGGCGCCGACGAGGCCGGAGGCGTGACGAAGGTCGATGTCTGGCTCATGCGCGACAGCGTGTCGGCCGCGTTCCAGAAGGAGTTCACCGAGGGGTTCGAGGCCGCCCACCCGGACATCGACGTGCGGATCCAGATCCAGGAGTGGGACGGCATCGGGCAGAAGATCACCGCCGCCCTGGCGAGCAACGACGCCCCGGACGTGATCGAGGCCGGCAACACCCAGGTCGCCCAGTTCGCGGAGAGCGGCGGTCTGCTCGACCTGAGCGACAAGAAGGACGAGCTGAACGGCGACGCCTGGCTGAAGGGCCTGGCCGAGCCGGGTGCCTACGACGGCAAGCAGTACGGCATCCCGTACTACGCGGCCAACCGTGTCGTGATCTACCGGAAGGACCTGTTCGAGAAGGCCGGAGTCGACCCGGCCGCGATCACCACCCGCGAGCAGTGGATCGCCGCCACCACGAAGCTCAACAAGGGCGGTACACAGGGCATCTACCTGCCGGGCCAGCTCTGGTACGCCCTCGCAGGCTTCATCTGGGACGAGGGCGGCGACTTCGCCACGGAGTCCGGGGACCGGTGGAAGGGTGCGCTCGACACACCGGAGGCCCAGCGGGGCATGGCCTTCTACGCGCAGCTCCAGGCGCTCGGCAAGGGCCCCAAGGACTCCGACGAGGACGACCCGCCGCAGGCCGAGGTGATGGCGCAGGGGCAGGTCGCCCAGGTCATCTCCACGCCGGGCGGGGCCAAGGTCGTCGCCGAGAACAATCCCGGGCTCAAGGACAAGCTGGGCTTCTTCCCCATCCCCGGGAAGACGGCCGGCACTCCGGGCGCGGTGTTCACCGGAGGCTCCGACCTGGTCGTCCCCGCCGCGGCGGGCCATCCGGACGAGGCGCTGACGTTCATCAAGGAGCTGACGGGCGACGTCTGGCAGAAGAAGCTCGCGGTGGCCATGAGTTACGTGCCCAACCGGACCACGCTCGCGTCGGCCGTGGCCGCCGACCCCGGTGCGTCGGCGATGGCCGTCGGTGCGGCGAACGGGCACGCGACGCCGAACACACCGGGCTGGGCCGCCGTCGAGGCCGAGAACCCGATCAAGGACTACATGACCGCGGTCCTGACCGGTGGGGACGCGGCGGAGGAGGCCGCGAAGGCCTCCGAGGACATCACCCGCGCCATGAACGCCGGCTCCTGATCCCGGCCGATGGTCTCCACCGACGAGAGGAGGTCGGCCGTGCAGGTCGTCCGTGAACGGACCGCGCCACGTGTCCGGCACCCCGCACCGGAACCGCCGCGGCGACGGCCCGCGCGGCCCGCGCACGGCTTCTGGCCGTACGCGCTGATCGCGCCCGCGATCGGCGGCATGCTCTACCTGCTCGTCTACCCGCTGGTGCGGGCCGTGGTCATCTCCCTGCAGGACTTCCGGCTCCGCCAGCTGATCAGCGGCGACGCCGAGTTCGTGGGGCTGCGCAACTACCGGACGCTGCTGTCCGACCCGCGCTTCTGGGAGGTGACCGGCCGCACCTTCGTCTTCATGGCGGTCAACGTCGTGCTGATCATGGTCATCTCCACCCTGGTCGCACTGATGACGGAGCGGCTGCGCCGGGCCGGCCGCACCGTCGTGCTCTGCTCGTTGGTGCTGGCGTGGGCCATGCCGGTGGTCGCGGCCACCACCGTCTTCCAGTGGCTGTTCCACTCCGAGTTCGGCATCGTCAACCAGCTGCTGACCGCGCTCGGCTTCGAGTCCTTCGACCGCTACCCGTGGTTCGCGAACGGCACGGCGGCCTTCACGATCCTCGTCCTGCTGATCGTCTGGCAGTCCGTGCCGTTCGCGGCGGTGACGCTCTACTCGGCCCTGACCACGGTGCCGGCGGAGCTGTACGAGTCGGCCCGGCTGGACGGAGCGTCGGGTTCCCGGATCTTCCGGTCCATCACCTTCCCGATGCTGCGGCCGATCTTCATGCTCGTCCTGTCGCTGGAGGTCATCTGGACCTTCAAGGCGTTCGTCCAGATCTGGGTGATGACCCGCGGCGGACCGGGCGACGCCACGACGATCCTCCCCGTGTACGCGGTGCAGACGGCACTCTCCAGCCAGCGCTACGACCTGGGTTCCGCCGCGTCGATGATCACCGTCGTGCTGATGTCCGGGGTGCTGGTCGCCTACTTCCGCCAGATGTTCCGCCAGGAGGACGACCAGCGATGACTCTGCTACGCCCCCGTGTCCGGCGGATCCCGTTGAACGCCGCCGCCGTCGTGACCGTCGTGGTCTGCCTCTTCCCGGTCTACTGGATGGTGTCCACGGCCTTCAAACCGAGCAAGGACATCCAGTCCCCGGAGCCGCGGCTCGTGCCCTACACCTGGACACTGGACCACTTCCGGCGGGCCGTGCAGGCGGACGGCTTCGAACTCTTCTGGCGCAACAGCGTCCTGGTCACCCTGGGCGCGGTGCTGCTCTCGCTCGTCGTGGCCCTCGGGGCGTCGTTCGCCGTCGCCCGGCTGCGCTGGAAGGGCCGGCGGCAGTTCATGCTGCTGGTCTTCATCGCCCAGATGGCGCCCTGGGAGTCGCTGATCATCCCGATCTACATCATCTCCCGCGACACGGACATGCTCGACCGGCTGCCGACCCTCACCCTCGTCTACTTCATGATCACCCTGCCGTTCACGATCGTGGTGCTGCGGGGCTTCCTGGCGACCATCCCGCCCGAGCTGGAGGAAGCCGCCCAGGTCGACGGCTGCACCCGGACCGGCGCCTTCGCCCGGGTCGCGCTGCCGCTGCTCGCCCCCGGCCTGATGGCGACCTCGCTCTTCGGATTCATCACCGCCTGGAACGAGTTCGCGTACGCCAACTTCCTGATCATCAAGCAGCAGGACAACCGCACCCTGCCGGTCTGGCTCTCCTCGTTCCAGAACACCTTCGGCACCGACTGGGGCGCCACCATGGCCGCCTCGACGCTGTTCGCCCTGCCCGCGCTCGTCATCTTCCTGCTGCTCCAGCGCCATGTGACCTCCGGCTTCGCCGCCGGCGCGGTCAAGGGCTGAGCCCGCCGGGCGTCCCCCCGCGAACCCGTACACGCGAACCGCCCGACCCCCCGAACCGGAGGCCCCCGTGCCCGCACGCCCCGAGCTCTCACTCCTCCCCCGCCCCCACAAGGTCTCACCACGGCCTGGCCGCTTCGTCCTCGGCCGGCACACCTCCGTACGCGCTCTGCCGGGGGCGCAGGGGGCGGCGGACCTGCTGCGCACGCTTCTCGGCCCCACCACCGGGCTGCCGTTGCCGCCGTCGGCGGAGGGCCGCGTCGTCCTGGCCCTCGACCCGGACCTCGGCGGGCTCGGTGACGAGGGGTACGGCCTGACCGTCGGACCCGAGGCCCTGCTGCTGCGCGCCGCCCGGCCCGCCGGGCTGCTCCGGGGGGTGCAGACGATCCGTCAGCTTCTGCCGCCGGAGGCGCTGTCGGGCGGTGTGCGCCGTCCCACCTGGGAGCTGCCGTGCGTGGAGATCAGCGACGTGCCCCGCTACCCCTGGCGGGGCGCGATGCTCGATGTCGCCCGGCACTTCCAGCCGGTGTCCTACCTGCACCGGTACGTCGACCTGATGGCGCTGCACAAACTGAACGTCCTTCATCTGCACCTCACGGACGACCAGGGCTGGCGGATGCCGGTGGACGCGTACCCCCGGCTCACCTCGGTGGGCGGCCTGCGCGCCGAGTCCCTGTCCGACGGGGTGCCGCACGGGGGGTCGTACACCAAGGCCGACCTGCGCGGTCTGGTCCGCCACGCGGCGGAGCGCGGGGTGACCGTCGTGCCGGAGATCGAGATGCCCGGTCATGTGCGCGCGGCCCTGGCGGCCTATCCGTCGCTGGGCAACGACCCTGAGCGCCGGCTCGACGTCTGGACCAGGTGGGGCGTCTGCGACACCGTGCTCGGGGTGCACGAGGAGGTCTTCGACTTCTGCCGGGCCGTGCTGGAGGAGGTCATGGACGTCTTCCCCTCCCCCCACATCCACATCGGCGGCGAGGAGTGCCCCACCACCGAGTGGGAGAACAGCCCGGCGGCCCGCGAACGCGCTGCGGCCGAAGGGCTCGCCGGCCCGGAGGACCTGCACGGCTGGTTCATGGGCCGCATCGGCGCGTTCCTGGTGGAGCACGGCCGCCGGCCCACGGGCTGGGCGGAGAGCGGCAGCGAACTGCCGCCCGAATTCACGGTGATGACCTGGCGCGACCCGGCCCACGCCCGCACCGCCGCCCGGCGCGGGCACCGGGTGGTGACCGCGCACCACCGCGCCACCTACCTCGACTACGCCCAGTCCACGGACCCGGACGAGCCCCCGGCCCAGCCGGGCGACCCGGTCCCCCTGCACGCGGTCCACGCCAACGAACCCGTGCCGCTGGACTGGGAGGCCGACGAGGCGTCCCGGGTCCTGGGCACACAGGCGCAGCTGTGGACCGAGTACGTGACGACGCCGGACCGCATCGAGTACCTCACCTACCCCCGGCTGTGCGCACTGGCGGACCGCGCCTGGTCCGGCGGGCACGGCGACTGGTCCGGTTTCGTCGAGCGCCTGCGCCATCACACCGCCCGGCTGGACGCCCTCGGTGTCCGGTACCGGCCTCTGACCGCGCGGTCCCTGGCGACCGCGTCGACAGGTACAGCGCAACCCCCTCTTTAACCCGATCTCCCACCGTTCCGGAGAGGAACATCGCCATGAGTACGTTCCGCAGGAGCCGTATCCGCGCGGCGGCGGCCGCCGCCGTCACCCTGGCCATGGGCTGTACGGCCCTCGCCGCACTGCCCACGACGGCAGGTGCCGCCGCGGCGGCGGGCGGGCTGGCCGTCCAGTACCGCACGAGCGCGTCCGGCGCCACCGCCGACCAGAGCGAACCCTGGCTCAAGGTCCGCAACACCGGCAGCACGAGCGTGTCGCTCGCCGACGTGAAGGTCCGGTACTACTTCAAGGCCGATTCGGCCTCGGCCGCCTACCGCTTCGCCTGCTCGTGGGCGGTCAAGGGCTGCGGGAACATCACCGGGACCTTCAAGACCCTGCCCAACCCGACGGCCACCGCTGACCGTTACCTGGAGATCGCCTTCACCGGCGGTGCGGGCAGTCTCGCCCCGGGTGCGGACACCGGGGACATGCAGCTGCGTTTCCACCGCGCGGACTGGCAGTCGCTGCGGCAGAGCGACGACTACTCCTTCGGCCCCGAGCGGAGCACCTACGGCGACTGGTCCCGGATCACCGCCCAGCTGGGCGGCGTCACGGCCTGGGGAGAGGCCCCGGGCGGCAACGGCCCGACCGACCCGACCGATCCCCCCACCGACCCGCCGGCCGACGGGCCCACGCTGTTCGACGACTTCAACTACTCCGGTCACGCGGACCCGAAGATCGCGGCGAACGGCTGGAGCGTCCGCTCGAACTCGGGCGGTCCCGGTGTCCCGGGTGCCGTGTGGGCGCCCGAGAAGGTGACCTTCGCGAGCCAGAGCGGCAACTCCATCATGAATCTGGAGACCTCGACCGCCGGCACGGGTGCCTCGACCGTGCAGACGGAGATCCTCACCCGTTCCTCGAAGTTCCGCAACGGCACCTACGCGGCCCGGGTGAAGTTCAGCGACGCCCCGAAGTCCGGTCCGGACGGCGACCACCTCGTGCAGACCTTCTTCACGATCAACGACCTCAAGGCGCCGATGGCGGACGACTACGCCGAGTACGACTTCGAGTACCTGCCCAACGGCGGCTGGGGCGAGCCGTCCAACATCCTCTACACCACGTCCTGGGAGACCTACCGGCCCGACCCGTGGGAGGCAGTGAACCAGCACAGCGAGGTGCGCCAGAGCTACGCCGGGTGGCACGACCTGGTGGTGACGATCGACGACAACGCGATCACGTACTACGTCGACGGGCAGCCCTTCGGCACGCACGGGGCGGCCTACCTCCCGGAGCGGCCGATGTCGATCAACTTCAACCAGTGGCTCATCGATCTGGCCGGCCAGAGCAGCACCACTCCGCGGGCGTACGACCAGCAGGTGGACTACGTCCTGCACGTGAAGGACCAGGTCCTGACCCCCGCGCAGGTGTCGGCTCTGGTGAGCGGCTACCGGGCATCCGGGACGACCTTCCGGGACACGGTGCCGGGCGTCTGACCAGGCAGGTGTGAGCAGGGGCGGGGCGGAGGGCCGGGCGGCCTCCGCCCCGCTTCTGCGTGTCCGGAAATCCGGGCGGGCTCTTGACAGCCGCGCCACCCGCCGGGCAATCTTCCGTTAAGCAGAAACTAACTTCCGCGATACGGAAGGAGCGCAGAATGGGTCACTCGGACCAGCGCTTCGATGTGAACCTCTCGATCCTCTTCACCGAACTCCCGCTCCTGGAGCGCCCGGCGGCGGCAGCCGCGGCGGGCTTCACCGCGGTCGAGCTCTGGTGGCCCTGGACCGAGACCCCCACCCCGGCGCAGGCCGAGTTCGACGCCCTGAAGAAGGCGCTCGACGACGCGGGGACGCAGCTGGTGGGGCTGAACTTCTACGCGGGCCGGCTGCCCGGCCCCGACCGCGGCGCGGTCTCGGTGCCCGGCGAGGAGTCGGACCGCTTCCGCGCCAACATCGAGGTGGCGGCCGGATTCGCCGCCTCGGTCGACTGCAGGGCGCTCAACGCGCTGTACGGCAACCGCGTCGAGGGCATGGACCCCGCCGCGCAGGACGAACTCGCCCTGGAGAACCTGGTCCTGGCCGCCCGCGCGGCCGACCGGATCGGGGCAGCCCTCCTCGTCGAGACCCTCAACGCCACGGAGTCGCCGCTCTACCCGCTGGTGAGCGCACCGGCCGGCATCGAGGTCGTCGACCGCGTCAACGAGGCGACGGGCCTGGGCAACGCCGCGTTCCTGCTCGACCTGTACCACCTGTCGATGAACGGCGAGGACCTCGGCCAGGTGATCAAGGCGTACGCCGCGAAGACCGGTCACGTCCAGATCGCCGACGACCCGGGCCGCGGCGCACCCGGCACCGGCTCACTCCCGCTGGAGCGGCTCCTGGACGAGCTGACAGAGGCCGGCTACGACGGCTGGGTCGGCCTGGAGTACAAGCCCGGCGACCGGCCGAGCGCGGAGGCCTTCGACTGGCTCCCCGCCGAGGCCCGGCCGGCCCGCTGACGGCCCCCCGCCCCACGCACACACGCTTACCGGAAGGCACCCTCATGAGCACCGACCTCCCCAAGGTCGCCTGGATCGGCCTCGGCATCATGGGCTCCCCCATGTCCGAGAACCTGATCGAGGCCGGATACCAGGTCACCGGCTACACCCTGGAGCAGGACAAGATCGACCGGCTCGTCGCGGCAGGCGGTCGCGGAGCCGCCTCGATCGCCGAGGCGGTGCGCGACGCGGACGTCGTCGTCACGATGGTCCCGGCGTCCCCCCAGGTCGAGGCCGTCGCGTACGGCCCCGACGGCATCCTGGCGAACGCCCGCGAGGGCGCCCTGCTGATCGACATGTCGTCGATCACCCCGCAGACCTCCGTGGACCTGGCCGCGAAGGCGAAGGAGAGGGGCATCCGCGTGCTGGACGCCCCGGTCTCCGGCGGCGAGGCGGGTGCGATCGAGGCCGTCCTGTCCATCATGGTCGGCGGCGAGCAGACCGACTTCGACGCCGCCAAGCCGCTGCTCGACGCGCTCGGCAAGACCATCGTGCTGTGCGGCCCCCATGGCTCCGGCCAGACGGTGAAGGCCGCCAACCAGCTGATCGTCGCGGTCAACATCCAGGCCTGCGCGGAGGCCGTGGTCTTCCTCGAGAAGTCGGGCGTGGACCTGAGCGCCGCCCTGGACGTCCTGAACGGCGGGCTCGCCGGCTCCACGGTCCTGACGCGCAAGAAGGACAACTTCCTCAAGCGCGACTTCGCTCCGGGCTTCCGGATCGACCTGCACCACAAGGACATGGGCATCGTGACGGACGCCGCGCGCAACGTCGGCGCGGCCCTGCCCGTCGGCGGCGTGGTGGCCCAGCTGGTCGCCTCGTTGCGCGCCCAGGGCGACGGCGGGCTCGACCACTCGGCGCTGCTGCGCTCGGTCGAGCGGCTCTCCGGGTCCCAGGTCTGACCCCCGGCCCCTCCCGGGCCCCCTGAACTCCGGGTCGCGGCGGCGCTGACACCTGTCCTGTCGCGCCCAGGCGTCGCCGCGACCCGGAATCCACTCCTCCAATTTCAACAAACTGTTGACGCGTCGTTCCCGGCTTATCTACGCTCCTGAAGCCGTCAGCAGCCCCGTACGGAAGGCCTCCATGTCCCAGCGTGTGCTCACGACCGAGTCAGGCGCCCCGGTCGCCGACAACCAGAACTCCGCCACGGCCGGCGCCGGCGGGCCGGTCCTCCTCCAGGACCAGCACCTGCTGGAGAAGCTCGCCCGCTTCAACCGTGAACGCATCCCGGAGCGCGTGGTCCACGCCCGCGGCTCCGGCGCGTACGGCTACTTCGAGGTCACCGACGACGTCACCGGCTTCACCCGCGCCGACTTCCTCTCCGAAGTGGGCCGTCGCACCGAGACGTTCATCCGCTTCTCCACGGTCGCCGACTCGCTGGGCGGCGCCGACGCCGTACGCGATCCCCGCGGCTTCGCGCTGAAGTTCTACACCGCCGAGGGCAACTACGACCTCGTCGGCAACAACACGCCGGTCTTCTTCATCAAGGACCCGGTGAAGTTCCCCGACTTCATCCACTCCCAGAAGCGCGACCCGTTCACAGGGCGTCAGGAGCCGGACAACGTATGGGACTTCTGGGCCAACTCCCCCGAGTCGACGCACCAGATCACTTGGCTGATGGGCGACCGCGGCATCCCCGCCTCCTACCGTCACATGAACGGCTTCGGCTCGCACACCTACCAGTGGACGAACGCCGAGGGCGAGGCCTTCTACGTCAAGTACCACTTCAAGACGAACCAGGGCGTGCGCTCACTCTCCGCCGAGCAGGGCGCGGAGCAGGTCGGCAAGGACGCGAACTCGCACCAGACGGACCTGCTCCAGGCCATCGAGCGGGGTGTCAACCCGTCCTGGACGCTGCACGTGCAGGTGATGCCCGCCGCCGAGGCCGCGGACTACCGCTTCAACCCGTTCGACGTCACGAAGGTGTGGCCGCACGCCGACTACCCCTTGCGGCGGGTCGGACGTCTGGTGCTGGACCGCAACCCGGACAACGTGTTCGCCGAGGTGGAGCAGGCCGCGTTCTCGCCGAACAACTTCGTGCCCGGCATCGGCCCGTCCCCGGACAGGATGCTCCAGGGACGGCTGTTCGCCTACGCCGACGCGCAGCGCTACCGCCTGGGCGTCAACCACACCCAGCTCCCGGTCAACGCGCCGAAGGCGGCCGTGGTCGACAACTACGGCCGCGACGGCCTGCACGCGACGCGCCACGGCTCGCGCCAGGACCGGAACTACGAGCCCAACTCGTACGGCGGCCCCGCGCAGACCGGGCAGGCACTGGCCGCTCCGATCGCCGTCCACGGCTGGACGGGTACGCACGAGGCACCCGCCCACACGAAGGACGACGACTTCTTCCAGGCGGGCGAGCTCTACCGGCTGATGTCGGCCGACGAGAAGGACCGCCTGGTCGCCAACATCGCCGGAGGCCTCTCCCAGGTCACCCGTGACGACGTCATCGAGAAGAACCTCGCACACTTCCACGCCGCCGACGCCGACTACGGCAGGCGCGTGGAGGAGGCGGTCCGCGCCCTGCGCGAGGACTGAGCCTCCCACCGGGGCCCTGCCCGTGCCGCGTACCCGGATGAGGGCAGCGCGCGGCACCGGCAGGACGGGACCGCGGCGGCGGACGACGCCAGTGCGGTGGCGAAGGGCCGGGCGGCCCGCTCCAGACCTGAAGGAGCCGGCCGCCCCGCCCACGGTCCGCCGCCGCGGTCGCGGGAACAGGGCTGTGGGGGGGCGCCGTTCCTGGGGTGCCACAACCAAAAGAACCCCAATGCCGCCCCCGCGGGGGGCCGCCGCCCCCCCCCCCGCGCGCTGATGGGCGGCCGCGGGCGCCCCCCCCCCCCCCCCCCCCCGCCGCCCCCCCCCCCCCGGCCCCCCCCCGGGGGCCGGGGGGGGGGGGGGGGGGGCCCCCCGGGGGGGGGCCCACCACAGCCCTGTTCCACGTGCTCGCCGCGCGCGGGGTCACCGGCCCCCGGCCCGGCCGGATGAGTACGCGGACGGATGGACACCACCGCCCCCGCGGCGAGACTGGCCGCATGACCAAGACGCGTGTCCGTGCCGCATTGTCGCTCCCGCTCGGTCTCCTGCTCGCCCTCACCGGCTGTTCCGCGCAGGACCGTGCCACCGATCCCGAAGAGGTGCGCGAGCTCGCCGGAGGCACCCGGGCACGACACTCCCGCGAGGGGGCCGAGGAGTATCTCAGGTCCGTCGTGAGCGCGTACGACACCAGGACGCCCCTCACCCTCGGCCTGCTGTCCCTGGACGACACGTGCACGGGCGGCGCGGCGAAGGAGTGGCTCTCGTCCTCCGACGACGACCGCTACAGGATCAGGTGCACGCTGCGCGTGACCGCGTACTACGGTGCCGATCCGAAGCGCGTCGGCGGCGTCCTGGAAGGGGTCTTCACCGCGGGTGACCACGAGGCCGCCGGCGGCGTGATCCCTTTCGGTCACGACGAGCACCGCAGGCGTCTCGTCGCGTACTACGAGGGGCGCGGCCCGAACCCGACGGGCCCGGACACGCCGGAACCGGCCCAGGTGTCCGACCCCTCGCAGACCCTCTCCTGGGACACCGTGCGCAGCGACCCGCCGGAACGGGCGGAGGAACCGGAGCCGTCGGCGGCGAGCGATCCCCCGGTGAGCCGGCATCTGCGTGAGCCCGCGTCGACGACGGTGGCGGACGTCCGCGCACACCACGGCATGGTGTTCCGGCTGGAGTTGTCCCCGGTGGACTACTACACCGTGTCCAGGGACGGCAGGACCGTGCGGGACTGGGAGTGAGGCGCACCCGGCGGGCCGGGGTGCGTGGGGAACACCGTTCGATGCGAGGGGGCCCGGCCCGCTCCGTCCCTCGCGGGAGCGGGCGGACCGGGCCCCGGGCCCGTCCTGACCGGGGTCAGGACACCGTCAGGGGGCGGATCGCCGTGGGTGCGTGTCCGGGTTCGCTCGCGACCTCCTCGAACTCGTTGACGGACGCGATGTCCGTCCCGCTCATCGAGATGTTCGTGACCCGCTCCAGGATCGCCTCGACGACGACCGGCACCCGGTGCTCGGCCGCGAGCTTCTTCGCCTCCTCGAAGGCGGGCAGCAGCCGGTCCGGTTCGGTGACCCGGATCGCCTTGCAGCCCAGGCCCTCGACGACCTTGACGTGGTCCACGCCGTAGACGCCCAGCTCCGGGGAGTTGAGGTTCTCGAACTCCAGGTTGACCTGGAAGTCGATGTCGAAGTTGCGCTGCGCCTGCCTGATGAGCCCGAGGTAGGAGTTGTTCACCAGCACGTGGACGTACGGGATGCGGTGCTGGGCCCCGACCGCGAGCTCCTCCAGCATGAACTGGAAGTCGTAGTCGCCGGAGAGGGCGACCACGGAACCGTCGGGGTCGGCCGTGGCCACACCGAGCGCGGCCGGGATGGTCCAGCCGAGGGGTCCGGCCTGGCCGCAGTTGATCCAGTGGCGCGGCCGGTAGACGTGCAGCATCTGCGCACCGGCGATCTGGGAGAGGCCGATGGTGCTGACGTAGCGGGTCTCGGGGCCGAACGCCCGGTTCATCTCCTCGTACACGCGCTGGGGCTTCAACGGCACGTCGTCGAAGTGCGTACGGCGCTGGAGTGTGGCCCGGCGCTCCTGAGTGGAGGCCGCCCACGCCGAGCGGTCCTTCAGCCTGCCGGCTTCCTTCAGCTCCCGCGCCACCTCGACGAAGAGCTTCAGGGCCGCCTTCGCGTCGGAGGCGATGCCGAGGTCCGGGGCGAAGATCTTGCCCAGCTGGGTGGGCTCGATGTCCACGTGGACGAAGGTGCGGCCCTTGGTGTAGACGTCGAGCTTGCCGGTGTGCCGGTTGGCCCAGCGGTTGCCGATGCCGAGGACGAAGTCGGACTCCAGGAAGTTGGCGTTGCCGTAGCGGTGCGAGGTCTGCAGACCGACCATGCCCGCGTTCAGCCGGTGGTCGTCGGGGATGATGCCCCAGCCCATCAGGGTGGGGACGACCGGCACCCCGGTCAGTTCCGCGAACTCCACCAGCAGCGCGGAGGCGTCGGCGTTGATGATGCCGCCGCCCGCGACGAGCAGCGGCCGCTCCGAGGCGTCGAGCATCTCGACGGCCCGCTCGATCTGCCTGCGGGTCGCGGCGGGCTTGTGGACGGGCAGCGGCTCGTACAGCTCGGGATCGAACTCGATCTCGGTGAGCTGCACGTCGATCGGCAGGTCGACGAGGACCGGTCCCGGCCGGCCCGTGCGCATCAGGTGGAAGGCCTGCTGGAAGACGCCCGGGACCTGCGCGGCCTCCAGGACGGTCGTCGCGGCCTTGGTCACCGGGGCCGCGATGGACGCGATGTCGACCGCCTGGAAGTCCTCCTTGTGGAGGACGGCGGTCGGCGCCTGGCCGGTGATGCAGAGGATCGGGATCGAGTCGGCGATGGCGGAGTACAGCCCGGTGATCATGTCGGTGCCTGCGGGCCCCGACGTACCGATGCAGACGCCGATGTTCCCCGCTGCGGCACGCGTGTAGCCCTCGGCCATGTGGGAGGCGCCCTCGACGTGACGGGCGAGGGTGTGGTGCACCCCGCCGGACGCCTTGAGAGCCGCGTAGAACGGGTTGATCGCCGCACCCGGCACACCGAACGCGTTGCTGACACCTTCGCGCTTGAGGATCTCAACTGCCGCTCGGGCAGCGGTCATACGAGGCATGAGTGCTCCTGCTCGGACCTGGTGGAGTCGGGCTCTGTCGCGCCACCTGAGAGCACCAATTCCGCATTATGGAAATCTACTTCTGCTATACGGAATCAACTTAGAGCCGCCCCGCGCAGCCGTCAAGAGAGGGCGGGAACGCGGCACCGCAGGGCGGCGGAGTGCGCCGTTTCTCCGCCCGGAGGGTCGCTCCTGGTGGACGATGGGAGTACGCGACGCAACCGCCCGCGGGGGCGGCGAAGGAAGGGGCGACACGTGGAGTCCGTACCGGTGCGATGCCCCGTCTGCCGCCGGGACCACGCCTACATCACGCCGGTGTACCCCTGCCCCTGCGGCGCCCCGACGGCCCCGCCGCTCATGCGCGGCGCCCCGGCCGTACCCATCACCCACCGCACCTGGGACGACGACTGGGTGAGCGTGCGCTGCCACTCCTGCGGGCGGCGCGACCAGTGGCCCCACCCCGAACTCTGCTGCCCCTGCGGCGCGGTACTGCGGATACCCGTGCGCCCCGTGGCGACACCCGGGGCCGCACCTCCCGCCACCCCGGGGCCCTCCCACATACCGCTGCCCCGCACGGCCGCGCATCCGCGCCCGTCGTTCCGGCCCCTGGTGATACGCACCGCCAGGGACGCGGTGAGCACGGCCGCCCTGTATCTGCGGTGGCTGGGCTACCGCGACGTGGTGCAGCCCGAGGCGCGGCCCAGCTCCCGGATCGACCTCAGGGCCGCCGGCCTCATCGCCCAGGTCGACGCGACGACGCGGCCGACCCCTCTCCGCGACGTCGAGTGCTTATGGCTGAACGCCCTCAACTCCTCCGTGTCCGGCGTGCTCTTCTCGCTGGCCGGCTACACCGACGAGGCGCGTTCCCGGGCGGACGGGCTCGCCATTCCCCTGTTCGTCCTCGATCTCACCGGCACGCCGCAGCCCGTGAACGGCTCCGCCGACGAGCTGATCAGCACCGGTCCCTGACGAAGCGTCAGATCGCGCGTCTTCCCGCGGACCCACGGGATTCCCGCAGGATGATTTCGGTCACCTGTACCCCCCTGGGCCTCATATGTTCGGTCTGTTGTCAGTGTGAGGACGTAGAGTGAAGGCATGGTCTTAACTCCTCGGCATCCCACCCACTCCACCCCCGTTTTCCTGACCCAGCCCGCGCACCCGTCCGCCGTCGAGGCCAATGACGCCATCCGCGCACTCGTCGACGCGCGAGCGGGCCAGGACTGGACGCCGGTCGAGGCCGCGGAGTACGAGGTACTGCTCATCGAGTGGGCAGCGGCCACCCAGGGCATCGGTTCCGGCGTCATCGAAGCCGCCTGACGCCGGACCCCGCGGCGGCTCCGCCCCACGGGCGTCCCTCAGGCTCCGTAGCCCTCCCGCAGTTCGACCTTCCGGACCTTCCCGCTCACCGTCATCGGGAACGCGTGCATGATCCGCAGGGCGCGCGGGATCTTGTAGTGGGCCAGCTGCTCGCGACAGTGGGCGGTCACCTCGTCCAGCGTCGGCGGGTCGGCCGGGTCGCGGGGAATCACACAGGCCAGGATCTCCTCGCCGTACACGTCGTCGGGCACGCCCACGACCTGCACGTCCGCGATCTTGGGATGACCATGGAGAAATTCCTCGATCTCACGCGGATAGACGTTCTCGCCCCCGCGGATGATCATGTCCTTGATCCGGCCGACGATCTGGACGTATCCGTCCTCCCGCATCACCGCGAGGTCCCCCGTGTGCATCCACCGCCCCGCGTCGACGACTTCGGCGGTCCGCTCCGGCTGACCCCAGTAACCCAGCATGACGCTGTACCCGCGGGTGCACAGCTCGCCGGCCTCACCGCGCGGCAGCGTCACCCCGGTCGCGGGGTCGGTCACCTTCACCTCGATGTGCGGCATCACGCGGCCCACCGTGCCCGTGCGGCGTTCCAGATCGTCGTCCCGGCGCGTCTGGAGGGACACCGGGGAGGTCTCCGTCATGCCGTAGCAGATCGACACCTCCTCCATGTGCATCTCCGCGACGACCCTCTTCATCACCTCGACCGGACAGGGCGAACCGGCCATGATCCCGGTACGGAGCGAGGAGAGGTCGTAGGAGGAGAAACCGGGGAGGTCCAGTTCCGCGATGAACATGGTGGGCACGCCGTAGAGCGAGGTACAGCGCTCCTGCTGGACGGCGGCCAGCACCGCGGCCGGCTCGAAGGACGGGGCGGGGATCACGATGCAGGCGCCGTGCGAGGTGATGCCGAGGTTCCCCATGACCATGCCGAAGCAGTGGTAGAACGGCACCGGCAGACAGACCCGATCGTGCTCGGTGTAGGCGACCATCTCCCCGACGAAATAACCGTTGTTGAGGATGTTGTGGTGGGAGAGCGTCGCTCCCTTGGGGAAGCCCGTGGTGCCGGAGGTGTACTGGATGTTGATCGGGTCGTCGCAGGACAACTCCGCTTCACGTGCGTCGAGTTGCTCGGCGGTCACCGTGTCCGCCGCCCGTGTCAGCTCGTCCCAGGACGCGTCGCCGATGTAGTGGACGGCCCGCAGCGCGGGGCAGTCGGCGCGGACCTGGCCGACGAGCGCCCGGTAGTCGCTGGTGCGGTGGGCGAGTGAGGCGATCAGGACGGAGATGCCGGCCTGGTCGAGCACGTACTTCAGCTCGTGGGCCCGGTAGGCCGGGTTGATGTTGACCATGACGGCGCCGATGCGCGCCGTGGCGTACTGGACGAGGACCCACTCGGGGCAGTTGACCGCCCAGATGCCGACACGGTCGCCCTTCGCCACCCCCGACGCCATCAGCCCGCGGGCCAGTTCCTCCACGGCGGCCCCGAACTCGGCGTAGGTCCAGCGGCGCCCGGACACCACGTCGACCAGGGCCTCCCGCTCGGGGAAGGCGGCGACGGCGCGGTCCAGGTTCCGCCCGATCGTGTCGCCGAGCAGCGGGATGTCACCGGTGCCGTGCGCGTAGGACGGCTCGCTCATCGCAGGTCTCCCTCGTCGTACTCGGCGCCGGTGCCCAGGGCGGTGCGCTCCCGCAGCTCGATCCTGCGGATCTTGCCGGAGACGGTCTTCGGCAGCTCGGCGAACTCGATCCGGCGGACGCGCTTGTACGGCGCGAGGACCGCCCGCGAGTGTGCGAACAGCACCTTGGCCGTGTCCGGTCCCGGCTCCCAGCCCTCGGCCAGCACGACGTACGCCTTCGGGACGGAGAGCCGGACGGGATCGGGGGCGGGCACCACCGCGGCCTCGGCCACCGCCTCGTGCTCCAGCAGGGCGCTCTCCAGCTCGAACGGCGAGATCTTGTAGTCCGACGCCTTGAACACGTCGTCGGCCCGGCCCACGTACGTGATGTAGCCGTCCTCGTCCCGGGAACCGATGTCGCCGGTGCGGTAGTAGCCGCCCGCCATCGCCTCTGCGGTGCGCTCCGGGTCGCCGTGGTAACCCGTCATCAGCCCGACGGGCGCGTGTGCCAGGTCGAGCGAGATCTCGCCCTCGGCCGCGCCCGGCTCTCCGGAGACCGGGTCGAGCAGGACGACGTCGAAGCCGGGACTGGGCCGTCCCATGGAACCGGCCTTGAGCAGCTGTCCCGGGGTGTTGGCGACCTGCACTGCGGTCTCCGTCTGGCCGAAGCCGTCGCGGATGGTCACGCCCCACGCCCGCCGGACACTCTCGATGACCTCGGGGTTCAGCGGCTCGCCGGCCGCGACGACCTCGCGCGGCGGGGTCTTCAGCTGCCCGAGATCAGCCTGGATGAGCATCCGCCAGACCGTCGGAGGGGCGCAGAAGCTGGTCACGGACGAGCGGTCCATCTCCGCCATCAGCCGGGTGGCGTCGAAGCGGGTGTAGTTGAAGATGAAGACGGTGGCCTCGGCGCTCCACGGGGCGAAGAGGTTCGACCAGGCGTGCTTCGCCCAGCCGGGCGAGGAGATGTTCAGGTGCACGTCTCCGGGCTTGAGGCCGATCCAGTACATCGTGGACAGGTGGCCGACCGGATAGGAGACGTGGGTGTGTTCGACCAGCTTCGGGCTCGCCGTGGTCCCGGAGGTGAAGTAGAGCATGAGGGGCTCGTCGGCGTCCGTGGGCCGGTCAGCCGTGAAGTCCTCCGACGCGTGGTCGGCACCGCTGTAGGAGAGCCAGCCCTCGACGTCGGCGCCCACGGCGATCCGGGTGTAGCCGCCGGGCACCTCGTCGAACTTCGCGGTGTCCTCGGCCCGTACGAGCACGTGGCGGACCCGGCCGCGCTCCACCCGGTCGCGCAGGTCGAGCGGCCCCAGCAGCGGGGTCGCCGGGATGACGACGGCGCGCAGCTTCATCGCGGCCAGTGCCGTCTCCCACAGCTCGACCTGGTTGCCGAGCATGACGAGGACCCGGTCGCCCTCGGAAACCCCCTGCTCGCGCAGCCAGTTCGCGGCCTGGGCGGAGCGGGCCGCCATGCGGGCGAAGGAGACCTCGGTCCGCCCGCCGTCCTCCTCGACGATGTGCAGGGCGGTCCGGTCGTTGCCCTCGGCGATGACGTCGAACCAGTCCAGCGCCCAGTTGAAGTGGTCGGGCCTGGGCCAGGTGAAGCCCTCGCAGGCCGCGGTGTAGTCCTCGCGGTGCTCGATCAGGAAGTCCCGGGCCGCCCGGAACGTCTCCGTCGCACTGGTTGCAGGCATGTGCCCTCCTCGTTGCGGACGCGTCCTTTAGCATCATGTAAACAGTGACCCTGATCTCACCACCCCCGAACGGGGGGTACGGCCGGAAGGGCGGGGACATCGGCGTGCCGGACACGGGCGAGGCGACCGAGCTGCGGGCGGCCCTGCTGAGGCTGCGTCGCACCAGCGGTCTGCCGGTGGTGTTCGGCGGTCTGCTGTCCGACGCCCGCCACACGCGGATCGCCGAGCTGAGCGGGGCGCAGACCCCCGCGTTGCGCGGGCTCGTCATCTCGACGGGCAGCGGGCTCGGGGGCAAGGCGATGGCCCTGTCCAGGGCGTGCGCCGTCACCGACTACCGGTCGTCCCGCCACATCAGCCACGAGTACGACACGGCGGTCGCCGCGGAGGGGCTGCGTTCGGTCGTCGCGGTGCCCGTCGTCGTGGGCCGCACGGTGCGGGGCGTGCTGTACGGGGCGCTGCGTGAGCCCCTCGCCCTGGGGGACCGCACGTTCGACGTCGCGGTGTCGGCCGCCCGGGACGTGGAGCAGGCCCTGGCCGTCCGCGACGAGGTGCAGCGGCTCCTCGCCTCCACCCGGCAGCGGATCGCCGACCCCGACGAGCGTCCCGGGACCTGGGAGGACGTGCGCGAGGCGCACCGCGACCTGCGTGCTCTGGCCCCGAGGATCCTGGACCCGGTGCTGCGCGACGAACTGCTCGCCGTGTGCGGCCGGCTGGCCTCCGCGGGCGGGACCGGGGCGGGCACGGACCCGGCGGTGCGGCGGGTGCGGCTGGCACCGCGCGAGGTCGACGTGATCGCGTGCGTCGCCTCGGGCACGACGAACGCCGCGGCCGCCGAACGGCTCGGCCTGCGCCCGGAGACGGTGAAGAGCTACTTGCGCTCGGCGATGCGGAAGCTGGGGGCGCACACCCGGCTGGAGGCGGTGGTGGCCGCACGCCGCGCGGGTCTGCTGCCCTGAGCGCCGGCCCGGCCCCTCCCCGGCGGCGTACCGGTCGCGCCGGAGTCAGCTGCCGAAGTCGACGAAGGTGGTGAAGCGGACTTCGTACGCCGTCGGCGTGGACATCACCGTCAGCATCCGGACGGCCTCCTGCGTGATCTCCTCGCGTACGGACGGGGTGAGGGTGCCCAGTGCCTGCACGGTGACGACCGCGTCGTCCGCCGTCTCGTCCAGGCGCCAGAGGGCGGCCAGGAAGCCGTCGGCCAGGACGGTCCCGTAGGACTGGTTGCCCACGCCGTTGCGCCCCTTGAACTCGGGCGGGATGATCCGGGTCCGGTCGGCGTGGCCGAGCAGCACGTTGTCGAACTCTGGCAGGAAGCGGGGCGGCGCCGGGGTGGCGGGGTCCGGGCGCGGGGCGTCGGGGAGGTCGAAGAGCTCGGTTCCGCGCTCGTCGCGGAAGGTGACGAGCCGGGGGCGCAGCCGTTCGAAGACCTCGCGCATCCGGGTGAGGCCCGCCCAGGTCTGCATGTCCTTCACCGACGCCGGTCCGAAGGCGCCGAGGTAGCGCAGGACCGTGGTGTCCGGCGACGCCGCCTGCTCCGACGGCCTGCCGAGCCAGTGTTCGACGGTCGTCAGGGCGACCTGGCCGCTGCGCCCCCACAGCCCGCGGGGGGTGACCTGGACGAGCGGGAGGCGGCAGCGCGCGGCCACCGCCAGGGCTCTGGGGTCGGCGTCCGGCCAGTGCTTGAGCAGGTCCTCGCGCAGTTCCTTCATGGTGCGCGGCCGTTCCTCGACCAGCTCTCCGGCGAGCACGGCCAGCCGGTCCAGGTCCACCCCGGTGAGGCCGCGCCGGAACATGTTGAGCTCCCGGTCGCGCGCGGGCTGGACGAGGGGCCTCAGCGTGAGCGCGTCCTCGGCGGTGTGGGTGTGGATGGTGGAGCGCAGGGTGACGATCCTGACCACCTCGCGGGACTCCATCAGCCCCGACAGCTCCGCCGGGCCGAAGCCCTCCAGGCGTGCGGACAGCTGGAAGTACGGCGGCCGGGTGTTCTGCGCCTGCAGGCCCACGAGGGTCCCGACGGCCTCCTTCGCGGACACGGCAGAGCGCCTCAGCAGCAACTGGCGTTCCAGCGTGGCCCTGTTGAGCGCACGGTCGGAGAGCACGGGGGCGTTGTGGGCGGCCATGGACCGCAGGTTACGCGGGCCGGGGGTGCGGCGGTCCGGATCCGGCGACACTCGCGCGGTCCGCGGCGCCGCGGACCTGGGGGTCCGGGCCCGCATGATGGGGCGGTGATCAGTGTCCTGTTCGCCGTCCTGACCGCGCTCAGCAACGGCTCCGCCTCGGTCCTCCAACGCCGTGCCGCCCTCGACGTGCCCGACAGCGAGGCGATGCACCTGTCACTCTTCCGGCACCTGCTGCGCCAGAAGGTGTGGCTCGCCGGGATCGCCCTCGTGGTCGTCGCGGCCGTCTGCCAGGCCGTGGCACTGGCCACGGGTCCCATCGCCGTCGTCCAGCCCATCTTCGTGATCGAGCTGCCCGCGACCCTGCTCATCGCCGGCTTCGTCCTGCGGAGCCGGCTCTCGGGTGCCGTCTGGGCGGGCGTGGCCGCCGTGACGGTCGGGCTCGCCGTCGGCATGATCTCCGCCTCGCCCGTCGGCGGCAGCGACGACGTGCAGGGATCGGCCTGGGTCCCCGCCCTGGCGGCGACCCTGATCTTCGAGGCCGTCCTGATCGCCACCGCGCTCAAGACGTCGGGCAACACCAGGGGCGCGCTCCTGGGGCTGTCCGCCGCGTGCGGCTACGCCCTGACCGCGGCGCTGATGAAGGACGCCATGAGCAGGCTCGACGCCGACGGCGCACCCGGTCTGCTCACCGCGTGGCAGCTCTACGCCACGGCGGTGGCGGGGGTGGGCGCCCTGTTCCTCCTGCAGAACGCCCTCCAGGCCGGCACGCTCGTGGCGGTGCAGCCGATGCTGACGCTCGGGGACGCGCTGATCAGCGTGGCGTACGGCCTGACCCTGTTCGGGGAGACGATCCGGACAGGGTGGTGGCTGGTGCCCGAGCTGGCCGGGCTGTCCCTGATCGCTGTCGGCTGTGTGGTCCTGGCGCGCTGCCCGCTGGCGACGGGGACTCCGCAGCCCCCGCCCCGGGTGAAGTGACGCGGTCAGGGCCGCCCGGCGGCGGGAACCTCCTCGCCGGCCGGCACGGGCCCGGGCGGGGTCCCGTCGCCGAACGGCCGGCCGCCCAGCTGTTCCCGGTGGTGCGGTGTCAGCCAGCCGGACAGGTCCGGCCCCAGAGGCACGATGCCG
This sequence comes from Streptomyces sp. NPDC001822, assembly GCF_042892135.1. Lineage (NCBI taxonomy): Bacteria > Bacillati > Actinomycetota > Actinomycetes > Kitasatosporales > Streptomycetaceae > Streptomyces > Streptomyces sp. NPDC001822. The sequence continues at coordinate 336,152 of NZ_JBIATW010000005.1, forward strand.
GTCGGGTTGATACCGGTGTGCACCTCGTAGTAGTGACGCTTGATGTGGTCGAAGTCGACGGTGTCGCCGAAACCGGGGGTCTGGTAGAGATCGCGGACGTACGCCCACAGGACGGGGTCCTCGGACAGCTTCGCGCGGTTGCACTTGAAGTGGCCGTGGTAGACGGGGTCGAAGCGCACCAGCGTGGTGAACAGCCGGATGTCCGCCTCGGTGATCGTGTCGCCGACGAGGTAACGCCGGTCAGCGAGTCGCTCCGAGACCAGGTCCAGGCGTCGGAACAGGCTGGTGAACGCGGCTTCGTAGGTGTCCTGTCCGTCGGCGAACCCCGTGCGGTAGACACCGTTGTTGACGTCCCGGTAGATGCCCTCCATCACCGTGTCGATCTCGTCGCGCAGCGGCTCGGGGTAGAGGTCGGGTGCGCCGGGCCTGTGCAGGCCGGTCCATTCGGTGGCCAGGTCCAGCGTGATCTGCTGGAAGTCGTTGGTGACCAGGGACTTCGTCGGCACGTCGACGATCGCGGGCACGCTGACCCCGCCGGGGTAGCCCTGTTCGCGGGCGTCGTAGGCCTCGCTCAGGTAGCGGTATCCGAGCACGGGGTCCCGGCCGCCCTCGTCGAGGGTGAAGCGCCAGCTGCGGTCGTCCTGGATCGGGTCCGCGACGGCCAGTGAGAGGACGCCCTCCAGACCCAGCAGGCGCCGGGACACCAGCGCGCGGCTGGCCCAGGGGCAGGCCCGGCTGACGACGAGCCGGTAGCGGCCCGCCTCGACGGGCCAGCCGTCCCGGCCGTCGGCGGTGATCCGGTCGGCGAAGTAGCTGCGGGACCGCTTGAAGGGTTTGCGGCCGTAGGAGCTGTTCCCGTCCTTCTCCCCGGCACTCGTGTCGTTCATGATCTGCTCCTCGACTGGTCGGTGGCTTCGGACTCCGCCGCGCGTTTCTTCTCCCGTCTGCCCGCCCCCACGTCCGCCAGCGCGATGATCAGGGCCGCGAGGACGAAGGCGACCGAGACGAGGAGCCCGTGGTCGTAGGCCGACGCCCAGTCGTCCGGACCCAGCCGGGCGAAGAAGACCGAACCGACGGCGGCGATGCCGATGGCCGATCCGACACGCTGGCTGGTCTGGAGGGTGCCGCCCGCGCTTCCGGCGTTGTGCACCGGAACCCGGGAGAGGGTGAGGGTCTGGTTGGGCGCGATGACGAGTCCGCTGCCCAGGCCCGCCAGCAGCAGCGGCGCGGCCATCGCGAGCCCGGCGCCCCGGCCCGGGACGAGGTGCGCGGCCAGCGCCGTGAGGCCGAGCCCGGCCGCGACCATCGTGAGCCCCACGACGATGAGGGGCCGGCCGAAGCGGCCCACCAGCCGGCCGCCGATGCTCGCGGAGCCGCCGGCGCCGAGGGCGAACGGGGTGATCGCGAGGCCGGCCTCCAGTGCGCTGTAGCGCAGCCCGGACTGCAGGTAGAGCGTGCTGATGAAGAAGATCGAGGTGAATCCCGCGAAGTAGAGGAGGATCATCAGACAGCCGAGCCAGAAGGACCGCAGCCGGAACAACGCCAGGTCCAGGACCGGCTGGACCCCCCGTCCGGTGCAGCGGGACTCCCAGGCGACGAACGCGGTGAGCAGGACGAGGGCGGCCGGCACGAGGAGCCACTTGTCGTCGCCCGGCCACTGCTGGGCCTGGACGAAGGGCAGCAGCAGGACGAGGACCCCGCTGCCGAGCAGCAGTACGCCGACGGGGTCCAGGTCGCGGGGCCGCACCCGGGTGGCCGACGGCGTGTCGGGGAGCAGTCGCCGCGCCAGCAGAAGGCAGACGGCGCCGATCGGCAGGTTGACGTAGAACACCCACCGCCAGCCCTCCTGGGCCCCCGCCATCTGGATCAGGAGGCCGCCGAGGAGGGGGCCGACGGCGGTGGAGATGCCGACGACGGTCCCGAACATCCCGAAGGCGCGGCCGCGCTCGCGTCCGGAGAACATCTGCTGGATCAGTGCGGAGATCTGCGGCGAGAGGAGTCCGCCCGCCGCTCCCTGGAGCAGCCGTGCCACGACGAGCCACAGGCTGGACTGGGCGGCGCCGCAGGCGGCCGACGCCAGGGTGAACAGGGTCAGCCCCGCCATGAACACGGCGCGGCGGCCCCGGGCGTCGCCGAGTCGTCCACCGGGGATGAGGACCAGCCCGAAGGCGAGGGCGTAGCCGGACAGCACCCACTGGAGGTCGGACTCCGGGGTGTCGAGCCCCTCCTTGATGGACGGCAGCGCCACGTTGACGATGGACACGTCCAGAAGCGTCATGAAGCCCGCCACCAGGCAGACCGCGAGGGCGCGCCAACGGCGTGGGTCGGAAGGGCCGGGCCCGGAAGTGGCTGTGTCCCGGTCCCCCGCGCTCGCTGACATGGTCCGCACCCTAGGCCGCGGTACGCCGATCGCGGTCCCGGGCGCGCCGTGGGACGGTCCGGCGTGCTTCTGTCAGCCGCGTGTCCCGAACGTCCAGCGGCCCAGGGTCCTGATCTGGAGGAAACCGGGGGGCATCCGCCGGAGGCCGCCCCCGATGCTCACCCTGCGCACCGGTTCGAGCCGGTCGTCGAGCGCCCAGACGACGAGCACGTCGAGCCCTCCGCCGGGTTCGTGCGTGAGCATGACGTCGGTCTCCGGCCCGGAGTGGTGGACGACGCCGTACCCGTGGCCGGACACCGAGCGGCCGAAGACCGCGGCCTCCTGAAGGGCCGTCGGCTCGATGTGCCAGCCGGTGTGGTCCACGGCGTTGACCAGGACGTAGCAGTGCCCCGCGCCCGACACCCACAGGGGGCCGACGGCCGGGCGGCGGCGGCCACCGGTGTCCGCGGACACGACCGTCCGGCCGTGCGCCTGCACGGTGCGGGTGGCCAGCTGGTCCTCGTCGCCGGTGAGCCTTCGCAGCGCGAGCAGCGCGGGCGGTCCCGCATAGCGGAACACCTCGCTGCCGGTGCCCCGCACGGGGCCGGTGAGCACGGGGGCCGTCTCGACGGGGAGCAGGCTCAGCCGCCAGTCGACGGCGTCCTCGATCCCGAGGACCACCTCGCTCTCGCCGTTGCGGAAGAGCAGGGTCCGGCCCCGTGCGCCGTCCTGGCTGCCGCGCAGGAGCTGCTCGCCGTCGCCGTACTCGTCGATGATCCGGACCGTGTGGCCGAACACCGATCCGGCGCTCTCGATGGCGTAGTCGAGGAGGGCGGGCCGGCCGGGGGCGGGATTGGCGAGCGTGACGCGGGCCCGGCCACGGCCGGTGTGAACGCCCGCCGCCCGTGCGGCCGCCGGGTCGGTGAACGGCACGGGGGCGGCCTCGGGCCCGAAGGCGTACGGGACGGTGGCCTGCGGCGGGAGCGGCTGCGGGGCCGCGGGCCGGGCCGGGGCCCGCGGGGCCGGGGCTTCGGGAAGCGGCGGCCCCGCGGGGGTGCTCTCCTCCACGGCGATGCCGAAGTCCGTGGCGAGGCCGGCGAGCCCGGACCCGTATCCCTGGCCCACGGCGCGGAACGTCCATCCGCCGTCGCGCCGGTAGAACTCCCCCAGGACGAACGCCGTCTCCGTGGTGGCGTCCGTGACGGAGCAGGACGCCACTGTCGACCCGTCCGGGGCCAGGCTCCGCAGGGAGAGTTCCGCCACCTGCCCGAAGACGCCGCCCTCGCAGGAACCCGCCACCACCAGACGCCGCACCGCGGGCTCGATCCGCGGGAGATCGATCTCCAGCCACTCGGCGATCCGTCCGTCGCCCTCCACCGTGCCCATGTGCCGGACGGTGCCCGACGGATGGACCGACTGGTTGTAGAAGACCAGGTCGCGGTCGCCCCGGACCTTTCCGTTCGCGTCGAGCAGCAGGACGGAGGCGTCCACCGCGGGGCCGCCGGAGACGTCGCGGCGGCAGACCGCCACACGGAGCAGGGCGGTCGGCACGGGGGTGTCGGCACCCTTGGCTATACGGGTCATCTCCTCATGCTGCCAGTGAAGATATGGTGAAGTCGATGGGTCGAAGTTGCGAAGACGATCAGGAACGTCCGAGACACCCCTCCACCTCGGTTTCCATAACTCGGCCGACTCATAAGCATGTTGTGGCGCCCACCCGGCGTGCGACGCTTCATCTCGGGTAGCCGTGGAGCATGACTGTCGGGAAAACGAGTGTCCTGGTCCTGGACTGCGCCGAGCCGTTGGAGCTGGCGGACTTCTACGCCTCTCTGCTGGAAGCCGAGACCCGCATCGGGAGCGATCCCGACTTCGTCGAGATCGTCGGCAACAGCGGGGTCCATCTCGCCGTGCGCCGCGACCACGGCTACGCGCCCCCGAGCTGGCCGCGCCCGGAGGACTCCCTGCAGGCCCATCTGCGCATCCTGGTGGACGCGGGGGACATGGACGAGGCCGAGCGCGAGGCGATAGGACTCGGCGCCCGGCCCGTGGACACGGGCGACAGCAACAGCGGCCCGCGCGACGTCCGCGTCTACACCGACCCGGCCGGGCACTCGTTCTCCCTGTCCGTCTATCCGGCCCGCACTCCGGAGGGCCGCTGACCGTAGGCGGCAGGCACCCGGGAGGGCCGCTGACCGGAAGTGCCCGGACCTGCGGCGATGCCAGTGCCGTCAAGGGCGCCCGGCCGCTCGCGCGGCACGGGGGTGGGCATCGGCCGACGCCGAACTCCCGTCCGAAGGCCGGGCGATGACGTCCGGATTTAACCTCGGGTCTCTTGCCACGACCGGTCTACGCGCATAGTTTTTGGCCCCTCACTACACATTTGGGGGCAGTTCCCGTGCACATAGCCAGACCCGGCTCCGCCCTGCTGGCCACCGCCGTCGCCGTGACCCTGTCGGTGACCGCGCTGCCCGCCGCCTTCGCGGCACCGTCGTCATCGGCCGTCATCTCCGAGGTGTACGGCGGTGGAGGCAACTCCGGTGCGACGCTCACCCGCGACTACATCGAGCTGGCCAACGCCGGCGGGAGCGCCTTCGCCCTGTCGGGCTTCAGCGTCCAGTACCTGCCGGGGACCCCTTCCGCCGGCTCGCTGTGGCAGGTCTCCGCGCTGTCCGGCGCCGTCGCGCCCGGCGGCCGCTACCTCGTGGCCCAGGCCGCGGGCACCGGCGGCACGGTGGCCCTGCCGGCCCCCGACGCGACCGGCACCGTCGCGATGTCGGCGGCGAGCGGCACCGTCGCACTCGTCTCCGGCACCACGCCGCTGACCTGCAAGACCCCGGCGGACTGCGCCGCCGACACCCGCGTCGTCGACCTCGTGGGCTACGGCTCCGCGGTCGTCCGCGAGGGCAGCGGCCCGGCGGCGGGCGCCTCCGCCACCGCCTCCGTGGCGCGCGGGGCGTCCCTGGCGGACACGGACGACAACGCCGCCGACCTGACCGCGGGCGCCCCGACGCCGGTCAACGCGGCCGGCGAGACCTCCGGCGGCACGGGGCCCGGCGAGCCCGGCGGGCCGACCGAGCCGGGCACCGTGCGGGTGCACGACATCCAGGGCACGACCCGCCTCTCCCCGCTCGCGGCTCAGCAGGTGACCGGCGTCCCCGGCGTCGTCACGGGCGTACGGACCACCGGGTCGCGCGGCTTCTGGATCCAGGACACCGCGCCCGATGCCGACCCGCGCACGAGCGAGGGCGTGTTCGTCTACACCGGCTCCGCCGCACCCGCGGTCGCCGTCGGCGACTCGGTCCTGGTCAGCGGCAAGGTGGCCGAGTACTACCCGGCCACCGGCGCGCAGTCGCTGACCCAGATCACCGCCCCGCTCGTCACCGTCCTCTCCTCGGGCAACACGCTGCCCGGCGCGGTCGTGCTCGACGCCTCCTCGGTACCGGACGCCTACGTGCCCACGGCCGGCGGAGGCTCGATCGAGGCGCTGGCCCTCGACCCGTCGGCGTACGCCCTGGACCTCTACGAGTCGCTCGAGGGCGCCCGGGTCACGATGGCGGACACCCGGGTGACCGGGGCGACGACCGCGTACGCCGAGGTGTGGGTGACGGTCAAGCCGCGGGAGAACCCCACGCGGCGCGGCGGCACGCTCTATTCCTCGTACGAGGACCAGAACACCGGCCGCATGAAGGTGATGTCGCTGGACGCGGCGCGGCCCGTCCCGGTCGCGGACGTGGGCGACGTGCTGACCGGCAGCACCACGGGCGTGGTCGACTACGCCTCCTTCGGCGGTTACAACGTCCAGGCCACCGAGCTCGGCGCGCTGAAGGACAACGGCCTGAAGCGCGAGGTGACGCGGAAGCAGAAGCGCGGGGAACTCGCCGTCGCCACCTACAACGTGGAGAACCTGGACGCGGGCGACGCGCAGGAGAAGTTCGACACGCTCGCCCGGGGCGTGGCCGTCTCTCTCGCGGGCCCCGACATCGTGTCGCTGGAGGAGATCCAGGACGACAACGGGGCGGTGAACGACGGCACCGTGGGCTCCGAGGCGACTCTGAAGCGGTTCACGGACGCGATCGCGGCGGCGGGCGGCCCCCGGTACTCGTGGCGCTATGTGGCCCCGCAGGACGGCAAGGACGGCGGTGAGCCCGGTGGCAACATCCGTAACGTCTTCCTCTTCAACCCCGGGCGGGTCGACTTCGTGGACCGCCCTGGCGGTGACGCCACCACCGCGGTGACGGCGGTCAGGACCCGGAAGGGCGCCGCGCTCTCCGTCTCCCCCGGCCGGATCAACCCCACGAGCACGGCCTGGGACAGCAGCCGCAAGCCGCTGGCGGGCGAGTTCCGCTTCCGCGGTGAGCCGGTCTTCGTCATCGCGAACCACTTCGCGTCCAAGGGCGGCGACCAGTCCCTGCACGGCCGCTACCAGGAGCCGGTACGCAGCTCCGAGACCCAGCGCGTGCGGCAGGCCACGGAGGTCAACACCTTCGTCACCTCACTGCTGAAGGCGGACAAGTCGGCCCGGGTGGTCGCCCTGGGCGACCTGAACGACTTCGCGTTCTCCCCCACCATGAAGGCACTGACCAGCGGCAAGGTGCTCAAGCCGCTGATCACGACACTGCCCGTGGGCGAGCAGTACAGCTACGTGTACGACGGCAACTCGCAGACGCTGGACCACATCCTGACCAGCCCCGCGGTGCGTCGCCTCGACTACGACGTGGTGCACATCAACGCGGAGTTCGCCGACCAGGCGAGCGACCACGACCCGCAGATCGTGCGGATCGACGTGAAGGGCCGCGGGCACGGGCACTGACGCACCCCGGGTGGCGGCTCCACTGGGCCGCCACCCGGACCGGTCTCCCGGACGGGGTTCACGCGGGGGACGGCTCCGCGGCTGTGGGCGCCCCGTGCTGGTGCGGGAGGAGGGCCGCGGCGTGTTCGACCGGCTGGTCCGTGAAGAAGCGGGTCACCAGGGCGGCCACCTCGTCGGACCGCTCCAGCACGACCCAGTGGTCGGACTCCGGCAGGGTGAGGAAGCGGCTGCCCTCGATCGTGGCGGCGAACTCCCGCTGCATTCCGGGCGAGGTGACCGTGTCGTGCTCCCCCGCGAAGACCAGGGCCGGCACGCCGGAGAGCCCGCCGGAGAAGTCCGGCCGGTCACCCAGCGCCCGCCGCAGCGAGTCGGCGGCGTGCCCGGAGTGGGCGAGGGCGTGCAGGAACGACCTGCGGACGTAGCGCCGCGCCAGTTCCCTGCGGTGCACGGGACGCTCCGGGTCCAGGCACATCAGGCCGTCGGCCGCGAGTGCCGCGAAGCCCTCCGCGTCGCCCTCCGCCAGCGCGGCCGTGGCGCGGTGCCAGTAACTCCGGCGCTCCTCACCGATGTGGACGGGCACTCCTCCGAGGACGAGCCGGGCCACGCGCCCGGGAGCGTGCTGTGCGTAGCCGAACGCGATGGCGGCGCCGTAGGAGAAGCCGAAGAGGTTGATCCGCGACGCCCCCAGGTCCTCGACGATCGCGCCGACCGCGGCGCGCAGGACCGGCGCGCTGGGGCCGGGCGGCAGCGGGTCCGCCGTGCCCATGCCCGGAAGGTCGGCGGTCACCACGTCGGCCAGCGGGCCCAGATGGTCATCCATCTGCGGCCACCCGAACATGCCCTGCAGCGCGCCTCCGATGACGAGGACCGGCTCGGTCCCCGGCCCCCCGTCCACCGCCGGATCGCGGGGCATGACCCGGTAGGCGAAGCGCACTCCGTCCGCGGTCAGTGACCGGATGATCTCTTCGGGCATGGTGCTCCTCGTCTCCTGTCAGGCCCTGGTGAGCACGAGTGCCGCGTTGTGGCCGCCGAAGCCGAGCGACGTCTTGACCGCGCAGTCGAACGAGGCGCGCCTGGCCTCCTTGCTGACCACCTCGACGGGGATCTCGGGGTCCGGGGCGTCGAGGTTGGCCGTCGGCGGGACGGTCTGATGCTGCAGCGCGAGGACGGTGAGCGCCGTCTCGATGCCTCCGGCGGCACCCAGGGTGTGCCCGGTCATGGCCTTCGTGGACGTGACGAGGGAGCCCTCGCCGAGGACACGGCGGAGCATCGTCGTCTCGATGATGTCGTTGGCGACGGTCGAGGTGCCGTGGGCGTTGACGTGTCCCACGTCCGTGGCGTCGATGTCCGCGTCGGCCAGTGCGGTGCGCAGCGCCCGCTCGATGCCGAGCCCGTCCGGATCGGGCGCGACGGCCGAGTGGGCGTCGCTGGAAGCCCCGTAGCCGGCGACGCGGGCACGGACCGTGGCACCGCGGGCGCGGGCGTGCTCGGGGTGCTCCATGACGAGGAGGCCGGCGCCCTCGCCGACGACGAAGCCGTCGCGGTGGGTGTCGAAGGGGCGGCAGGCGGCCTGCGGGTCGTCGCGGCGGGTGGAGACGGCACGCATCTGGCAGGCGCTGGCGATCAGCAGGCGGGACAGGACCGACTCTGCGCCGCCCGCGACGACGATGTCGCAGGCACCGGTACGGAGCATCTGGTGGGCGGTGCCGATGGCCACCGTCCCCGACGAGCAGGCCGTGGAGACGGCCTGGCTCGGCCCGTGCACGCCGAGGTCCATGGCGACGCTGCTCGCGGCGCCGTTGACGACACTGAGCGGCGCGAGCTTCGGCGAGACCCGCCGTGCGCCACGCTCGGTGAGGAGGGTGTGCTGCTCGTCGTAGAACGGCAGTCCGCCGTGGGCGGAGCCGATGACGACGGCGACCCTGCCGCTGTCCCAGGCCGTGGGGTCGAGGCCCGCGTCGGCGACCGCCTCGCGGGCCGCGATGACGGCGAGCTGCGAGAACCTGTCCATCAGCCGCTGCGACGCGACGCCCAGGACCGCCTTCGTGTCGAGGTCCGCCACGGTGTACATGAAGTCACAGGGGAGTCCGGCGAGTTCGGGCAGATGCGGGACCGACGGCGCGAGCGCGGTGTCGCACACCCCGCGCCAGGCCGCGTCGGCTCCCACTCCGGCGGCGGTGACCAGGCCGACGCCGGTGACCGCGGCGCTGAACGGCTCGATCCCTGGCCGGGCGGGACGCCGCGCGAACGGCACCCGCCCCGTCACGCGCCGGCCTTGCCGGTGACGGCCTCGACCAGATGTCCGACCGTGTCGCGCGAGGAGAGGACGACGTCCTCCAGGTCGATGTCCATCCGGTCCTCGATGAGCAGCCTGAGCTCCTCCAGGGCAAGGGAGTCCAGGCGCAGCTGACGGAGCGGCACTTCCGGCCGGATGTCCAGCGGATCGGTTCCGAACCTGGTGACGAGCAAGGCGCTGATCTCTTCCGAGGTGCTCATGGGGACGCTCCTCCGCTCTCGGTACGCGGTGACGCCGGCCGCGTGGTGGGTGAGATGGCCATCGGGGGACGCCGGCTGCTCGGGAGGGACCCTTTATACGCCTTCGCGGCCGGATTTCCGCCCCCCGTTCCCCCGTGAGGAGGGGGGACGAGCAGGTGTACGATTCCGGCGCGCGGCGGGGACGGGTGACACGATGGGCACGGACGTACGGACACGACGACGGCGCAGGAGGACGGCGACGCCATGACACAGCGGCGGCACGACGGAGAAGTACAGGTCAGCCCGGCCAACTGGGTCGCGAAGCAGGCCGAGTTGTACGAGTCGTCGGGCGGGGCGAAGGGCACCACCCAGCTCGGCGTGCCCTGCCTGCTCCTGGACTACGTCGGCAGGCGCAGCGGCGCCCTGCGGCGCACGGTGCTGATGTACGGGCGTGACGGAGAGGACCGATCCCGGTGGTACGGCTGCGACGGCGCTGACCCGCCCCCGCCCCCGACCGCCGGTCTCGCGAACTCGGGGAATGCGGACCCCAACAGGCCTCCCGGCCAAGGCACTTGCGTCGTACACTCCGCGATCATGACCTTCGAAACGGTGTACGCCGACGCGCCATCCCCCGACGGACCCGCCCTCTTCACGACGATGTCCACGATGCGCGCCATGCGCCGCCTCCGGCCGGACCCCGTTCCGGACGAGACGCTCGACCGGCTCATACAGGCCGCCGTGTGGGCCCCGAGCGGCGGCAACATACAGGCGTACGAGTACGTCGTCGTCACGGACCGCGCGGTGATGGCCGATCTCGCCCCGCTGTGGAAGCGGTGCGTGGACGCCTATCTCGCGACGACCGGCAAGCACGCGCCGGAGGGCATGGACGGCGCGGCGTACGGGCGCATGGTGGCGGCGATCGAGTACCAGCGCGACCACTTCGCCGAGACCCCCGCCCTGATCATCCCCTGCTACAAGTTCCCCGAGCCGAGGTTCGACGAGGAGGGCCTCGCGGCGTACGCCGAGTCCCTCGGCCCCGCGGGCCTGGATCACATGGCCGCCACACAGGAGCGGTTCCAGGCGCTCGCGGAGGGCTCCTGCGTCTACCCGGGCGTCCAGAACGTCCTGCTCGCGGCGCGGGCGCTGGGACTCGCGGCCAACGTGACCATCTGGCACCTGATGCTGGAACAGGAGTGGAAGAAGGCGCTCGGCATCCCCTCGGACACGCACACCTTCGCCGCCATCCCGGTGGGGTGGCCACTGGGCAACTTCGGGCCGGTTCGCCGCCGCCCGGTGGCGGACGTCGTCCACCGCAACCGCTGGTAGCCGCAGGCCCCCGGGCCGTCACCCTCCCGTCGAGTGACGGCCCGCGAGCGGCAGGGCCCGAGAGAGGGCCCCGCACACCTCCCGGGACTCGGCAACTCCATTGGAGTGAAGGGGTTTTGGACACGCGATCAACGCGTTGTCATGCCCGGACCACATGCATAGCCTGTGCGGGCTCGACGGCCCCGGCCCACCCCACCCCGGTCCGGCTGCCGCCCCTCCCCCACGAACCAGGAGCAGGTATGCCCCGACGTACCGCCGGCCACACCCGTGGACGCGCAGCCGTACTGGCCTCCTTCACGGCCACCGTCCTCCTCGCCACCGGCCACCCGGCGACCGCCGCCCCCGCGGGCACCTCCGTGAACGCGGCCCTGACGCGGGCAGCCGAGGCGTACGGCGTACCGCGCGACCTGCTCGCGGCCGTCGGCTACGGCGAGACCCACCTGGACGGGCACGCCGGACGCCCCAGCCAGGACAACGGCTACGGGGTGATGCACCTCGTCAGCAATCCGGACAGCCACTCCCTGGAGAAGGCGGCCGCCCTGACGGGCGAGTCCACAGCCGACCTGCGCCGGAACACCGGGACCAACATCCTGGGCGGCGCGGCGGTGCTGCGGGACCACGCCGACGCTCTGGGCCTGGACACGTCGGAACGGGCCGACATCAACGCCTGGTACCCGGCGGTCGCCCGCTACAGCGGCGCCGAGGGCTCCATCGCCGCCCTCTACGCGGACACCGTCTACACCTTCCTCGCCGAGGGCCTGCGGACCACCGTGCCCGGTGGCGAGCGGGTCTCGGTCACCTCCCGCCCGGTCGCCCCCGAGAAGGGCCCGCTGGCCAAGGCCGACGTCACGGCCCAGAGCCCCGACTACCCCCCGGGCCTGTGGGTGGCAGCCAATTCCGCCAACTACGCGACGGGCCGTACGGCGACCATCGACAAGGTGGTCATCCACGTCGCCCAGGGTTCGTACGCCGGGACGATCAGCTGGTTCCAGAACGCGACGTCCAAGGTCAGCTCCCACTACGTCGTCCGCTCCTCGGACGGACAGGTCACCCAGATGGTGCGCGACAAGGACACCGCGTATCACGCGAAGACCGCCAACCCCTCGGCGCTCGGCATCGAGCACGAGGGCTTCATCGACGACGCGTCGTGGTTCACCGACCCGATGTACCGCTCCTCGGCCGCCCTGACCGCATACCTCTGCGACCGGTACGGCATCCCCAAGGACCGGTCCCACGTCATCGGGCACAGCGAGGCCCCGGGGAACGACCACACCGACCCGGGCGCCCACTGGAACTGGACCTACTACATGCAGCTGGTCGGCGGGTCCGGCAGCAGCAGCGGGAGCGACGGTCTGACCTTCGGCTCCTACACGACGCAGTCGGCCGGATCGGCCGGCGCCCAGGTCAAGGCCGTACAGACGCTGCTCAACAAGCAGGGCTACGAGGCGGGAACCGTCGACGGCGCCTTCGGGGCCGCCACCACGAGCGCCGTCCGGGCCTTCCAGACCGCGCGCGGACTCTCCCCCGACGGTGTGGTCGGCGCGAAGACCTGGACCGCACTGCTCTCCGCCGGTACCACCGAGACCCTGGTCAAGGGCGGTTCGGGAGACGCCGTGAAGCGGGTGCAGCGGGCACTGACGGCTGCGCTGGGCAGGACGGTGGCCGTCGACGGGGCCTTCGGCACCGCGACGGACACCGCCGTACGTGCCTACCAGAGCGCACGCGGTCTCACGGCCGACGGCAGCGTGGGCCCCGACACCTGGGCGGCTCTGCAGTCCGGGCGCTGATCCTCCGCCGGCCCGGTGCCCGTCCGCCCCTGTGCTCCGGTGCGCACCCGGACGGCCCGGGTGCGCCTTCCGCCGGTGCCCGCCCTCGGGAATTCTGGGACCGGCCGGCACCGGGCCGGCGGGAACGAGGGGGCGGTCGCACATGGCTCGTACGCAGTCCGCATGCGGAGCAATCACCCAGAAGGGCACGCGCTGCCGACGGCTGGCGATGAAGGACGCGTCCCGGTGCGACCGGCACCGGGGCGACTGGTCGACGTACACCGTGGCACGGCGGAAGGCGAAGGCACGGGCGGCCCGTCGGAGCGGATGACGAGGCGGGAGGGCCTGCGCGCGGGCGGAGCCGGAGCTCGGGCAGACTGTGCCGATGAGCGTCGACGATCGCCCTGCGCGGGCCCGCGCCCTCGACCATGTGACGTCGCTGTCGAGGGGGGAACCGCTCGACCCGTCGCTGCGGGTGACGCTGAACTTCCACCCGGACCGCGTCAGCGGTGGCCGCTCGATCCTGGACGGGCTCGCACACGACGGCGTGTACGTGTCCCAGTTCGTGACGGGCACGAGCAACGGCGGACTCACCGCCCGACCCGGCGGTGACCGCTGGCGCTGGGAGAGCCGGATCTTCCGCGGCGCCTACGACGGCGCGCACGCTCACGAGCGCCCGGTCTACGGTGCGCTGAACTTCCGGCGTCATTCCTTCGGCGCGGCCCCACGGTTCGGTTCCTCTCACTTCAGGCTGACCGCCCCGGCCTTGACGCGGTCCACCTACTGCTACCCGGACAGTGCCGCCGAGCCGACCGACTTCGGCGTGGCATCGACCGGAAGCAGACTCGTCTCACTCGCCGAATCGGACGACCGGGACGCCCTCGACGACTACGTCGAGGCGCATGTGCACGGCCCGGTCCGGCTGGACGGTCACGTGGAGGCCGTGGTGCTCGATCCGTGCTTCAAGGGCACGGAGGTGGAGAAGGCCGCGTCCCGGCTACCCTGCGCGGTGGAGTGGCACGGCGGATTCCGGCTGTCCGTAGAGGAGTTGGGGCGTCATCCGGGATACCGGGGCCAGGAGTACGTCGACCTGGGTGCCTTGCTCGCGGTCGACGGCATTCTCGACGCGCGGATCATCGGCGAGGCAGCCCGCCGGAGTGCGCACGACCCGCAGGACCTGAAGAAGGTGTGGCACCTGCTGGCTCGTTTCGGCCGCTGAGCCCGCACAGCGGCCAGAGGGTGGCGCGACCCGTGCCGGGACGCGCCACCCTCGGTCAGTCCGCCGGGCCGGTCACTTCAGGCCGAAGGCCTTGATGATCTCCTGGTCGACGCTCAGGCCGCCGGGGCCTGTCGCACGGACCCTGAGCGACACCGACGACGCGCCCTTCGCGGGCGTCCGCAGTTCTGCGGTCCACTGACCCGTCGAACTCCTGCGCAGCTGGACGGCGTTCCACTTCCCGCCCTCGTCGTAGCTGACGGACAGCGTGGCCCCGGTCGCCTTCACCGCGCCGTCCAGCCACGCCTGGGTGCCGGACTCCAGTCCGATCCCGACCCTCTTGCCGGCCCTGACGTCGCCCGCGAGGTCGGTGTCCACGTCGTAGTCGAGCTGGAGCAGCGGGATGTCGGCGCGTTCGGTGCCCTCGGGCAGGGAGCCGGAGAGGAAGTTCCACTCCGTGTGCGTCCGGGTCGACGTCTTCCACGTGGCCTCGTCCCGGGCCGAGTCGATGACGAGCCGGTAGGGAAGCCTCTCGGCCGGCAGGTCCCAGGCGTTGCCCGCCCTGCCCGCACCCTTCTTGATCAGCTTCTCGCCCTGGTAGAAGGCGTACGACGTGGTGTCGTACTCGTCCGCCGGCATCGAGCCGGAGTGGCCCTCGCCCGAGTCGGTCCAGGGCGTGATGTTGAACTGCACGTCGTTGTAAGCGGTGCGGAACGGCCCCCAGTAGGCGGTGCCGAGCCGGGGGCCGACCACCGGGGCGAACCACTCGTCGCGGTAGGTGCGGCCCGCCGTGTAGTCGAGCTCGGCGCTGCGCACCTCGTGGGCGGTGTCGCTCGCGTCGGCGTTCAGGACCGAGTGGTTCTCGTACCAGAAGGAAGCGCCCGGCAGCGGGTTGACGAACTCGGTGCGGGTGCCCGGGAACTTCTCGTACTCCTCGAAGCCGAGGCCCGGTCCGTAGTCCGGTATGTCGTAGCGGTAGCCGCCGCCGAGGGCCGCCCTGTGGCCGTAGAAGGTGTTCTCGACCGTGGCCAGCCGGCGGGCCGAGGGGGCGAAGGTCAGCGACCGGTCGGGGATCGTGCCGTCGTGCCGGTCGACCAGGTCGTACACGTAGTCCGCGAACTTCTTCTGGTCCAGGGTGACCTGCCTGCCCCGCCGTGCCGCCTCGATCAGCGTGGCGCCCGCGAGCCGCCGCACCGAGGCGACCGGGATGGTGGTCTGCTCGCCGTAGGGGGTGTAGGACTCCATCGCGACCCCGCGGCCGTCGTTGACGACGAAGAGCGCCTTCGCGCCCGCGGCCAGGGCGTTCGCCAGGCGCTCGGCGGGCGGTACGGCGTCGCTGCGCGTGATCACGACTGCCCTGCCCCTGACGCTGCGGCCCATGTAGTCCGCCGCGGCGCCGTCACCGGCGAAGACGGCCGTCAGTCTCGTCTCGCCGTCCTCGGCGACGGCCGAGCCGCCTTGCACGGTGACGGGGACGTCGTGGCCGTCGGCCGTCAGGTCGATCAGTTCCTCGCCCTGGCGCCAGCGGGTCAGGAAGCTGAAGCCGCCCTGGGTGACCTTCTTCGTGGGGGCCGCCCACAGCTGGTCGTAGGTCAGCGGGATCTGGTAGGCGTCACGCTGGACCACGCCCTCCGGAGAGGTGCGGGCCATGTCGTAGCGCAGCTGCCGGGTCTCGGTCTCCTTCGGAGTGCGCACACTGACTTTGCGGGCCTTCGAGGCGTCGAGGGTGACCGTGGTGGCCTTGTTCAGGATCGTCTCGGGGGCCGCGAGGAACGCCACGGCCTTGGAGTCGGCCCGGTCACCGTCGACGTCCGCCGAGGTCCAGGCGGTGTAATTGCCCGGGGGCAGCCGCAGCGTGGTCTCGCCGGAGACCTGGACCAGGCCGAGCTGTGTGTCGCCGAGCGCGGCGAAGACCACGGTGCCGTCCATCGGCGCGCCGGCGCGGTCGCGCAGCCGGAGGGTCAGGTCGTAGAGCTCCTGTTCCTTGTTCACGGCGAATCCGGTGTGGGCCACCGTCGCGCCGGATGCGTCCTTGGCCACGACCTGGCCCGAGAACCGGGTGCCGTTCGCGACCTTCGACGGGTCGATCGAGAGGACGGCCTCGGCGGTGGATCCGGCCGGGACGGTCAGCTCCCGCGCCGACACGGTGTACGCCTCGGCGTCCGTGCCGGTGGACAGGTCGAGCGTGACGTCCTTGTCGCCCGTGTTGCGGTAGGTGATGGTGCGCTCGACCACCGGGTCGGACGCGCTGTGCGGCCAGGCGTAGGCGGCGACCTCGACGGAGCCGGTGGCCTCGATCGTGGTGTCGACGGCGGCCTTCACGTCCAGTCGGCCGGTGCCCTGCTCGTACGGCGTGTAGCCGGGCAGCTCCTTCGACGAGCTCATCAGCGCGTCCTTGAGGCGCTGTCCGGACCACTCGGGGTGACGCTGCTTCAGGATGGCCGCCGCGCCGGCCACATGCGGGGTCGCCATCGACGTACCGGACATCTGCTGGTACATGCCCTCGATGCCGGGGACCGACTGCGAGGCGGCGGCGTTGATGTCGACGCCGGGGGCGGACAGGTCGGGCTTCAGGCCGTGCGACCGCACCAGCGGTCCCATCGAGGAGAAGGCCGCGCGCTCGTCGCTCTTGTCGACGGCGGCAACGGTGAGCGCCGCCGCGGCCGAGCCGGGCGAACCGATCGTGCCCGCGCCGTAGGAGTTTCCGGCGGCGATCACGAAGAGCGGGCCCCCGTCGGCCGACAGCGCGTCCACCGCCTGCGACATCGGATCGGTGCCGTCGTCGGGGATGCTGGAGCCGAGGCTCATGGAGACGACATCGGCTCCTTCGGCCTTCGCCCACTCCATCGCCTCGATGATGCCGGAGTCCGCGCCGGACCCCTCGTCGCTGAGGACCTTGCCGACGATCAGGTCGGCCCCGGGCGCGACGCCCCTGTTGACCCCGTCCGACGCCGCGCCCGATCCGGCGATGGTGGACGCGACGTGGGTGCCGTGGCCGTTGCGGTCCTCGACCTCCTGGCCGGGGACGAAGCTCCTGGACTCCCGGACGCGGTCCTTCACGTCGGGGTGGTCCGCGTCGATGCCGGTGTCCAGCACGGCGACGGTGGTGCCCTTGCCGTCGAAGCCGGCTGCCCACGCCTGGGGGGCGTTCACCTGGGGCACGCTGTCCTTGAGCGTGGCCTCGGCCTTGCCGTCGAGCCAGAGCTTCTCCATCCCGCTGTCCAGCGAACGGCTCTTCTGCGTACGGGAGATGTCGCTCCAGAAGGCCCGGGCCTGGTCCTTGTCGGCCTTCAGGGCCGCGCCGCCGATGGAGTCGAGCCGGCGGACCGCACTGCTGCCGTCCGGGGCCGCGGGCAGCGAACGGGCCCTGCTCGCCGGGTAGGTGGCGATCAGCGGGATGCCGGCGGAGTGCTGGTCGTCGTACCCCATGGCGACAAGGGCCGAGATGTTGAACAGCCTGCGGTCCAGCTTCCCTGCCGCGAGGAGGGAGCTCGCCTCGTCGGGGACGACGTAGAGGTCCTTACCGGCCTGCTGGAGGTGCACACCGCCCTGCGCGCCGTCGGGGCGGTCCACGGTGACGGTGTCCTGGTCGCCGGGGCCGTCCGCGTAGTGGACGACGTCACCGGTGATCAGGGTGACGTCGTGGTCATGGACCTCGGAACCCTGGCGGGCCCCGGCGGCCGGCGTCCGGGGAGCGGCGGTGGCGGAGCCCGCCACCGGGAGCAGGGCGCCGCTCACGAGCGCGACCGAGGTGGCCACGAGCAGAGCCCTGCGTCCCGCGCGAGCGGGTCTCGCCCGGCCCGAAACGGAGGAGAGAGAAAATGTCATGGCCCTGATCTACCGGTAAACCCGGGGCCGCGGGTGGCTTCACCCCTGGCGTGAAACCGCCGTGGCGGCAACCCGCCCCGCCGTCTTCCGTCGCGTGCGTACGGGATCAGGCCACCCGGACGAGCGTCCTGTCCTCGTGGTGGATCGGGGTGTGCGCGCCCTTCAGGGGCAGTCCGCTGCCGCCGCGCCGCTCCGCGACGATCTCGGCGGCGATGGAGAGCGCGGTCTCCTCCGGCGTGCGCGCTCCGAGGTCGAGCCCGATCGGCGAGTGCAGCGAGGCCAGTTGGCGATCGGTGACGCCCGC
The DNA here is from genome assembly GCF_042892135.1 of Streptomyces sp. NPDC001822. Classification (NCBI taxonomy): domain Bacteria; kingdom Bacillati; phylum Actinomycetota; class Actinomycetes; order Kitasatosporales; family Streptomycetaceae; genus Streptomyces; species Streptomyces sp. NPDC001822. The sequence goes on from NZ_JBIATW010000005.1 coordinate 354,236, forward strand.
CCCGCGCAGCCGTTCGTTGCGTTCCAGGTGGGTGCGTCGCGAACCCATCGCGCCGACGTAGGCGACCGGGAGCCGCAACGCCAGTTCCAGCAGAGGGATGTCGAACTTGGCGTCGTGCGTGAGCACGCAGAGCACCGTCCGCGCGTCCACGCGGGTGGCGGCGAGGTAGCGGTGCGGCCAGTCGACGACGATCTCGTCGGCGTCCGGGAAGCGTGCCGCCGTGGCGAAGACGGGCCGGGCGTCGCACACGGTGACGTGGTAGCCGAGGAAACGGCCGGCCCGCACCAGGGCGGCGGCGAAATCGATGGCCCCGAAGACGATCATCCGGGGCGGGGGGACGCTCGATTCGACGAGGAGGGTCAGGGGGCTGCCGCAGCGTGAGCCCTCGGCGCCGACGGAGATGCGGCCGGTACGGCCGGCGTCGAGCATCGCGCGGGCTTCCGCGGCGGCGGTGAGGTCCAGGTCGGGGTGGCCTCCCAGGCTGCCCTCGTGGGTGCCGTCGGGGTGGACGAGCAGGGGCCGGCCGAGCAGGCCGTCGGGCCCTTCGGTGACCCGCGCGACCGCGGCCGCCCGGCCCTTCGCGGCTGCGGCGAGGGCGGCGGCGAACACCGGGCGCGCGGGGTCGTCCGCGCGCACCGGTGTCACCAGGATGTCGATGACGCCACCGCAGGTCAGGCCGACCGCGAAGGCGTCGTCGTCGCTGTAGCCGAAGCTCTCGCGCACGGTGGTGCCGTCCGCGAGGGCCCGTCGGCACAGCTCGTACACCGCGCCCTCCACGCATCCTCCGGAGACCGATCCGACGGCCGTGCCGTCACCGTCCACGGCGAGGGCGGCTCCCGGCTGCCGGGGCGCGCTGCCGCCGACGGCCACGACGGTGGCCACGGCGAAGGCGCGTCCCTGCCCGACCCACCGGTGGAGCTCTTCGGCGATGTCCAGCATGGCGTGACTCCTTCTGGGTGCTGAGGTGCGGAGGGCGCGGGACGTCAGCTGACGCCCAGCCAGCTCTCGATGGGGTGCAGGGCGAAGTAGACGACGAAGACGAGGGTCAGGACCCACATGAAGGCGCCGACCTCGCGCGCCCTGCCCTGGGCGAGCTTGATGGCCGAGTACGAGATGACGCCCGCGGCGACACCCGTGGTGATGGTGTAGGTGAACGGCATCAGGACGACCGTGAGGAAGACCGGGACGGCGACCGAGCGGTCCGCCCAGTCCACGTGCCGGGCGTTCTGCATCATCATGGCGCCGATGACGACGAGGGCGGCCGAGGCGACCTCGGCCGGCACGATCGCCGTCAGCGGGGTGAAGAACAGGCAGGCGGCGAAGAAGAGCCCGGTGACGACGGACGCGAGCCCGGTGCGCGCGCCCTCCCCGACCCCGGTCGCCGACTCGACGAACACGGTCTGGCCGGAGCCGCCGGCGACGCCGCCGATCGCACCGCCCGCGCCGTCGATGAACAGCGCTTTGGACAGGCCCGGCATGCGGCCCTTGTCGTCCGCGAGCTTCGCCTCCGTGCCGACACCGATGATGGTGGCCATCGCGTCGAAGAAGCCGGCCAGGACCAGGGTGAACACGATCATGCCGACCGTCATCACACCGACGTCGCCCCAGCCGCCGAACTCGACGTTCCCGAAGAGCGAGAAGTCCGGCGAGGAGACCGCGCTGCCGCTCAGCTCGGGAGGGCCGCTGCTCCACGCCTTCGGGTCGATGTCGCCCACGGCGTTGACGACGATCGCCGCCAGGGTGCCCACGACGATGCCGATCAGGATGGCGCCGGGGACGTTGCGCGCCTGCAGCATGAAGATCAGCAGCAGCGTCACGGCGAAGACGAGGACCGGCCAGCCGGCGAGTTCACCGGCGGGGCCGAGGGACAGCGGGGTCGCGGTGCCCTGGTGGACGAACCCGGCCTTGAAGAGGCCGATGAGGGCGATGAAGAGGCCGATCCCGATCGTGATGCCGTGCTTCAGCGCGAGGGGGATGGCGTTCATGATCATCTCTCGGAGGCCGGTGACGACCAGGAGGCAGATCACCACCCCGTAGATCACGCACATGCCCATGGCCTGCGGCCAGGTCATGACCGGCGCGACCTGCGAGGCGAGGACACCCGAGACGCTCAGACCGGCGGCGAGCGCGAGGGGCACCTTGCCGACGAAGCCCATCAGCAGGGTGGTGGCCGCCGCGGCGAAGGCGGTCGCGGTGATCAGCCCCGGCTGGCCGAGGAGTTGGCCGTCGGCGTCCTTGCCACCGAGGATGAGGGGGTTGAGCAGGAGGATGTACGCCATGGCCATGAAGGTCGTGACGCCCCCGCGCACTTCGCGTGCGACGGTCGATCCGCGTTCGGATATGTGGAAGTACCGGTCGAGCCAGGACCGTCCGGCGGGGACACGCGAGCCGGGGCCCGCGCCCTCCGCGCTCGTCCTGGGTTCCACTGACTGCTGGGTCATGATGCCTGACTCCCAAGGTTCACAGGGGCACCCGCGTGGAGCTGTCGTGACTGCGGGATTTGGGATGACTGCGAGGCGCACGACCCGGGGGACGGCCCGAGGCGAACTCTTCGTGCAGACGGATCGGTTGTGCGGTGTCTCCGGACGGTGCGCGGGCGCGGAGAGGTAAGACGTTCGCCGCGTGCACGCACCGCCCGAGAAGAATTGATGAGCCGTCAGGTACCGGTGATGTGCTCGGGGCGCACCGGAGTCCTGTTGAGCTCCAGGCCCGTCGCGTTCCGGATCGCCGCGAGGACGGCCGGGGTGGACGACAGGGTGGGGGCCTCGCCGATGCCGCGCAGCCCGTACGGGGCGTGTTCGTCGGCGAGTTCGAGCACGTCGACCGGGATGGTCGGGGTGTCGAGGATGGTGGGGATCAGGTAGTCCGTGAAGGACGGGTTGCGCACCTTCGCCGTCTTCGGATCGACGATGATCTCCTCCATGACCGCGACGCCCAGCCCTTGGGTGGTGCCGCCCTGGATCTGGCCCTCGACCGACAGCGGGTTGAGTGCCTTGCCGACGTCCTGGGCGCAGGCCAGTTCGATGACCTTGACCAGGCCGAGTTCGGTGTCGACCTCGACGACCGCGCGGTGGGCGGCGAAGGAGTACTGGACGTGGCCGTTTCCCTGCCCGGTGCGCAGGTCGAAGGCCTCGGTGGGCCGGTGGCGCCACTCCAGCTCGACGTCGACGGACTCCTCCTCCAGCACGTCGGCCAGGGAGGCGAGCACCTCGCCGCCGTCGGTGACCACCTTGCCGCCCTCCAGGAGGAGTTCGGCGGTGGCCCAGGCCGGGTGGTACGTGCCGAACTTGCGGCGCCCCATCTCCAGGACCTGCTCCCGCACCGCCTCGCAGGAGTTCTTGACGGCGCCGCCGGTGACGTACGTCTGGCGGGACGCGGACGTGGAGCCGGCGGAGCCGACCCGGGTGTCCGCCGGGTGGATGGTGACCTGGTTGACCCCCAGCTCGGTGCGGGCGATCTGGGCGTGGACGGTGACACCGCCCTGCCCGACCTCGGCCATCGCGGTGTGCACGGTGGCGACCGGCTCGCCGTTGATGACCTCCATGCGGACCCGGGCCGTCGAGTAGTCGTCGAAGCCCTCGGAGAAGCCGACGTTCTTCAGGCCGACGGCGTAGCCGACGCCCCGCACGACGCCCTCGCCGTGGGTCGTGTTGGACAGCCCCCCGGGCAGCGCGCGTACGTCGACCGAGCTGCCCTCCGCGTCGGCCGAGAGCCACTGCTGCTCGGGCGGCATGGGCCTGGCCTTGACGCGGCGCAGCAGTTCGGCGACCGGGGCCGGCGAGTCGACGGGCTGGCCGGTGGGGAGCAGGGTGCCCTGCTCCATGGCGTTCAGCTGCCGGAGTTCGACCGGGTCCATGTCCAGGGCGGCGGCGAGCTTGTCCATCTGCGCCTCGTAGGCGAAGCACGCCTGGACCGCGCCGAAGCCGCGCATGGCGCCGCAGGGCGGGTTGTTGGAGTAGAGCGCGATCGCCTCGATGTCGACGTCGTCGACGACGTACGGGCCGACCGCGAGCGAGGAGGCGTTGCCGACGACGGCCGGGGAGGCGGAGGCGTAGGCACCGCCGTCCAGCACGATCCGGCACTTCATGTGGGTGAGCTTGCCGTCCTTGGTGGCGCCGTGCTCGTAGTGGAGCTTCGCCGGGTGCCGGTGGACGTGTCCGAAGAAGGACTCGAAGCGGTTGTAGACCATCTTGACGGGCTTGCCGGTGCGCAGCGCCAGCAGGCAGGCGTGGATCTGCATCGACAGGTCCTCGCGCCCGCCGAACGCACCGCCGACGCCGGAGAGCGTCATGCGCACCTTGTCCTCGGGCAGGCCGAGCACGGGGGCGATCTGACGGAGGTCGGAGTGCAGCCACTGGGTGGCGACGTACAGCTCGACACCTCCGTCCTCGGAGGGCACCGCGAGGCCCGACTCCGGGCCGAGGAAGGCCTGGTCCTGCATGCCGAAGACGTAGTCACCGGTGACGATCACGTCGGCCCGCGCGGCGGCCGCGTCGGCGTCGCCGCGGACGATGGGCTGGCGGTGGACGATGTTGGGGTGCGGCACGTGCCCGATGTGGTGGTCGTCGCGGCCTTCGTGGATCAGCACCGCACCGGGCGCCGTCGCGGAGGCCTCGTCCGTGACGAGGGGCAATCCCGCGTAGTCGATCCGGATCTTGGCCGCGGCCCGGCGCGCGGTCTCCGGGTGGTCGGCGGCGACGAGCGCCACCGGCTCGCCGTGGTGGCGGACCTTGCCGTGGGCGAGCACGGGGGTGTCCTGGATCTCCAGCCCGTAGTTCTTCATCTCGGCGGGCAGGTCGTCGTAGGTCAGCACGGCGTGGACGCCGGGCGTGGCCAGGGCCTCGCCGATGTCGATGGAGCGGATCTCGGCGTGGGCGACGGTGGAGCGGAGCGTGTGGCCCCACAGCATGTCCTCGTGCCACATGTCCGAGGAGTAGGCGAACTCGCCGGTGACCTTGAGCGTCCCGTCGGGGCGCAGGGTGGACTCGCCGATGCCTCCCCGGGTCTGGGAGCCCTGGGTGATCTTGGTGGGGGTGCCGGCCGGTACGGACGCGGCTCGTGGGTGCAGCGCCATGGCTATCGGACCGTCTCTTCCTGACGGGCGGCCGCGAGGCGGACCGCGTCGAGGATCTTCTCGTAGCCGGTGCACCGGCAGAGGTTGCCGGAGAGCGCCTCGCGGATGTCCTGGTCGGACGGCGAGGGGTGCGTCTCCAGCAGTTCGTCGGCCGCGACCAGCAGCCCGGGGGTGCAGAAGCCGCACTGGACGGCTCCCGCGTCGATGAACGCCTGCTGGACGGGCGAGAGGTCGGCCGCCTCGGCGCTCTGCGCGTCGGCCGGCTTGGCCTGCCAGCGCTGAGCCGCGTCGATCGACGTACCGCAGGCGCCCGAGGCGCATCCGGTCCCGGGGTGCGCGTCGTCGCGGTGCCTGGCGTAGTCGGCCAGCCCTTCGACGGTGACGATCTCGCGGCCTTCCGCCTGGCCGGCCGCGACGAGACAGGAACAGACGGGCACACCGTCGAGGCGGACCGTGCAGGATCCGCATTCGCCCTGTTCACAGGCGTTCTTGGAGCCGGGCAGGCCCATGCGCTCACGCAGGACGTACAGGAGGGACTCGCCCTCCCAGACGTCGTCGGCTTCCTGCTTCCGGCCGTTGACCGTGAAATTCACTCGCATGATCAGGCAGCTCCTTCGAGGGTGCGTCCCGCTCCGCGGTACTGCTCCCAGGTCCAGCCCAGCGTGCGGCGGGCCATGATGCCGACGGCGTGCCGGCGGTAGGCGGCGGTGCCCCGTACGTCGTCGATGGGGTTGCAGGCCCCCGCGGCGAGCTGGGCGAACTGCTTGGCGACGGACGGGGTGATGATCTTTCCGCTCTCCCAGAACCCGCCCTCCTCCAGCGCCGCGTTGAGGAAGTCCTCGGCCTCCTTCGCCCGGACCGGGGTCGGGGCGGCGGAGCCGATGCCGGTCCGCACCGTGCGGCTCTCCGGGTGGAGCGCGAGACCGAAGGCGCACACGGCGATGACCATCGCGTTGCGCGTGCCGACCTTCGAGTACTGCTGCGGGCCGTCGGCCTTCCTGATGTGCACGGCCCTGATCAGTTCGTCGGGGGCGAGGGCGTTGCGCTTCACGCCGGTGTAGAACTCGTCGATCGGGATCATCCGCGTCCCGCGTACCGACGCGGCCTCGACCTCGGCTCCCGCCGCGAGCAGCGCGGGGTGGGCGTCCCCCGCGGGGGAGGCGGTGCCCAGGTTGCCGCCGACTCCGCCGCGGTTGCGGATCTGCGGCGAGGCGACGGTGTGCGAGGCGAGGGCGAGTCCGGGCAGCTCGGTCCTCAGGTTCTCCATGACGGCGCTGTACGGCACGGAGGCGCCGAGGCGTACGGCGTCCGGGCCCACCTGCCACTCGGACAGCTCACCGATGCGGTTCAGGTCCATGAGGTGTCCGGGCCGGCGGTGGTCGAAGTTGATCTCGACCATGACGTCGGTGCCACCCGCGATGGGCACAGCCGTCGGGTGCTCGGCCTTGGCGGCGAGCGCCTCCTCCCAGCTGGCGGGGCGAAGGAAGTCCATGAGTGGCTCTCTTCTTCTCAATCGGGTCGTTCGGCTGGGGCGGGGTGCGGCCGGCCCATTGCTGGTCGTTCCTGTGTTGTTTGACGCGGTGTGTGGCCCAGTACACAAGCCTTGCTCCACTCGGTGCAGTCACCGAAACCATGAAGGAATTGGCTGGCCCCCATCCCCGTCTTGTAGATTCGAACGAATGGCGGGTACCGGTGACCTCACCGCAATTCACAGGTAACCCCTGACCTCCCCCGCACCAACGAAGAGATCGGCGGCGATCGACGATGCGGCTGCGCGCACTGCTGGACACCGAGGCGCTGGGCCTGCGGCTGCTCGGCGGCGAGGACGAGCTGGACCGGTCGGTCCGCGGCGTCATGACGACCGACCTGCGCGACCCCAGCCGCTACCTCTCCGGCGGGGAGCTGGTCCTCACCGGGCTCGCCTGGCGGCGCGACGCCGCCGACTCCGAACCGTTCGTCCGGATCCTGGCGGCCGCGGGCGTCGCGGGTCTGGCCGCCGGCGAGGCCGAGCTCGGGGACATCCCCGACGACCTGGTCGAGGCGTGCCTGAGGCACCGGCTGCCGCTGTTCGCCGTGCACGAGACGGTCGCATTCGCGACGATCACCGAGCACGTGGTCCGCCAGGTATCGGGCGAACGGGCGGGCGACCTCGCCGCGGTCGTCGACCGGCACCGCAGGCTGATGACCTCGGGCCCGGCGGGCGGCGGCCCCGAGGTGGTCCTCGATCTGCTCACCTCCGACCTGGACCTGCGCGCCTGGGTGCTCTCCCCCACGGGCCGGAGGATCGCCGGGGCAGGCGATCCTCCGGCCCCGCACGTCGGCGCGGAACTGGCCGGACACCACCTCGCCGCCACCCGTTCCGGCCGCCGGGGACCGCACCGGGCCGAGGTCGACGGCACGACGTATTCGCTGTTCCCGATCCGGAACACCGGCCGGGGGTCCGCCCCGCTCCCCTCCGGAGACGTGCGGGAGTCCGTCCTCTCGGACTGGCTGCTGGCCGTCGAGGCGGACGCGGGCGACTGGCCGGCCGCGCGCCTGGACCTGCTCCAGGGCGTGACGCAGCTGATCGCGGTCGAGCGGGACCGCCGGGACGCAGCGCGAGCGGTACGCAGGAGGCTCGCCCAGGAGGTCCTGGAGCTGGTCCAGGCGGGCGCGGCCCCGGCCGAGATCGCGGCCCGGCTCAGGGTCGCCGCCCCCGTCCTGCTGCCCGGTGTCGGCACCGCGCCGCACTGGCAGGTCGTGGTCGCCCGGGTCGAGTGGGCGGGCGGGGACACGGACCTCCCGGGCGGCCGGGCCGCCCAGGCGCTGCTCGAGGAGATCCTGGTCGACCCCGGGGTGACCGGCCCCGACTCGGCGGACCGGATCGCCGTGGCGCACACCGGCGAGGAGGCCGTCGCACTGGTGCCGCTGACGACGCCTCCCGCGCCTGCCGCCACCGGGGACGGCACGGAGGACCAGCAAGCCGGGGACGAGCCGGAGCCGCGGGACGCCGCCCTGCACGCCGACACGCTGCTCCACACCGTCCGCGCGCCGCTCTCCGCGGGACTGGCCGACGACGGACGCCTGACACTGGGTGTCAGCGCCGCCGTGCACTCCGCGGAAGGGCTGCGCGGGGCGCTCGAGGAGGCGCGGCACGCCCGCCGCGTCGCGGCGGCTCGGCCGGGCCCCGTCTGCGCGGCCGGGCACCACGAGCTCGCCTCGCACGTCCTCCTGCTGCCCTTCGTGCCGGACGACGTCCGCCGGGCGTTCACCGCGCGGCTGCTGGACCCCCTGCGCGACTACGACCGGCGCCACCGCGCGGAACTCATGGAGACGCTGGAGGCCTTCCTGGACTGCGACGGTTCCTGGACCCGCTGCGCGGCCCGGCTGCACCTCCACGTCAACACGCTGCGCTATCGCGTCGGACGTATCGAGCAGTTGACGGGACGTGATCTTTCGCGCCTCGAGGACAAGCTCGACTTCTTCCTCGCCCTGCGCATGAGCTGACGTCCCGGCCCCGCTCGCGGCCCGGCCGGGCTCCGGATGATTGTGAAATCTTTCACCTGACATTGATCCCACCCCTTGGCCCGGCGTGCCATTCCGTGCTGAGATGCGCGCAGACCCTGGCCGGCGGGCGTTCGCCGCCGGCCTCCACAGCTCGACGGCGCGCTCGGGGAGGGCAACGTGGCGCATACCGCCATGTCTGGTTCCGGAACGACTGCAGATGACGATCCGCCGCTCCAGACCGCGGTATGGCGGTTGCGCTCACGAGCCTGCTGGACGGACGCGGCCGCGCTGCTCGAACCCCACGCGGCGACGGACCACGCCGCAGCGCTCCAGCGGACCTCGCTGCTGACCGAGCGGTGCCTGTACACCGGCGCCGGGTGGACCGACGCCGAGGACGCCCTCCGCGCGGCGGAGGCGCTGGCCCGGGGCGACTCGGAGCGCGGGGCCGCCGCCTGCGAGCGCGGCTACCTCGCCTACGCCTCGACCCTGCTCGGAGCGCGCGACCGGGCCGACGAGGCCAGCGTGGCGCTCAGCAGGGCCGCCGCACTGCTCTCCCCCGCGGCGCCGGGCCGGCCCCTGCTGGACTTCCGCAGGGGCCTGATCGCGCAGAACATCGCCGATTCCCCTCAGGCCGCCCGCGCCGCGTACCGCAGGGCCCACGCGGGGGCGGCCGCCCGCGGTGACGAACTCCTGCTCTCCTTCACCTGGCGCCACCTGGCCTCGCTCGCCCTGCGCGAAGGCGAACTCGCCGAGGCGCGGCACGGGTTCGCCGAGTCACTGCGGATACGGGAGGAGCTGGGCTATCTCGTCGGCACGGCCCCGGCGCTCATCTCGCTCGCCGACGCCGAGACCGAACCCGAGGCCGCGGCCCGGCTGCGGGCCGAGGCGGGGCGGCTGTTCCGGCTGCTGGGCGGCGTACCGACCTGGCTGGCCTCCCGGCTGGAGCCGCCGGCCCCGGAGACGGCCGAGGCGAACTGAGGCGCCGGCCGGGGCGTGACGGCCGGGCATCCGTCGGAGTGCCCGGGGTCTCACACGTCGGCGCCGCCGAAGTGCTCGCGCACGAGGGTCCGCACCACCGTGAGGTCCCGGGCGATCAGGGCGTCCAGCAGCGCGGTGTGCTCCGAGGCGTCGGCGCGCAGTTCCGCCGGGCGGCCGGCCAGGGGCCACTGGGACCTGCGGTGCAGGTCGTCGGCGACCTGCACCAGCTGCTGGTTGCCGGACAGCGCGAGCACCGCGCGGTGGAAGGCGCGGTCGCTCTCGGCGTATCCCGCGCGGTCGCCGACGGCCGCCGCGGCGACCGTGGCGTCGGCGAGCGGGCGGAGGGCGTACCACCCGGCGGCCGGGACCGTGCGGGCGAGCCGCAGCACGACGGGGACCTCGATCAGGGCGCGCACCTCGGCGAGCTCGGCCAGTTCGCGGGGACCCCGTTCGCTGACCCGGAAGCCGCGGTTCGGCACGACCTCGACGGCGCCCTCGACCGCCAGCCGCTGCATCGCCTCGCGCACGGGCGTCGCGGACACGCCGAAGCGCGCGCCGAGCGCGGGGGCGGAGTAGACCTCCCCCGGGGTCAGCTCGCCGTCGACGAGCGCGGAGCGCAGGGCGTCCAGGATCTGACCGCGCACGGAGTGCCGGTGCACGGTGCGGGACGCGGGGCGCTCGCCGTGGGTGTGCTCGCCGCGTGCCTGTTCGGGCACGCGGGCGTCCGGTGGGGTGCCCGCGGAGGCATACGGGCCCACGCCGTCCCACGCTCTGCCCTGCTCCACCGGGACCTCCTCGGACCGAGGGGCCGACTCGCGCGTGCCGGGCCCCGTGTGCACGATAGGCGGATTGGGCGCTGGTTCCCCCATCGGTCAATTCGGGTAAGGTAAGGCTTACCTGTAAATGATCGTGATTCGGTGGTCCCGCATGACCGTGCCCGTCCTGCTCGCCACGACCGCCCCGTCCCCGACGGCGGCGGCCTACGCCCGTCTGGCCGAGGTCTTCCCGGGACTGCGGGCCGAGGTGCTCGCCGACGACGCCCCGATGCCCTCCGGGGCCGGCTGGGTCGGTGCGGCGGACCTGGCCGGGGGCGGAGCGGCACTGGACGTCTTCCTCGCCTGGGACGAGGCGCAGGTGCTCCGGGACTACGGCACCCGGGCCCGTCCCGACGTGGTGGCGAGCTTCGGGCTCCACCGCTACGCGTGGCCCGCCTGCCTGCTGGTGACGGTGCCGTGGTTCCTGCACCGACGCGTGCCCCGCATCCCCGCGGCCGATGTGTCCTTCCACCGGGGGCTGGGCCATCTCGCCCTGCGTGTGCGAGAGTTCGCCTGTCTGCCCGGCGACCCCGCCGCAGCCCTGCCCGGCGCCCGGGTCGTCCCGGACGAGGCGGCGCTGCGGGCCGAGGTCCGCGACTCGGTCGCCGAACACATCGGCCCCGTCCTGGACGGGTTCGGGCCCCGCATGCGGCGCGGCAAACGCGCCCTGTGGGGCATGGCGACCGACGAGATCGTCGAGGGCCTCTGGTACATCGCGCACCTGCTCGGGGAGGAGGACCGGGCGATGGCCGAGCTGGAGGAACTGCTGCCGGGCACGACCAAGCCGTACGTGGGCACGGCGGGCTTCCGCGCCCTGACCGGGCCCGGCGGCGAGTCCCTCCCCACCCGGGACCGGGCGAGCTGCTGCCTCTTCTACACCCTCCGGCCCGAGGACACCTGTGTGACCTGCCCCCGCACCTGCGACGACGAGCGCGTCCGCAGGCTGGCCGCCGCCGTGTGAGCCGCACGTCGGCTCACACCACCCGGCCGGGCGACCGGAATTCGAACACAACACGACGCTCTCCTGCGCGCGTTCGAGAAGATTCCGTCCAACGATGAGGCCCGCCTACCCAATGGCGTTCACTTGCCCCGAATCCCGCTGAGCGGCCCGGAATTTCCGTCACGATGGCGCCCGAAACGCCCTACGTGACGCAAGGGACCGCGCATGAGACTGACCGACATATCGCTTGACTGGCTGCTTCCGGGCGCCGTGCTGCTCGTGGGGGTCATGGCGGCGGTGACGGTGGTCGCGCGCGGCAAGCGCGCCGCTGAGAAGGCCGCGGCCGACGACAGCTGGGAACGCAGCGAGGAGCGCCGCCGGCGCAAGGAGGCTCTCTACGCCACCGCCTCGTACGTCCTGCTGTTCTGCTGTGCCGCGGTCGCCGCCGCCCTCTCCTTCCACGGGCTCGTCGGCTTCGGCCGGCAAAACCTCAGCCTCTCCGGGGGCTGGGAGTACCTCGTGCCCTTCGGCCTCGACGGGGCCGCGATGTTCTGTTCGGTACTCGCGGTGCGTGAGGCGAGCCACGGTGACGCGGCTCTGGGCTCACGGCTGCTGGTGTGGACGTTCGCCGGTGCTGCCGCCTGGTTCAACTGGGTGCACGCGCCGCGCGGCATGGACCACGCGGGCGCCCCGCACTTCTTCGCGGGCATGTCGCTCTCGGCCGCGGTGCTGTTCGACCGCGCCCTGAAGCAGACACGCCGTGCGGCACTCCGCGAGCAGGGCCTGGTGCCCCGCCCGCTGCCGCAGATCCGGATCGTACGGTGGCTGCGCGCCCCCAGGGAGACGTTCGGCGCCTGGTCGCTGATGCTCCTCGAGGGCGTCCGGACCCTGGACGAGGCGGTGGACGAGGTGCGGGAGGACCGCCGGGAGAGGGAACAGGACCGGCACCGCAGGAAGGACCAGGCCAAGCTGGACCGGGCCCACATCAAGGCCCTGAACCGGCAGAACCGGGTATGGGGGCGCGGCGGACGGCCGGGCCGCCAGGTGGACGTCCAGGCCATCGCCCCGGCGTCGGGGGGCGGCCCACCGGCCGTCGCGGAGCCCGCCATAGCAGAGCCGGGACAACTGCCCCTGCGCCCCCGTCCATCCCTGCAAGCCGTGAACGGCCCGAAATCCAGGAGTACTTCGGCACAGACCACGAGCGGTGAACCCGCGACCGTCGACCTCACCGCCGAGGACGACACCCAGGCCCTGCCCCGGCTCGATTCGCTGGAGCAGAAACTCAAGGACCTGGAGCAGCAGTTCGGCTGAGCATCAGGCCATGCCACCGCTCAGCTCGAACCAGACCACCTTGCCCAGCGCCTGAGTCGTGACTCCCCAGGAGTCCGCCAGGCTCTGGACGAGGAGCAGTCCCCTGCCGTGCGTACCGTCGTCGGCGTTCGGTACGTACGGCGCGGGCTCCTGCTCCGCCGTGAAGTCACGCACCTCCACGCGCAGTCGCGCGGGGACGGACGTCACCGTCACCACTGCCCCGTTCCGCGTGTGGATCAGCGCGTTCGTCACCAGCTCGGAGAGCAGCAGTTCAGCGACCTCGGTGTCCTCCGGCCGCCGCCGGTAGCGCAGGAAGTCCCGCAGCGCCCCGCGTATCTCCCCCACGGCCGACAGATCGGCGTGCCCGAGTCTGCGGTGCAGCCGTGCCGGCGGACTCTCCCGTCGCTTCGTCATGTCCCCCGCACGCACGATGAATCGGCCCCTCTCTGATCCGCTTCGCTCCGTCATGTCTCGAACGCTCGCCCCCGATGCATGCCCCATCGGCGAGCGGTCAAGCTATTCCGGGCGTCAACAGATGAACACACGGCCGCACACGGGGCCCGCCGCCGTCGCACGCACCGGTGTTCGTACCCACCGTTAACATTCGGAAAATTCACATGAGTTGGCGTTGACGGATGGGTGTCTACGCGCGTCATCATGGTGGGCATGCGAATCCCCCCACGGATCACCACGCTCGGCGGCGTCGCCGCCCTCCTGTCCGTCCTCTTCGTCTCGGGACCCGTGACGGCGTCGGCCGCGACCGTCCCCTCGACCACCGCGGTGGGCAGTGTCTGCTACTCCGCGCTGCCGTCCGAGGCACATGACACGCTCGGCCTGATCGAGGACGGCGGCCCGTTCCCGTACGAGGAGGACGGCACGGTCTTCCAGAACCGGGAGGCCGTCCTGCCGGATCAGGGCACCGGCTACTACCACGAGTACACGGTCGTCACGCCCGGCTCCCCCACGCGCGGGGCCCGCCGGATCGTGACGGGCGAGGAAGCCCAGGAGGACTACTACACCGCGGACCACTACGAGTCGTTCGACCTCGTCGACCACGACTGCTGATCCGCACCCCCGGTCCGGTCCGCGCCGCAGTCCCCCACCTGCGGCGCGGGCCTCCGGACCGGCACCCGGCGCCTCCGGGAGCCACGCTTGTACGCTCCTGGCATGACCGTGACCTATGTGATCGAAGGCTCCCGGATCACCGGCCTCGACGACTTCTGGGACCGGATCGGCGAAGCCGTGAACGGCCCCGGCGGCTATTTCGGCCGAGGGCTGGACGCCTTCGCGGACTGTCTGCGCGGCGGTTTCGGCACCCCGGACGACGGCGATTTCGTCATCGAATGGCGCGACCACGCCGCCTCCGCACGCGCACTCGGGCATGCGGAGACGGCTCGCAGGCTGCACGAGCGGCTGCCTCGGGTGCATCCCTCGAACCGGGCGGGCGTGGAACGGGAGATCGCCCAGGCCCGGGCCGGACGCGGTCCGACACTGTTCGGCCGGCTCGTCGGCATCATCGGTGAGACGGCAGGACCGGAATCCCTGCGCCTTCGCTGAGGGACGAGGACCGACGGCCCCGCTCCGCCGTCGGGTGAGGGCCGGTCAGTGGATGACGTCGAAGACGTTCTTCTGGAGACCGTTGGCGTAGACCTCGTGCTCGACGAGCTTCAGCTTCTGCGTGTCCTTCTCCGTGTCGCTGAACAGTCTCTTGCCCGCGCCGAGCAGGAGGGGGAAGACGAGCAGGTGGTAGCGGTCGATGAGCCCCGCGTCCGAGAGGCTCCGGTTCAGCGCGGCGCTTCCGTGGACGATGAGCGGACCGCCCTCGGTCTCCTTCAGGGCGGCGACGTCGTCGAGGGAGCGCAGGATCGTGGTGTCGCCCCAGTCCGCGACCAGGTCGTCCTCGGTGAGCGTGGTGGACACGACGTACTTCGGCATCACCTTGTAGTCGGCGAAGTCCTCCATGTCCGGCCAGACGGGGCTGAACGCCTCGTAGCTGACGCGGCCCAGCAGCATCGCCCCGGCCTCCTTCTGCTCGCGTCCCTTGAGCGCGTATGCCTCGGGAAGGAAGTCCACGTCCTTGAAGGTCCACCCGGAGTTGCGGTAGCCGGGTTCGCCGCCCGGTGCCTCGACGACGCCGTCGAGGGAGACGAAGGCGGTGCTGATCAGAGTGCGCATCTGGTGTCCTCGGTGTCTCGTGTCCGGTGCTCCGCGAATCAGGGCGGCACGAGCCGTGGACAACTCCCGGCAGTGCCCCGCCCGTCGCTTCTCAGACCGCGCGCGCCCCGGAAACTCATCGGCGGCCCGCCCGCCCGCGGAGGGGCGCCGCCCCCGCCAGGAGACGGGGTCGGCGCTCAGGGACGTGGCACGTTGCGGATGTTGGAGCGGGCCATCTGGAGCATCCGGCCGACGCCGCCGTCGAGCACGATCTTGCTGGCCGAGAGCGCGAAGCCGGTGACCATGTCCGCGCTGATCTTGGGCGGGATGGACAGGGCGTTCGGATCGGTGACCACGTCGACGAGCGCCGGCCCCTTGTGCCTGAAGGCCTCCTTCAGCGCGCCCTCCAGCTGCTTGGGCTTCTCCACGCGCACTCCGTAGGCCCCGGCGGCCCTCGCGACGGCCGCGAAGTCGGGGTTGGTGTTGGTCGTGCCGAACGATGGCAGGCCCGCCACCAGCATCTCCAGCTCGACCATGCCGAGCGCGGAGTTGTTGAACAGGACCACCTTCACCGGCAGGTTGTACTGGACGAGCGTGAGGAAGTCACCCATCAGCATGGTGAATCCGCCGTCGCCGGACATGGACACGACCTGCCGGTTCCGGTCGGTGAACTGCGCCCCGATGGCCTGCGGCAGCGCGTTCGCCATCGAGCCGTGACTGAACGAACCGATCACCCGGCGCTTGCCGTTGGGCGTGAGGTAGCGCGCCGCCCAGACGTTGCACATGCCGGTGTCGACCGTGAACACGGCGTCGTCGTCCGCGATCTCGTCGAGGACCGACGCCACGTACTCGGGGTGGATCGGCACGTGCTTCTCGACCTTGCGGGTGTACGCCTTGACCACGCCCTCGAGCGCGTCGGCGTGCTTCTTCAGCATCCGGTCGAGGAACTTGCGGTTCGTCTTGGTCTTCACCCGGGGGGTCAGGCAGCGCAGCGTCTCGCGCACGTCGCCCCACACCGCCAGGTCGAGCTTCGACCGCCGGCCCAGGTGCTCGGGGCGCACGTCCACCTGGACGATCTTCACGTCGGTCGGGAGGAACGCGTTGTACGGGAAGTCCGTGCCCAGCAGGATCAGCAGATCGCACTCGTGCGTGGCCTCGTAGGCGGCGCCGTAGCCGAGCAGCCCGCTCATGCCGACGTCGTACGGATTGTCGTACTGGATCCACTCCTTGCCACGCAGTGCGTGGCCGACCGGAGCCTTCACCCGTTCGGCCAGTTCCATGACCTCCGCGTGCGCTCCCGCCGTTCCGCTCCCGCAGAACAGCGTCACCCGCTTGGCCTCGTCGATCATCCGGCAGAGCTTGTCGATCTCCTCGTCCCCGGGCCGCACGGACGGCCGGGAGGTGACCAGGGCGTGCTCGACGGACTTGTCGGGGGCCGGCTGCGAGGCGATGTCACCGGGCATGGAGACGACGCTGACCCCACCGCGGCCGATGGCGTGCTGGATGGCGGTCTGGAGCAGGCGCGGCATCTGCTGCGGGTTGGAGATCATCTCGTTGTAGTGGCTGCACTCCTGGAAGAGCAGCTCGGGATGGGTCTCCTGGAAGTAGCCGAGGCCGATCTCGCTCGACGGGATGTGCGAGGCGAGCGCGAGCACCGGCGCCATGGAGCGGTGGGCGTCGTACAGGCCGTTGATCAGGTGGAGGTTGCCGGGTCCGCAGGAACCCGCGCAGGCGGCGAGGGTTCCGGTGACCTGTGCCTCGGCTCCCGCGGCGAACGCGGCGGTCTCCTCGTGCCTGACCTGGATCCACTCGATGGCGGCATTGCGGCGGACGGCGTCGACCACGGGGTTGAGGCTGTCGCCGACGACGCCGTACAGCCGCTTGACCCCCGCCCGGACCAGGATGTCGACGAACTGTTCCGACACGTTCTGCTTGGCCATGGGTGCGCACCTTCTCTGCCTCAGGCTGTCCGTCACTCCATGAACCCACGCCGCGCGCCGTTACGCCTCCCAGACCGCCGCGCACGTCCGGTCGTCCGCGTACCCCTTGGTCCGGAGCTGTATGTCGGCGAGATAGGCGGGCAGTCCCGGCGGGGCGTCCGACGCCCAGCGCCGCGCGAGTTCCCCGGCGAGCGCGGGTTCCCCGCGCATCGGCTCGGCCATGCCGCTTCCGCAGAGCAGCAGCGTGTCGCCCGGACGGGCGACGGAGGCGCGGAAGTGGAAGGGCTCGGCGGGCTGCGGCGGCGGGCTCTCCTCGTAGGGCGACGGGGGCGTGGTGATCTGCAGGTCCATCGTGAGCCGGTCCCCGCCGGGGCTCTCCTCCTCGGTGCCCGCCGGCGCGGGGAGCACGGGGTCGAGGTCCTGCCAGGCGCCGTCGCGGAGTCTGAAGAGGCCTCCGCGGCCCGTACCGAAGAAGACCCGGGTGCGGCAGTCCGGGTCGGCGGACAGCAGCAGGCAGCCCAGCCCGGCGCTGTAGGCGGACGGGTCGAGGCCGAGTTCCGCGGCGCGGGCACGCAGTTTGCCGTACGTACGGTCGGTGAGGCGGTGCAGACCGGACTTGAGGTCGCCCCGGCGCCCCGCTCTTATGTCGTCGGAGAGCCGGGCGTGGCTGCGGGCGACGGCGCCGCCGATCCAGCGGCAGGCGTCGGCCGCGGCGAGATGCGCCCCGTCGGCGCCCCGGGCGCCTCCGGCCACCGCGACGAGGACGAGCGCCGCGTCACCGGCCCCGAAGCGCGCGGTGAACAGGGCGTCGCGCCGGGGTTCCCCGCGGAAGCGGGCGGAATCCCCGCGCACGGACGCGGCACGCAGTGTGTACGTCCCGTACCGCGCGCCGTCCAGCACGGTGTCGGGCACGACGCCGTCGAGGTCGTCGGGACCGGAGAGGGGCAGGGCCGCGGGTTCGGGGTCGTAGGTCGGCGGCCGGTCGCCTACGTGGCCCACGACGGGGCGCACCGGCGGTTCCGGGACCTCGGCCGCAGCGGGCTGTGCGGGAGGCGGCGGCGGGGCGGCGAAGGTACGCGGTCGCCGCCGTCCGGCCGGAGCCTCCCAGGGCGCACGCTCGACGGCGTCCGCGGGCGGACGCTGCGGCGCGGGGGGCACGGGAGGCGTCCCGGGCGGGGGCGTCGCCGTCGCGGGCGGCGGCCCGGGAGCCGGGGCGGGGGGCTCCGGCGTGCGGTCCGGCCGGGGTGCGGCGTGCCGCGGCGCGCGCCTCTCCGGAGACCGGCCCGCCTCCGGCAGGCGCGGATCGGGCAGCGGGACCACGGTGGCCGGGTGGTCCGCGCCCCCCGGACCGACGGCGTCCGACGCGGAGTCGAAGCGGTCGTCGAGGCTGTCGGCCGCGCTGCCCGGCCCGATGTCCCGGGCGGTGTCGTCGTACAGCTTCCGCCACCAGTCGTCCTCGTCGGCGGCGGGCTTCTCCCCCTGCTGGCTCATGCCCATAGTGTCCACCGCACGGGCCGTACGAAAACGGGGCATCCGGAAAAACGGCCCGGAAGTGGCACGGGTCCGGGGCCCGCCGGGCGTCCCCACCCCCCACGGGAAGGTCGCCCGGCGGGCCGGTTCGAGGGTTCGGTCCAGCGGCGGTGGACCGGCTGGTACCGAAGAGGCGCCACACTGCCAGAGGTGCAGGTGCGAAGGGGCATGATGGGCCCGGCGGGTTTACGCCGTGGCCGGTTCCCGCCACCGCGCGAACCGGCCGACGGGCGCGGCGACATACGACGACCAATCCGGGGAGGGCCGAGGATGCTGGCAGCGATAGGTCTGGACGAGAGACAGGAAGCGGCCTACCGGGCCCTGGTGGCGGCCGGGGCCGCGGAGGTGCCCGACCTCGCGCGGCGGCTGTCCCTGCCGGAGGCGGACACCGAACGTGCGCTGCGCCGGCTGGAGCAGCAGGGACTCGTCGCCCAGTCGTCGTCGCGGGCGGACCGCTGGGTCGCCGCACCCCCCGGTGTCGCACTGGGCGCGCTGCTGACACAGCAGCGGCACGAGCTGGAGCAGGCGGAGCTCGCGTCGGTGCTGCTCGCCGAGGAGTACCGGGCCGAGGCGGCCGAAGAACCCGCGGTGCACGATCTGGTGGAGGTGGTGACGGGGGCGAGCGCCGTCGCCCACCGGTTCCATCAACTCCAGCTGGGCGCCCAGTCCGAGGTGTGCGCACTGGTCACCGGGAAGCCGATCGCGGTCACGGGCATGGAGAACGAGTCGGAGGAACGGGCGTCCGAGCGGGGCGTGGCGTACCGCGTCGTCGTCGAGCGCGACGTGCTGCACCTGCCGTCCGGGATCGTGGAGCTGACCGCGGCGCTGAGCCGCGACGAGCAGTGCCGGGTCGTCGACCGGGTGCCGACGAAACTGGTGGTCGCCGACGCCTCGCTGGCCATGGTTCCCCTCACGGGCCGGGGCGCCGAGCCCGCGGCCCTGGTGATACACGCCAGTGGACTGATGGAGTCCCTGATGGGTCTCTTCGAAGCCGTGTGGCGGGACGCGATGCCGCTGCGGCTCGGCTCCGACGGGGTCCATGAGGAGAACGGCCCGGGTGCGGATCCCACGGATCTGGAGATCCTCTCGCTGCTGCTGGCCGGTCTGACCGACGCCAGCGTGGCGAAGCAGCTGGATCTGGGCCTGCGCACGGTCCAGCGCCGGGTGAAGGGGCTCATGGAGCTCACCGGGGTCACGACGCGGCTGCAGCTGGGCTGGCACGCCTACGAGCGCGGCTGGGTGGCCCGGGCCCCCCGCTGACAGGTGCGCTTGCCCGCCGTGGGGCTCCGCCCGCGCCCGGGGCGGTGGGCGAGCCGTACCCCTCGGGCGGCGGCCGAGGCCTGACGGGCGGGACCCGGCGGTGTCCGGCACGCTGGTCGAATGAGTGTGTGGCAGCTCGTCGCCGTGGGGGCGGTGATGCTGCTCGGCCTGGTCGGCGTGCTGGTGCCGGGCGTGCCCGGGCAGGCGATCGTGTGGGCCGCTGTTCTGTGGTGGGCGCTGACGGACCCGACCCCGGTCGCCTGGGGCGTGCTCATCGGGTCGACGTGCGTGCTGCTGCTGAACCAGGCACTGAAGGCGGTCCTGCCCTCCCGGCGCCCGCGTGAGTCCGGGGCACCGAGCGGGACGCTGATGGCCGGGGGGATCGCGGCCATCGCGGGTTTCTTCGTGATTCCGGTGGTGGGCGGGATCGTGGGATACGTGGCGGCGGTCTACGGCGTCGAACGCGTACGGCTCGGCAGCGGGGCCGCGGGCCGGGCCTCGCTCAAATCCGTGATGCGCGCGACGGGGTACTCCGTGCTGGTGGAGCTCTACTGCTGTCTCGTGGTGGCCGGGGCGTGGCTGGGAGCGCTCGTCTGGGGCTGAGGCGGGTGCCGGGTGAGGCCGGGTGCCGGGGCGGCGCGGGACGCCGGCCCGGCACCCGGACCGGTACCGCTACCGGATCCGGCCCCGCTTCATCTCCATCGCGGCCCGGCCCTCGGCGCCCCTGCGCTTCCACTCCCGCAGGGTCTCGCTCCGCAGCCGGGCGTCGGTCTTGGCCGCGATGCGGTGGTTCTCACGGAGCAGCTTGCGGTAGCTGTCCAGGCGACGTTCCGCGAGGGAGCCGTCCTCGATCGCTCCGAGCACCGCGCAGCCGGGTTCCGCCTCGTGGCGGCAGTCCTGGAAGCGGCACCGCTCCGCGAGGTCCTCGATCTCGGAGAAGACCTGGCCGACGCCGCTCTCCGCGTCCCAGAGGCCCACCCCGCGCAGCCCGGGGGTGTCGATCAGGGCGCCACCGCCGGGCAGCACGAGGAGATTGCGGGTCGTGGTGGTGTGCCGGCCCTTGCCGTCGACGTCGCGGGCCGCGCGCACGTCCATCACGTCCTCCCCGAGAAGCGTGTTGGCGAGGGTCGACTTGCCGGCGCCGGAGGTGCCGAGCAGCACACTGGTACCGGACCCGACGATCGCACCGAACACGTCGACGCCCTCGCCCGTCGCGGAGCTGACGGGCAGCACCTGCACCCCGGGGGCGATGCGTTCGATGTCCTCGACGAGGTGGCCGAGCGTGGCGGGGTCCGGCACGAGATCCGCCTTGGTGAGCAGCACGAGGGGATGTGCCTCGTGGTCCCCGGCACCCGCCCCGTCACCGAGCAGAGCGGCACCCGCCGTGCTGGACATGGCGAGCGCGAGGAAGCGCTCCAGCCGGCCGAGATCCAGTTCGACGGCGAGCGAGACGCAGATGACGATGTGATCGATGTTGGTGGCGAGGACCTGCCCCTCGGAACGCTGCGAGGACGTCGAGCGCACGAAGGCCGTGCGGCGGGGCAGAAGCGTGCGGACGAACTGCGGGTCGCCGTCCGGGTCGACGGCCACCCAGTCGCCCGTGCAGACGATCCGCATGGGGTCGCGGGGCACCACGAAGGCGGTGTCCGCCCTGAGGGTGCCGTCGGGCGTGACCACGTCGCACTGTCCGCGGTCCACCCGCACGACACGCCCCGGCAGGAGACCCTGCGCGGCGAACGGCGCGAAGGCGGCGGCCCAGTCGTCGTCCCAGCCGTACGCAGTCAGCGCGTGCGACGGGGAGGAAACCTGGGAATGGGAGAAAGACAAGGGAAACCCTTCACAAGGGCGGCCCCGGCACCGCGCGCTCGGGCGCGGGAGTAGCGGAGAGAGTTCAGCCGGTGGCCGCAGGGGTGGGAACGATGCTCTTCGGGTTGTGGGCAGTGCCCACCGCAACGACGGTCATCAATGTCCTCACCTCCTGTTTCCTGGAACTGCGCACAGCCTAGCCCCGCGCCTCGGGAGACCGTCAACAGGTTTTCCGTCCGTCCCGCCGGCCGGCCCCGGACCGACCGGCTCGACGCGGCGGTCCCCGATCGGGTGATACGCGTGCACACGTACCGGTATCGGACCGTTAGGGTGCCGGACATGAGCTCATCGAACTCCGTCACCACCCCTTACTCACCTGCCCAGTTGGGGACCCAGATCCTCATCGCCTGGAGCGGTTCGAACCCCGCGACGGGCCGCGAGACCGCCTTCCTGCTGACCTACTCGCTGGGCGACGGCCCGGAGGGGCCCGAAGTCGGCGAGAGGGCGATGCACACCGCCCTGGAGCGCAGCGGGCTGCAGGTGGGGGGAGAGACCCTGGACGCCTCGGAGCTGCCGAACCTTCCGGTGAAGCTGCTCATCCAGGCCGGCCAGGTCGTCCTGACCCTGCCGCACTTCAAGGCGCAGTACACCGTGCCGGCCGAGTGGCTGGCGGTGGCACGGTCGGCCGGTGTGGTCCACGGGATGTTCGCCACGCGCCCGTGGCCGGCGGCGGTTCCGGGACAGCCGGTCGGCGAGGACGTGCTCCGCTCCTTCGTGGCCGACCCGGACGTCGTGGGGACGTCCGCCCACTGCCTCCTGCCGGTACGCAGCCTGGGCTGATCTGCCCCCGCACACCGCCCGTGCCGCACGGCGATGCCCACCACCCCCCGTCGAGTGGTGGGCATCGCCGTGTACGCGTGCCGCACAGCGAAATGCGGGCGGCCCCGCGGGCGTACGCCCCGGACCGCCCGCATCTCAGCGGCTTCAGCTGTTGCCGGCGCCGTTGCCCGAGAGGACCGGGATGTCGTTCAGGATGTGCGACAGCGGCTCGTCGCCCTTGGCCTGGGTGGAGTTGTCGGCGCACTGCTGGTTCTGCGGGTTGGACAGGACGTTGATGTCCTGGACCGCGATCGGAATGGCACCGATCAGCGAACCGATGTTGGCCTTGACCGGCAGAGCGATGCAAGGCTTGTTCAGCGAGCCCTGGACCAGGCTGAGCTGCGGGCTCTGGTCACCCTTGGTCGCGCTGTTGCCGAACTTGGACTCGGCGCCGTTGCCGTTCACCGTCGTGGTGCCGTGGTCGTCGCCGATCGCCATGGCCGAGGGGGCCGCGGCGGCGGAGAGACCGATCAGGGACACAGCCACAGCGGCGCCGGCCATCATCTTCTTCATTGCGCTTCACCTTTCGGAGCGTCCCGTTGTGGAACGTCCTGACTAACTCCAACCGGATTGTTTGGTTCCGCTACACCACTCGAACGGGTTGGACCGGTTTCCACGTCGACGTGCGCTACCTGCCGCCGCTCGGCCCGGCGCGGCGCGCGGCGGGGACGAAGGCGCCTTCACCGCGCCGTCCCGGCCCGAGAGGGGCCTGGGGCCAGGAGGCAGCGTCGGCGGGGGTCCGCCCGGACACGCCCCGCGACGCCGCGTTCCATTCGGCGAGCAGACGGTCGTAGATGGGGGTGGGGCTCTCCGGCCGGCGACCGGGGTCGGAGCCGGGGGAATGATGACTGTCGTACAGGTCCATGGGGCGCACCTACCCGGCCGCGCGGAGCACTTTGGCGGCCGCTGCGGCAGACGGCCCAATATCCGCACTATCGGGCTACCCGAACTGCGGACCGGGGACTCCCCGTCCACAACAGACGTGTGGGCCAGGACATCCGGGGCTCCCGACCGAGCAGTCGGTCGCGCCGCGGACGCACTGGCCCCACGCACCCTCACGGACTATGACGAGGCGGGAAGCAGCGGACCCGGGCCTGAACGTGCACCGGGACCACTGATATGACGCAGCGTCAGTTGTTGCCCGCGCCGTTGCCCGAGAGGACCGGGATGTCGTTGAGGATGTGCGACAGCGCCTCGTCACCCTTGGCCTGGGTGGAGTTCTCGGTGCACTGCTGGTTCTGCGGGGAGGACAGGACGTTGACGTCCTGGACCGAGATCGGGACGAGCCCGAGGAGCGAGCCGACGTTGGCCTTCGCCGGGAGCGCGATGCAGGGCTTGTTGAACGAGCCCTGGATGAGGCCGATCTGCGGGCTCATGTCGCCGTGCGTGCTGCTGTTGCCGTAGTACTGGTCGGCGCCGTTGCCGTTGACCGACGTCGTGCCGTTGTCGTTGCCGATCGCCATGGCCGAGGGGGCGGCGGCGGCGGAAACACCGGCGACGGAGGCGGCGACCGCCGCGGTCGCCAGGATCTTCTTCATCATGAACGTGCCCTTCTGGTTAATCTGTTGCCCGCCTGTCCGGAGCATTCTGAACAACTCCGCCCGGTGGGGTTCGGTTGCGCCATTTCACTCGAACGATTTCCCGGGTCCCATTCCCATGGAATTCGAGGGAGAACCGGCCTGCGGGACCGAGCGGGAACCGGCGCCGAATTCCGGTCAGCCGCCGAGCGGAAGCCCGCCGAGGAGCGGCGCGGCGGCGTCCGCCACACCCGTCACGGTGTCCGCGGAGGACTCCACGTCCTCACGGGCGGACGCGCCGGTCTCCCCGACCATGTCGACGACGGGGTTCACCACCCGGTCGGGGATCCGGGGCACGGTTGACGTCAGCTCGTTCACGCCTGTGGTGAGGCTGATCCGGGGGGCCGTGGGGGTGGCCGCGGCGGAGGCGGGCGCGGCCGCTCCGAGGGTGGCCACGGAACCCGCGACGAGGGCGACGGTCTTCGCGTACTTCACTTCTCAGATCCCTTCTCGGGCGGCATTCGCCGCCTCTGGACGGCACAACGATCAAGCCGTACGGGGGGAAACTGCGCACCCGTGGATTTCACCCGGCTCAACGGGGAAAGCCCCGGACCTTTGTGCGCGGTCCGGGGCCTTCTCATGACGAGCCGTCGGCTCGGTCGGCAAAGCTCAGTCGTTGATGCAGACGTTGCCGAACGCCGGGTTGAGCAGGCCCACGACGTTGATGGTGTTGCCGCAGACGTTCACCGGGATGTGGACCGGGACCTGCACGATGTTGCCCGACAGGACGCCCGGGGAACCGACGGCAGCAGCCTCGGCGCCGGAGTCGGCCATGGCCGGGGCAGCGGCGCCGAGCGCCATGAGGGTTCCGGCGGCAACGGCGGCGGCCTTGGTGTACTTCACTTTACTTCCCTTTCTGCAGCGGAGTCCTGAGCGGACACGTCTTTCGTGCCGCACGAGCGCTTGTCCCAACGCACTCGTGACTCCGGAGCTGTTATCCGTAACGATCGGCGGGCGGCATCGAAACGCTATGTGCGAAGTTTCTCGGAAAACCGCCCGAATGCTGCAGGCCCGGGCCGCACGATGGAGGAGTGTCGGCGACCCGGACCGGTTCTTGCGGCCCGGTCAGCTGTTGCCGGCACCGTTGCCGGAGAGAACCGGAATGTCCGACAGGATGTGCGACAGCGGCTCGTCACCCTTGGCCTGGGTGGAGTTGTCCGTGCACTGCTGGTTCTGCGGGTTGGACAGGACGTTGACGTCCTGGACCGCGACGGCGGCGAGGACGCCGACGAGCGCACCGGCGTTGGCCTTGACCGGCAGGGCGATGCAGGGCTTGTTCAGCGAGCCCTGGACGAGGCTGAGCTGCGGGCTCTGGTCACCCTTGGTCTCGCTGTTGCCGAACTCCGACTCGGCGCCGTTGCCGTTGACCGACGTCGTGCCCGTGTCGTCACCGATCGCCATGGCGCTGGTCGCCGAGAGACCGAGGATGGAGGCGGCGACGGCACCCGTAGCCAGGACCTTCTTGATCACGATGAACCCTTCTCGTACCGAGTGCCCCGAGACGGAGCGCACTGATCAACTCGGAGCCGGGCGTTTGGTTCCCCCCATCGGCCCCCATTCACCCGAATGCCAGAAGTCCGACGCTGGAGCGAACATTCGTACGTGACCCTTTCGGGTGGTTACACAATTTGCACCGCTCTCCAAGTTTCCTCCGGAACCGTCGTGTCGTTATGGAGTCGTCCGCGTCGATGGAATGACTTCCATCAGGGTCACCGCCCGCGCGAATTTCCCGGAGAAGGGCATGTAATGCGACAGGTTCTGAATAAAAGCATGATCGTCATGGCGGCGGCGTCGGGCCTCCTGACCGCCGCGGGCGGTTATGCGCACGCCGACGCGTCGGCGGACGGTGTCGCCGCCAATTCGCCCGGTGTCGGCTCGGGCAACGCCGTACAGGTTCCGGTGCACGTCCCGGTCAACCTCTGCGGCAACACCGTCAATGTGATCGCTCTGCTGAACCCTGCCTTCGGCAACAGCTGTGCGAACGTCAGCTCGGGCGGCGCGCACGGCGGCGGGTCCGGGTCGAGCGCCGAGGGCGCCGCTGTCGGTTCCCCCGGCGTCGCGTCCGGCAACCTCGGCCAGATCCCCGTCGAGATCCCGGTGAACGCCTGCGGCAACAGCATCGACATCGTCGGTGCGCTCAACCCGGCCTTCGGTAACTCCTGCGCCAACCACAGTGGTCACGACCACCCGCCGGTCGGCGAGCCCCCGACGGAGGAGCCCCCCACCGAGGAGCCGCCGACCGAGGAGCCCCCCACCGAGGAGCCCCCTACGGAGGAGCCCCCGACCGAGGAGCCCCCCACCGAGGAGCCGCCCACGTCGGTGCCGCCGACCTCCAAGCCGCCGGTGGACCAGCCCCCGGTGGACCAGCCGCCGGCCGGTAACCCCGGTCCGAACACGCCCGGCACGCAGCTGGCGCAGACCGGCGCCGGTGACATCGGTCTGGCCGCCGGTGCGAGCGCGGCGCTGCTGCTGGGTGGCACGGTGCTCATGCGCCGCACCCGCGGTTCGCGTAACTAGCGGAGCGAGTGGGAAGGGCCGGCCCGGCAGCGTGACGCTGCCGGGCCGGCCCTTCCGTGCGTGGGGGTGAAGCTTCAAGCGCGGAAGGGCCCTTGGGCGCGGACGCATCGACCATGGACGGCCCCGCCGTCTCAAAACCGATCACTGCCGTTCCGGTTGATCCATCGGGAATCGCGCAGCGCACCAGGCCAGTGCCCTGACCGCAAGGGGTTCACCTGGCGTCCTGGCACGGCCACGCGCCGGCGCCCGCCCGGGGTTCCGGGCGGGCGCCGACTCCCACGGGCACCGGAGGAGTAGTGGCATTCGTGGGAGGGACGGGGATCAGGCGGTGATGCGCTCGAAGACGGCGGCGAGGCCCTGACCGCCGCCGATGCACATGGTCTCCAGTCCGTAGCGCGCCCCGCTGCGGTGCATCTCGTGGCTGAGCGTGGCGAGGATGCGGGCGCCCGTGGCGCCGACCGGGTGGCCGAGCGAGACGCCGGATCCGTTGACGTTGATCCGCTGCTCGTGGTCCTTCTCGCCGAGCCCCAGCTCCCGGGTGCAGGCCAGGACCTGGGCGGCGAAGGCCTCGTTGATCTCGATCAGGTCGAGGTCGGCGAGGGTGAGTCCGGCGCGGCCGAGGGCCGCGTGGGTGGCGGGGACGGGGCCGATGCCCATCGTCGCGGCGGGGACACCGGCGCGGGCGAAGGAGACGAGACGGACGAGCGGGGTGAGCCCGAGCCGTTCAGCGGTGGCGGCGCTGGTCACGAGACAGGCGGCGGCCGCGTCGTTCTGGCCGCTGGCGTTGCCCGCGGTGACGGTCGCCTCCGGGTCGGACTTGCCCATGATGGGGCGCAGCGCGGCGAGTTGCTCGGCGGTCGTGTCGGGGCGGGGGTGCTCGTCGGCGGTCACGACGCTCTCGCCCCTGCCGGCGCGCACGGTGACGGGGACGGTCTCCGCGTCGTAACGCCCCTCCTGTACGGCGCGGGCGGCCCGTGCCTGCGAGCGCAGCGCGAGGGCGTCCTGGTCGGCCCGGCTGATGGAGTAGGCGCGGCGCAGGTTCTCCGCGGTCTCGATCATGCCGCCGGGCACGGGGTGGTTGACGCCCCCGGCGGTGACGCGGCCCCGGGCGAGCGAGTCGTGGAGCTGGAGGCCGGGGCCCTTGATGCCCCAGCGTCCGTCGTGCGTGTAGTACGGGGCGGCGCTCATGACGTCGACGCCGCCCGCGACGACGACCTCGCTGAAACCGGCCCGGATCTGCATGGCCGCGTCGAGGACGGCCTGGAGGCCCGATCCGCAGCGCCGGTCGATCTGGGCGCCGGTGACCGTCTCGGGAAGCCCGGCGTCGAGGGCGGCGACCCGGCCGATGGCCGGGGCGTCGGACGAGGGGTAGGCGTGTCCGAGGATCACCTCGTCGATCCGCTCGGGGTCGACCCCTGTACGGGCGACGACCTCGGCGATGACGCGTGCGGCGAGCGCGGCCGGCGTCTGCCGGGCGAAGGCGCCGCCGAATCGGCCGATGGGCGTACGCAGCGGCTCGCAGATGACGACATCGGTCGGGTCGGGCACGGCGGAACACCTTTCGGCGGGTTCGGGTGTGTGGGGTGACCTTCGCACCGGACCACTGAGCCGGTCCAATATCGAGTTGGCCGGTGTTCAGGACGCGGCGCGTCTCAATCGGCGCCGGGCGTCGGCAGGGCCTCCTCCGCGACCGCGAGCACCGCCCGCAGGGCCGGCGACGGATTGTCCGCGCGCCAGGCCAGCGCGGCCTGGCGCCGGATGGGAGGACCGGCGAGGGGGCGGTAGACAAGCCCGTTCTGCTGGATGTGCTGGACGGAGGAGACGGTGAGTGTCACACCGACCCCGGCGGCGACGAGTGCCAGGATCGTGTACGAGTCCGGGGCCTCCTGCACCACCCGGGGGTTGAAGCCGGTGGCCTCGCACGCCTGGACCATGGCGTCGCGCACGGTGGAGCCCGCGTTGGCGGGGAAGGAGACGAAGGGTTCGTCGGCGAGGATCCCGATCGGGATGCTCTCCAGAGCGGCCAGCCGGTGGTCCGACGGCAACGCGCAGAGCAGTTCCTCCTCCTCGATCACCCGGAAGGACACTCCCGGCTGGGTGACCGGGAGACGGACGAACCCGAGGTCGAGGGAGCCGTCGGCGACCCGGGAAAGGGCGACGTTGGCATAGGTCTGGCCCTTCATGACGAGTTCGAGCGCGGGATGGGCGGCCCGCACGGCCCGGGTGAGCAGGGGCAGCGTCTCGTGGCTGGAGGCGCCCGCGAAGCCGATCGTGACGCGCCCGTACTCCCCGCGCCCGGCGGCCCGCGCGGCGCGCACGGCGGTGTCGAGGCCGGCGAGCACGGTGCGGACGGGTTCGAGGAACGACTCCCCCGCGCTGGTCAGCCGCACCGACCGGGTGTTGCGTTCGAAGAGCGCGACACCGAGTTCCTTCTCAAGCCGGCGGATCTGCTGGCTGAGCGGTGGCTGGGCCATCTGGAGGCGCTTGGCGGCCCGGCCGAAGTGCAGTTCCTCGGCCACGGCGGTGAAGGCGGTCAGATGGCGCAGCTCCACGGGGTCATCCATTCATCAATCAGCGGTCTTGATCCGACCTTAATTTGATATTGGACAGCAATCAATGGGTGCTGAAACGGTGTGCGAGACCAACACGCACTCGCCGAGGAGCACCGTGGAGCGGACGGATACGGCCGACGGGCCCAGCAAAGTCATGTCGATGAGGGAGGCCATCGGCGCCTTCGTGCACGACGGGGCGACCGTCTGCCTGGAGGGCTTCACCCATCTCGTTCCCACCGCCGCAGGGCACGAGATCATCCGCCAGGGCCGCAAGGATCTCACCGTCGTGCGGATGACGGCGGACATCGTGGTGGACCAGATGATCGCCGCCGGCTGCGTGTCGCGACTGGTGTCGTCCTTCGTGGGCAACTCGTCGGCGGGTTCGCTCGGCGAGCTACGGCGCAGGATCGAGCACGCGGATCCGGCGCCTCTGGTCTTCGAGGAGTACAGCCACTACGGGATGATCTGCCGCTACCTCGCCGGTTCGCAGCGGCTGCCCTTCTATCCCCTGCGCAGTTACGGCGGCAGCGACCTGCCCGCGGTCAACAGCGATCTTCGCAAGGTGACGTCACCGTACCCGGGCCCGGACGGCGAGCCGGAACAGATCTACGTCGTGCCGCCGGTGAACCCCGATGTGACGATCATCCACGCCCAGCGGGCCGACCGCCGGGGCAACACCCAGATCTGGGGGCTGACGGGCATTCAGGCGGAGGCGGTGTACGCGGCGGACAGGGCGGTCGTCGTGGTCGAGGAGGTCGTCGACGACGACGTGGTCCGCTCGGACCCCAACCGCACGCTCGTCCCGGCCCACGCCGTGGACGCCGTCGTCGTCTGCCCGCGCGGAGCGCACCCGTCCTTCGCGCAGGGCTACTACGACCGCGACAACGCCTTCTACCGGGCCTGGTCGCACATCAGCAAGGACCCGGAGCGGCTGCGGAAGTGGCTGGCGGAGTGGGTGTACGGGACGGCGGACCACGCCGAGTACACCGCGCGGCAGGGCGAGGACTTCTGGGCCGGCCTGGCGGTCGGCGAGGCGCTGAGCGAACCGGTGAACTACGGGCGGCGTCTGTGAACGCGCCCTTCGACGAGGAGTCGGCCATGACCAGCACAGTGACGGACACCCCCACCTCCTCGGAGCTGCTCTCCGTCGTCGCCTCGCGCGAACTCGCCTCCCGGCGCACGGTGTTCGCGGGCATCGGGCTGCCCACACTCGCCACCGAACTCGCCCATCTGACCGTGGCACCCCGGATCGAGGTGGTGTACGAGTCCGGGGTCTGCGGGGCGCACCCCTCGCATCTGCCCGAGACCATCGCGGACGCCGTGCTCATCTCGGGCGCGGAGGCCGTCCTGTCGATGCCCGCTCTCTTCGGCTATGTGCTCCAGGGCGGCCACATCGACGTGGGTTTCCTCGGCGCCGCGCAGATCGACCGGTGGGGCAACCTCAACACCTCCGTCATCGGCGACTGGGAGAGGCCCGACGTGCGGCTCCCGGGGTCCGGGGGCGGCATCGAGGTGATGGCCAACTCCCGCGAGGTGTTCGTGGTGATGCGCCGCCACGACCCCCGGTCCTTCACGGCAGAGCTGGACTTCTGCACCACCCCGGGTCCGGACCGGGCGCTCGCCGAGGGCATCCGCCCCCTGGGTGCCGGGGTCACCCGGGTCATCACCGAACTGGGCATACTGGCCCGCTCTGGTGCCGGGGAGGAGCTGCGGCTCGTCGCCGTGCACCCGGGGGTGACGGTCGAGCGGGTCCGCGCGGCGACGGGCTGGGACCTGGCGGTGGCCGACTCGGTGGAGACCGTGCCCCCACCGACCGGGGAGGAGCTGCGGATCCTGCGCGAGGACGTCGACCCGGACCGCGTCTACCTCCGCTGACGGCCGCCGTTCTCCCGGCCGCCCGCACCCGGCGGGCGGCCGACGTCTACCTTCGCTGTTGTCGACCGCACCTGCCGAGAGGACGTCACCGCCATGCGTATCAGGATCGTCGGAGCCGGAGCCATGGGGCGCGGCATCGCCCAGTGGGCCGTCACGGGCGGGCACACCGTCGAGCTCTGCGACGTACGGCCCGAAGCGGTGACGGCCGCCGTGGACTTCGTACGGTCCATGCTGGACCGGGCCGTGGAGAAGGGCCGGATGCCGGCCGGGGACTCCGAGGCGGCCCTGGCCCGGCTCGTCCCGCTGGACGATCCGTGGGCGCCCGGCCCCGAGGTCGGCCTGGTCGTCGAGGCCGTGCGGGAGGACATCGGCACCAAGGCGGAGGTCTTCGGGAAGCTGGAGGCGGCTCTGCCCGCCTCCGCGGTCTTCGCCACCAACACCTCCTCCCTCTCGGTGACGCGCATCGCGTCGTCGCTGCGGGACCCGGGGCGGCTGGCGGGGCTGCACTTCTTCAATCCCGTCCCGTTGATGAAGATCGTCGAGGTGGTGCCGGGTGCCGCCACCCGGCCGGAGATCCCCCGGGCCCTCACCGCGCTGGTCGAGAGCTGCGGGCACCGTGCGGTCACCGTCGCCGACGCGCCCGGCTTCCTGGTCAACCACGCCGGCCGGGGCCTCGTGACGGAGGCGCTGGCACTGCTGGAGGAGTCGGTCGCCGATCCGGCGGGCATCGACCGCGTCGCCCGGGACGTGCTGGGGCTGCGCATGGGCCCGTTCGAACTCATGGACCTGACCGGACTCGACGTCACGGCGGCGGTCATCGACTCGATCTGGCAGGGCTTCCGTCACGAGGACCGGCTCCGCCCCTCCTCCCTCACCCCCAACCGTGTGACGGCCGGGCTGCACGGCCGCAAGACCGGCCGGGGGTGGTTCTCCTACGCGCCCGACGCGCCCGCCCCGGCCCCGGAACCGCCGTCGACGGGGGACGCGGACCGGCCGGTGTTCGTGGCCGGCGAGGACGGCGAGGCGCTGCGGGACGCGCTGAGAGCGGCGGGAGCCACGGTCGAGAGCGGCTTCGCGCCCTCGGCGGAAGCGGTCGTCCTCGTGCCGGTGTGGGGCACCACGGTGGCATCGGCCGTGGCGTCGCTGGGGCTGCCCGCCGAGCGCACCTTCGGGGCGGATCCGCTGCCGCCGGCCGGGCGTCGCCGAGTGCTCGCGGTGACCCCCGCCGCCGATCCGGCCGCGGCACGTGACGCGCGGGCGGTCATGGCCCGGGCGGCGGACGGCGGCGAGCCCTTCGCGGTGTCCGTCGTGCGGGACACCGCGGGTTCGGTGGCGCAGCGGCTGCTCGCCTCGGTGGTGTCGGTCTCGACGTCGATCGCCGAACGCTCGCTGGCCACCCCTGCCGACATCGACCTCGCCGTCACGACGGGGCTCGGCTACCCGGTGGGGCCGCTGGCCTGGGGCGACCGGATCGGGGCCGGGCGCATGCTGGAACTCCAGCGGGCCCTGCACGCCACGACGGGCGACCCGCGGTACCGGCCGACGCGCTGGCTCACCGAGCGCGCCCAGCTCGGCCTGCCCCTGACGGACCCGGGCACGTCACCCGACGCCTGCGTGCAGGACTGAACCACCGGGGCGCCGGGACCCGCGCCTCCGGGTGACCGCGTCGCGCGGCGCCGGTCCGGGGTCAATGACCGCCGCGGGGCCGTGACCGTTTCGTACAAGACCCGGTCACGGCCCCGCGCCTACGGTCGTTTCATGACTCCACGACTCGACGCGATCTCCGTCACCACCGCCGACCTGGCCGCCTCACTGGCGTTCTACCGACGGCTCGGCCTCGACGTGCCCGCCGGGGCCGAATCGGCCCCGCACGTCGAAGTCGCCCTCCCGGGCGGGCAGCGCCTGCTCTGGGACACCGAGGACGTCGTCCGCTCCTTCGATCCCGGCTGGAAGGGGTCCCAGGGCGGCGAACGCCTCGGGCTCGCCTTCCTCTGCGACAGTCCCTCAGAGGTCGACTCCGTCTACGCCGATCTGACCGGCGCCGGGTACCGGGGGCACCTCCGGCCCTGGGACGCGGTCTGGGGGCAGCGCTACGCCGTCGTCCTGGACCCCGACGGCTGTGCGGTCTCGCTGTTCGCCGCGAACCCGTCCTGACCCGTGGCGGCAAGGTAGCCGCCGAGCGTCGTGCCGGCCAGGTCCCGCATCTCCCGGGCGAGATGCGCCTGGTCGGCGCAGCCCGCCGCGCAGGCGGCCTCGGCGTACGGCGTTCCGGCGCGCACGAGGGTGAGGGCGCGCTGCAGCCTCAGCACCCGGGCGAGCGTCTTGGGGCCGTAGCCGAAGGCGGCCAGGGAGCGCCGGTGCAGCTGGCGGGCCCCGAGGCCGACGGCCTCGGCCGTGGCGGCGACGGACCGTCCCTGCCGCAGCTGTGAGGCGACGGCGGCGGTGAGCGGATCCGCCGGTCCGGCGCCGGCAGCCCTGCCGAAGGCGATGGCCTCCAGTGCGCCGGTGGGGTCGGCGGCCTCGGCGGTCCGCTCGGTGAGGCGCCGCACCTGTCCGCCGGGCCAGAGCGCGTCCAGGGCGACCCGTCGGTCGCGCAGCTCGTGCGCGGGGACGCCGAGCAGGGCGGGTGCCGTGCCGGGGGCGAAACGGATGCCCGCGCAGGTGCCGGAGAGCGCCTCGCCGGGCGTGAACGCATGGGTGTCGGGGCCTGCTACCAGCAGTCGGCCGCCGGTCCAGAGCAGGTCCATGCAGCCGTCGGGCAGAACGGGCCGTGCGGGGTCCCGCCGCCCGCTCCAGGTCCACAGGACCGCGCCGTCGAAGCGGGCCGGCCGCTCCTCGTACCGTGCGCCCATATCTGCCAGGCTACGGGGCAGCCCTTGGAGACCATCTCATCTGGCGAGTCTGCGGTGGCAGATGAGGGTGCAGGCGATGCTGGTGAAGGCCAGGAAGCGGTCGCCGCCGGCGGAGCAGGTGGGCACGACAGCGGCGCGCCCGGGTTCCGGCCGCGCCGCTGTCGAACTGTGGTCAGCCCCCGGGTCAGTGGAGCTTGTTGACGGCGGTCTTCGTGGTGGTGCGGAAGGCGGTCAGCGGGGCGTCCTCGAGGTCGCCCATCTGGCCCCAGCGGACGAGGGTGACGGTGCGGCCGTCGCGGCCGACGGAGAACAGGTGGATGTCGGAGATGCCGATCTGCGGGTCGGCGGTGTCCAGGCTGTAGACCCAGGCGCCCTCCTCGACGGCGAGCTTGCCGTGGGAGGCGCTGACGGCCTGCAGGCCCGGGTTCTGCTGCTCCAGCAGGGCGCCGCAGCCGGCGAGGGCCCCGCGGAGGGTGTCGACCAGCTTCACGGCGTCGGCCTCGGTACGGGCGACGGTGGTGACCTGGACGCCGTTGGTGTCGAGCTCGGTGCTGAACTCGCGGTAGCGGGTGTTCTGCGCCGGGATCTTGTACGGGGCGCAGAGGACGCCGCCGTTCTCCGGGACGCCGGTGAAGACCTGGGTGGCGGTCCACGGCGTCGACGACGGCGGCATCTGGGAGGCGGCGAGGAAGGCGGGCTGGGCAGCGGCCTGCGCCGGGGCTGTGGCGAGGGCCGCGAGGCCCAGTGCGGCAGCGGCTGCGGTGGCGAGCGCGGTGCGGAGCTTGTTCATGGTGGTGGATCCCCCGTCGGGTCGTTCGTTCGGTCAGTGCTCAACCAGCGTGGGGCCGGCGCCCGCCGGCTGCAAGGATCACGCGCCCACCAGCCGTCCCGGAACCATTCCACCCCCGCTGACGTGCAAGGCCGTGAAGGATGGGACGCAGGGTCGAGGGGGATGGAATGCCGAAGGACGCCGCCGTCGAGGAGTTCGGGGGGCTCGTGCGCGCGCTGAAGGCGCGGGACGGGAGGAGTTACGAGGCGCTGGGCCGGCGGCTGAGCGTCAGTGCGTCCACCCTCCACCGCTACTGCTCGGGCGCGACCGTCCCGGAGGAGTTCGCCGTGGTCGACCGCCTCGCCCTGCTGTGCGGGGCGGACGAGGAGGAACGGTGGGCCCTGGAGGCGGCCTGGACGGAGGCGGACCGCGCCCGCCGCCGAGCGGCCACGCCCGCGCCCACGCCTGTGCCGGCCGTGTCGGCCGCGCCGGAATCGAACCCGGAACCGTCCGCGCCGGACCCGGGCCCCCGCCCCGCCCCGGACCCGACCGCACCGGACCCGACCGCCCCGGACCCGACCGCCCCGGACCCGACCGCGCCGGAGGCGCCCCGCGCCCGCGCCCGTCGTGGCGCCCCCGCTCCCCTCCTCGTCGCCGCCGCCGTCGCCCTCGTCGTGCTCGCCCTCGCCGCCACCCTGCTCGGCCACCCCACCCGTACGGCTTCCGCCCCCGCTCCCGCTTCCACCGCTCCGGGGCGGACCGCGGCCCCCCTCCCCTTCACCTGGAGCATCGGTTCCCAGCTCTGGGAGGGCGGTTGCGGGCACACCTACCTCGTGGACCGGGCCCCCCGCGCGGTCGCGCCGCCGCCGGTCGCGGCCGACTCCGGGGCGTGGGCCGGGACGCACGGTGCCGTGCACGGCGGGGAGGCGCTGGTGCGGATCACGGTCCAGGGCCGGTCACCGTCCGACGCCGTCGTCCTCCATGCCCTGCACGTGCGCGTGGTCGACCGCGCCGCGCCGCTGCCGTGGAACGCGTACCGGATGGACAACGGCTGTGGCGGCGCCGTCACCCCGCGCCACTTCGCCGTGGACCTCGACCGGCCGCGCCCGCTCGCGAGGTCCGTCGACGGCCTTGACGCCTCCGGCGCCGAGGTCCGGAAGATCCCGGCCGTCTCCTTCCCGTACAAGGTCACCTCCTCCGACCCCGAGGATCTGCTGGTCTCCGCGAAGACGGCGGGATGCGACTGCCGCTGGTACCTGGAGCTGGAGTGGAGCGCCGGGGGCCGTACGGGGACGGTGCGGATCACGGACGGCGGGAAGCCGTTCCGCACGAGCGGGACCAGGGGGAGGCCGGCGTACGCGCACGACTCCGCCGAAGGGCGCTGGATCACGGACTCGGACTCCGGACAGACCGGTTGACCGATGAGCAACTTCGACCGGCACAGGCCGAGCAAGCGCTCAGAGACCATCTCGTCTGGCGAGTCTGCGGTAGCAGATGAGGGTGCAGGCGATGGCGGTGAAGGCCAGGAAGTGGTTACGCGGATGCGCCCGTACCCGCAGGGCTACGGGGCGTCCTTGTCCCGGGTCCCGTGCAGCCGCGACTTCACGTCGTCCGGGGGGAGGAAGCGCGACCAGCGTTCCGGGAACTCCGACGGCATGCACACGTCCTCGTCCTCGTCGTCCGCGTACGCGTCCCAGTTGGCCGCCTGCGTGCGGGCGACGAGCTCCGCTGCCTGGGCGGCCTTGATCCGGTCGCTGGTGGCGCGGGCCGCGGCGGTGGCGAGCGAGGGCCACACATGGTCGATCGCGGCGTTGACGGCGGCGCCGACGAGTACCGCGAATGCGGAGATACCTATCCAGAGCAGGACGGCGATGGGCGCGGCCAGTGAACCGTAGATGGTGGGGCCTTCGACCGTGCTGGTGAGGTAGATCCGCAGCAGGAAGCTCCCCAGCACCCACATCCCGAGGGCGACGAGTGCTCCCGGAACGTCCTCTATCCACGGCGAACGCACGGGTACGGACACGTGGTAGAGCGTCGTGAGGAACGCGATGGACAGCAGTATCACCAGCGGCCAGTACATGACCGCGAGGACCTCGGTCCCCCAGGGGACGGACTCCACCACCCGGTCGGGGCCCACCACCAGCAGGGGCAGCACCACCGCGCCGAGCAGCAGCGCCACCACGTAGAGCAGGAAGGCGAGCAGCCGGGTCTTGACGATGCCGCGGTGGCCGTCCAGGCCGTACATCACGGTGATGGTGTCGATGAAGACGTTCACCGCGCGTGATCCCGACCAGAGGGCGATCGCGAAGCCGATGGAGATCACGTCGGGGCGCGCGCCGTTCGTGACGTCGGATATGAGCGGCTTGGCGATCTCGTTCACGCCGCGCTCGGACAGCACGGTCTGCACGGCGCCCAGGATGTTCCGCTCGATGGAGGCGACCGTGGTGGTGTCCGTCCAGTCGTCGACGTAACCGAGCAGGCCGATCAGTCCGAGCAGCAGCGGGGGCAAGGACAGCAGGGTGAAGAACGCCGCCTCCGCCGCGAGGCCGAGGATGCGGTACTCGATGCACGAATTGACCGTGTCCTTGAGCAACTGCCATGCCATCTGCCGCTTCGAGACGTTGCGGTAGAGGACTCGGGCCCGGTGGAGCCGCCCCGGTGGCCGCTCGGGTGTTTCATTTGCTGCCTGCACGTCCTTACCGTATCGGCATGGCAGCAAGCACCCACACAGTGACCAACCAGGTTCCGCCGCTGGCCGGCTATGACGTCTTCTCGGCCGACCTCGCACTGGGGGAGGCCGTCGAGCGGCATCTGGACCCCGGGGTCCTCGACGAGGCGCGCCGCGAACTCGGCGAGCTCGGCCGCTCCGCCGGTTCCGTCCAGGCGCAGACGTGGGGTGCGCGGGCGAACGAGAACCCGCCGAAGCTGCGGACGCACGACCGCTACGGGAACCGCGTCGACGAGGTGGAGTTCCATCCGTCCTGGCACCGGCTGCTGGGGCACGCCGTCTCCGCCGGGCTGACGGACGCCTGGGGCAGACCGGGCGGCCACGTGCGGCGCGCGGCCGGGTTCCTGGTCTGGACGCAGGCCGAGGCGGGCCACGGCTGCCCGCTGTCGATGACGCACGCGGCGGTTCCGGCACTGCGGACCGATCCGGCACTCGCCGCCGAGTGGGAGCCGCTGCTCACCTCGCACGTGTACGAGGAGGGGCTGCGGCCGGCGTCGCAGAAGGCCGGTGCGCTGTTCGGGATGGGGATGACGGAGAAGCAGGGCGGCACCGACGTGCGGTCCAACACCACGCGGGCCGAGCCGCTGGCGGGCGACGGGGAGTACCTGCTCACCGGGCACAAGTGGTTCTGTTCGGCCCCGATGTCCGACGGTTTCCTGGTGCTGGCGCAGGCGCCCGGCGGTCTGAGCTGCTTCCTGGTGCCGCGGGTCCTGCCGGACGGCGTGCGCAACGTGTTCGCGATCCAGCGGCTGAAGGACAAGCTGGGCAACAGGTCCAACGCCTCCGGTGAGGTCGAGTTCGACGGGACGTGGGCCCGCCGGGTCGGCGAGGAGGGCCGCGGGGTCCGCACCATCATCGAGATGGTGGCGGCGACGAGGCTGGACTGCGTGGTGGGCTCGGCGGCGCTGATGCGCCAGGCGGTGGCGCAGGCCACGCACCACAGCGCCCATCGCGAGGCGTTCGGCGGGCCGCTGATCGACAAGCCGCTGATGCGCAACGTCCTGGCCGACCTGGCGATCGAGTCCGAGGCGGCCACGACGCTCGCCCTGCGCCTGGCCGCCGCGTACGACGCCGGCACGGACGAGGAGCGGGCGTTCCTGCGGATCGCGGTGCCGACCGCCAAGTACTGGGTGACGAAGCGGTGCCCCGCGGTGGTCGGCGAGGCCCTGGAATGCCTCGGCGGCAATGGTTACGTCGAGGAGTCCGGCATGCCCCGGCTGCTGCGCGAGGCTCCGCTCAACTCGATCTGGGAGGGCTCGGGCAATGTGCAGGCCCTCGACGTGCTGCGGGCGCTGCGGCGGGAGCCCGGGGCGCTGGACGCCTTCCTCCGGGAGGTCGGGAAGGCGCGCGGCGCGGACCACAGGCTGGACGCGGCGATCAAGGACCTGCTGACGGGTCTGGCCGACCTGGAGGGTGCCGAGGCGGGGGCCAGGCGGCTGGCGGAGCGGATGGCCCTCGTCCTCCAGGGGTCCCTGCTGCTGCGCTGGGCACCGCCGGAGGTCGCCGACGCGTTCTGTGCCTCACGGCTGGGCCGGGACTGGGGGGCGGCCTTCGGGACGCTGCCGCACAGCCTCGGCCTGGCCTCGGTCGTGGAGCGGGCGCGGCCCGGAACCGGCTGAGGACAAACGACGGGGGTGGTGCTGCGCCGACACGGCACCACCCCCACGCTTGTGCACACCGCACGGCGGGTCGAGGACGCGTCGGACGGCGTTCCGCCATGGTCGTACGCCCGGCGTCCGGTTACCAGGGTTGCAAGGGGTTGCAACATTGCGCGGAGTGCGGGGTGACGGTGCCCGCGGCACGGCAGGATGGGTCCTCCGGGTTCCTCTCCACCTCCGGGCGGGGCCCACGTTGTGCTGGGGGACGCACATGGACACAAGGCCCGTCGCACCGCCGCGGCCGGGGGACGCCGCGTATCCCGCGCTCACCGAACGGTCGGTGCACCTCGCGCGGGAGGCCCGGCTGGCGGGTGCACGCACGGTGGTGGCACCGCGCGCGGAGATCGACGCGTCCTGGGACCGGGTGATGCGCAGCGGGATCGATCCCGAGCAGTCGCCGGAGAGCAGGCTCCTGGAGGCGGAGGAGATCGAGCACCGGCGCACCGGTTCGGCGCTCGGCGAGGTCATGCCGCTGCTGCGCGGGGGCCTGGCCGCCATCGCGGACGCGGCGCACCAGATCATGGTGGTCACCGACACCGAGGGCCGGGTCCTGTGGCGCCAGGGTCACCCGGCGGTGATGCGCCGCGCCAAGGACATCTGCCTGGAGGAGGGGGCGGCCTGGTCGGAGTCGGCGACGGGGACGAACGCGATCGGCACCGCCCTCGCCGTCCGCACCCCCGTGCAGGTCCACTCCGCCGAGCACTTCATCCGTGCCCTGCACGGCTGGACGTGCGCCGCCGCTCCGGTGCGGGACCCGAGGGACGGGCGGCTGATGGGCATCGTCGACGTCAGCGGCCCCGCGTCCACCTTCCATCCGGCGACGCTGGCCCTGGTCGGCTCCGTGGCGGCGCTCGCGGAGGGCGAACTGCGCGGCAGGCATCTGGTCGCGATCGAGCGGCTGCGGTCCGTGGCCGCCCCGATCCTGTGCCGGCTGGGCGGGCGTGCCCTGGTCGTGGACACCCACGGCCGGCTGGCCGCCGTCAGCGGCATGCCGCCCGTGGACCGGCTGCCGCTGCCGAAGTCGTTGCGCCCGGGGCCGGTGTGGCTGGCGGCGCTCGGGATGTGCTGGGTGGAGCCGCTGCCGGGCGGCTGGCTGGTCCAGGTCGCGGAGGGCGCCCAGGACGGCCCGCCGCGCCGGGTGGTGCTGGACCTGAGCCGGGAGCGGGCGCTCACGGTCCACGTGACGGGTCCTGTGGACACGTGGACGCGCCGTCTCTCGCCCCGTCACGCCGAGCTGCTGTACGCCCTCGCCCTGCGGCGCGAGGGGCGCACCGCCGCGGAGCTGGCCGAGGACGTGTTCGGGGACGCGACCCGGACGGTGACGGTGCGCGCCGAGATATCGCGGATGCGGCGGCACCTCGCGGAGGTGCTGTGCCACCGTCCGTACCGCTTCGGCGAGGGGGTGGAGGTGGAGGTGGTGCACCCGGAGGTGCCGGCCGACCTGCTGCCCCGCTCGACGGCTCCGGTGGTGGTCGCGGCGCGTGCCTCGGCAGGGCGGCCCGGAACCGCCGGGTTTGGGGGCGGGGCCCCGGCCGTGGTTCCCTGACGGCCATGAGCGACTCCGCAGCCCCGTTCCGCGACGTCACCGTCTGGTATCTGGAACAGACCTCGCCCGCCGAACTGAAGCCGTCGGCCGCCCCTGCGGCCGGGGTGACGGTCACGCGTTCCGAGACGCCGCTGCCGGAGTTCAGCCGCTTCCTCTATACGGCGGTGGGGGGCGACATCCGGTGGACGGACCGGCTCGGCCTCTCGTACGCGCGGTGGCTGGAGATCCTGGAGCGCCCGGGGGCGGAGACCTGGGTGGCGTACGAGAACGGGACCCCCGCGGGGTTCATCGAGCTCGACGCACAGGAGGACGGCGCGGTGGAGATCGCCTACTTCGGGCTGATACCGGCCTTCCGGGGACGCCGGATCGGCGGGCACCTGCTGTCGTACGGCGTGGCGCGCGCGTGGGACCTGGCGGAGCGGCATCCGGGGCGGAAGCCCACCGAGCGGGTGTGGCTGCACACGTGCTCGGACGACGGCCCGCACGCGATGGACAACTACCTCGCGCGCGGGTTCCGGCTGGCCGAGACGCGGATCGTGCGGGAGGCCGACGCGGCGAACCCCGACCCGTGGCCCGGCGCGTACGCCTGACCGCGCGTCCGGAAAAGCACTTTGTGGACATGACGACGTGACCGCCACCACGTCGTCTCGCATGTCGGGACCATCTCGTCCACATAATGGATCGTGGTGGACTGGCCCGAGATCCGCGTGACACGCTTCCGTCATGTCCGGAACTGGAATTGCCTTGGTGAGTCGGCGGCACGTCGATCTCGGCCGCATGTCCAGCGCCATCTGTCCGGTCCGCTGAGAGTCTCCAGCACCTCGATCTCCTGCTTCCGCTCCATCCCTGCGCACCGCCGCGCCTCACGCGGGTGTGCAGTTCAGAGCCGCCCTCCTGCAGTCCCGAAGGACGTATAGCCATGGCCGCCACCCCTGAGAAGCCTGCTGCCGCCACGCCCCGCCGCAAGGCCGGACGTCACCGTGGTGAAGGTCAGTGGGCCATGGGTCACTTCACGCCGCTCAACGGGAACGAGCAGTTCAAGAAGGACGACGACAGTCTCAACGTGCGGACACGTATCGAGACGATCTACTCCAAGCGTGGTTTCGACTCCATCGACCCGAACGACCTGCGCGGGCGTATGCGCTGGTGGGGTCTCTACACGCAGCGGCGCCCCGGCATCGACGGCGGCAAGACCGCCGTGCTGGAGCCGGAGGAGCTCGACGACCGCTACTTCATGCTCCGGGTGCGCATCGACGGCGGCAGGCTGACGACCACTCAACTGCGGGTCATCGGTGAGATCTCCGAGGAGTACGCCCGCGGCACCGCCGACATCACCGACCGGCAGAACGTCCAGCTGCACTGGATCCGCATCGAGGACGTCCCGGCCATCTGGGCGAAGCTGGAGGCCGTGGGCCTCTCG
This sequence comes from Streptomyces sp. NPDC001822, assembly GCF_042892135.1. NCBI lineage: Bacteria > Bacillati > Actinomycetota > Actinomycetes > Kitasatosporales > Streptomycetaceae > Streptomyces > Streptomyces sp. NPDC001822. Next base: position 395,903 of record NZ_JBIATW010000005.1, read on the forward strand.
ACCACGGAGGCGTGCGGCGACTGCCCCCGCGTGATCATCGGTTCGCCGGTGGCCGGCATCGCGGCGGACGAGATCATCGACGGCACGCCCGCGGTCGACGAGATCCACGAGCGCTACATCGGCAGCAAGGAATTCTCCAACCTGCCCCGCAAGTTCAAGACCGCGATCTCCGGATCGCCGGTCCAGGACGTGGTGCACGAGATCAACGACATCGCGTTCGTCGGCGTCGACCACCCCGAGCACGGCCCCGGTTTCGACCTGTGGGTCGGCGGCGGCCTCTCCACCAACCCGCGCTTCGCCGAGCGCCTGGGCGCCTGGGTGCCGCTCGACGAGGTCCCGGACGTCTGGGCCGGTGTCGTCGGCATCTTCCGCGACTACGGTTACCGCCGCCTGCGCACGCGTGCCCGTCTGAAGTTCCTGATGGCCGACTGGGGTCCGGAGAAGTTCCGCGGGATCCTGGAGGACGAGTACCTCAAGCGCCCGCTGCTGGACGGGCCGGCCCCGGAGCAGCCCTCGTCCCGCTGGCGTGACCACATCGGTGTGCACGCCCAGCAGGACGGCCGCTTCTACGTCGGCTTCGCACCGCGCGTCGGCCGGGTCGACGGCTCCACCCTGGCGAAGATCGCCGATCTGGCCGAGGCGCACGGCTCGGGCCGGGTGCGCACCACGGTCGAGCAGAAGATGATCGTCCTGGACGTCGAGCAGGACCAGGTCGCCTCCCTGACCGCCGGGCTGGAGGCACTGGACTTCCAGGTGAACGCCTCCCCCTTCCGCCGCGGCACGATGGCCTGCACGGGCATCGAGTTCTGCAAGCTGGCGATCGTCGAGACGAAGGCGCGGGGCGCCTCGCTCATCGACGAACTGGAGCGCCGCATGCCGGACTTCGAGGAGCCGCTCACCATCAACATCAACGGCTGCCCGAACGCCTGCGCCCGCATCCAGACCGCGGACATCGGCCTCAAGGGCCAGCTCATGCTCGACGGTGACGGCAATCAGGTCGAGGGCTACCAGGTGCACCTCGGCGGGGCACTCGGGCTGGAGGCCGGATTCGGCCGCAAGGTCCGCGGTCTGAAGGTCACCGCGGCCGAACTGCCCGACTACGTCGAGCGGGTACTCGGCAACTACCAGGAGGAGCGCGAGGAGGGCGAGCGCTTCGCGACCTGGGCGGCACGTGCCGGTGCGGAGTCGCTGTCATGAGCGAGCGAGCGGCTCCGTTCTACTGCCCGTACTGCGGGGACGAGGACCTGCGCCCCCACGAGGCGGGGCACGGGGCCTGGGAATGTGCTTCCTGCAATCGCGCGTTCCAGCTGAAGTTCCTGGGCCTGCTGGCCCAGGGGCTGCGGCGCGACGACGTTGAAGGGGACGGGACATGACGGACACTCTGCGAACCGGCCGGCTCACCGACGAGGCCCTGCGGGACCTGGCCGTACAGGCGGGGCGCGATCTAGAGGACGCCTCCGCGAGCGACATCCTGACGTGGGCCGCCGACACCTTCGGCACGGCCTTCTGCGTCACCTCCTCCATGGAGGACGCGGTCGTCGCCCACCTGGCCTCCCGGGTCATGCCGGGCGTGGACGTCGTCTTCCTGGACACCGGTTACCACTTCGAGGAGACCATCGGCACCCGGGACGCGGTCGGCGCCGTGATGGACGTCAACCTCATCACGCTGACCCCACGTCAGACAGTGGCCCAGCAGGACGCCGAGTACGGTCCGCGGCTGCACGACCGGGACCCGGACCTCTGCTGCGCCCTCCGCAAGGTGAAGCCGCTGGAGGACGGGCTCACCGCGTACACGGCCTGGGCGACCGGACTGCGCCGCGACGAGTCCCCCACCCGCGCCGGCACTCCGGTCGTGGGGTGGGACGAGAAGCGCCGCAAGGTCAAGGTCTCGCCCATCGCCCGCTGGACGCAGGACGACGTGGACGCGTACGTGGCCGAACACGGCGTGCTGACCAACCCGTTGCTGGACGACGGCTACGCCTCCGTCGGCTGCGCACCCTGCACCCGCAGGGTGCTGGAGGGCGAGGACGCCCGGGCCGGCCGCTGGGCCGGGCGGGGCAAGACCGAATGCGGGCTGCACGGCTGATGACGACTGATCAGGAGATATCGATGAGCGTGACGGAGACGGGAGCCACCGTCTGGCTCACCGGCCTGCCGAGCGCCGGCAAGACGACCCTCGCGTACGAACTGGCCGGCCGTCTGCGCGCGGACGGGCACCGGGTCGAGGTGCTCGACGGCGACGAGATCCGGGAGTTCCTCTCCGCGGGCCTCGGCTTCTCCCGCGAGGACCGGCACACCAACGTGCAGCGCATCGGCTTCGTCGCGGAACTGCTGGCCGCCAACGGCGTGAAGGCCCTCGTCCCCGTCATCGCCCCCTACGCCGACAGCCGTGACGCGGTGCGCAAGCGTCATCAGCGGGAGGGCACGGCCTACTTGGAGGTGCACGTCGCCACACCGGTCGAGGTGTGCTCCGAGCGCGATGTGAAGGGGCTGTACGCCAAGCAGGCGGCGGGCGAGCTCACCGGTCTCACCGGGGTCGACGACCCCTACGAGGCCCCCGAGTCCCCGGACCTGCGGATCGAGTCGCACCAGCAGACCGTGCAGGAGTCCGCAGCGGCGCTCCGCGCGCTGCTCACCGAGAGGGGCCTGGCGTGAGCACCGTCGCCACCGTGCCGGAAGGCACCGTCAACCCGTACGCGCTCAGCCACCTGGACTCCCTGGAGTCGGAGGCGGTGCACATCTTCCGTGAGGTGGCGGGTGAGTTCGAGCGGCCGGTGATCCTCTTCTCCGGCGGCAAGGACTCGATCCTGATGCTCCACCTGGCGCTGAAGGCGTTCGCCCCGGCGCCGATCCCGTTCACGCTGCTCCACGTGGACACCGGGCACAACTTCCCCGAGGTCCTCGACTACCGCGACCGCACCGTCAAGAAGCACGGACTGCGCCTGCACGTCGCGTCCGTCCAGGAGTACATCGACGCCGGCAAGCTCCGCGAGCGGCCCGACGGCACGCGCAACCCGCTGCAGACGGTCCCGCTCACCGAGGCCATCCAGCGGCACCGCTTCGACGCGGTGTTCGGCGGCGGCCGCCGCGACGAGGAGAAGGCCCGGGCCAAGGAGCGGGTCTTCTCGCTGCGCGACGAGTTCTCCCAGTGGGACCCGCGCCGCCAGCGCCCCGAGCTGTGGCAGCTCTACAACGGCCGCCACGCCCCCGGGGAGCACGTCCGGGTCTTCCCGATCTCGAACTGGACCGAGCTCGACGTCTGGCAGTACATCGAGCGTGAGGGCATCGAGCTCCCGGAGATCTACTTCGCCCACGAGCGCGAGGTCTTCAGGCGTTCCGGCATGTGGCTGACGGCGGGCGACTGGGGCGGGCCCAAGGACCACGAGCAGGTGGAGACCCGCCAGGTGCGCTACCGCACCGTCGGTGACATGTCCTGCACGGGCGCCGTCGACTCCGACGCCACCACCCTGGACGCCGTGATCACCGAGATCGCCGCGTCCCGGCTCACCGAGCGGGGCGCGACCCGCGCCGACGACAAGATGTCCGAGGCCGCGATGGAAGACCGCAAGCGCGAGGGGTACTTCTAGACATGAGCATCACCACCACAGAGCATGTGTCGGCCACCACCCTGCTGCGCTTCGCCACGGCCGGTTCGGTCGACGACGGCAAGTCCACCCTCGTCGGTCGCCTGCTGCACGACTCCAAGTCGGTCCTCACCGACCAGCTGGAAGCCGTGGCGCTCGCCTCGTCCAACCGCGGCCAGGAGGCGCCCGACCTGGCACTGCTCACCGACGGCCTGCGCGCCGAGCGCGAGCAGGGCATCACCATCGACGTGGCCTACCGCTACTTCGCAACCCCGCGGCGCCGCTTCATCCTGGCCGACACCCCGGGGCACGTGCAGTACACCCGCAACATGGTGACGGGCGCGTCCACCGCCGAGCTGGCCGTCGTCCTGGTCGACGCCCGCAACGGCGTGGTCGAGCAGACCCGCCGTCATGCCGCGGTCGCCGCCCTGCTCCGCGTCCCGCACGTCGTCCTCGCCGTGAACAAGATGGACCTCGTGGACTACGCGGAACCCGTGTTCGCGTCGATAGCCGAGGAGTTCACCGCCTACGCCGCCTCCCTGGGCGTCCCGGAGATCACCGCGATCCCGATCTCGGCGCTGGCCGGTGACAACGTCGTGGAGCCGTCCGCCCACATGGACTGGTACGGCGGCCCGACGGTGCTGGAGCACCTGGAGACGGTCCCCGTCAGCCACGACCTCACCGCGTGCCACGCACGTTTCCCCGTGCAGTACGTGATCCGCCCGCAGACCCCGGAGCACCGCGACTACCGGGGATACGCGGGTCAGATCGCGGCCGGAGTGTTCCGGGTCGGGGAGCGCGTCTCCGTCCTGCCGTCCGGACGCACGACGACGATCGAGGGGATCGACGCACTCGGGGAGAGCGTCGAAGCCGCCTGGGCCCCGCAGTCGGTGACGATCCGGCTGGCCGACGACATCGACGTGTCGCGGGGCGACCTGATCGCCCCGGTGGACGACTCCCCCGCCGTCACCCAGGACGTCGAGGCGACCGTCTGCCACGTGGCCGACCGCCCGCTCACCGTGGGCCGGCGGGTGCTGCTCAAGCACACCACGCGCACGGTCAAGGCGATCGTGAAGGACATCCCCTCGCGCCTGACGCTGGACGACCTGTCCCAGCACCCGGCGCCCGGAGAGCTCGTGGCCAACGACATCGGCCGGGTCGTGATCCGTACCGCCGAGCCCCTCGCGCTCGACGCCTACGCGGACTCGCGGCGCACCGGCTCCTTCCTGCTGATCGACCCCGCCGACGGCACCACGCTGTCGGCCGGCATGGCGGGCGCGTCGTTCGCCGCCGTCACGGAGACGGACGCGGACCCGACCGCCCAGGACCCGGAGTGGGACTTCTGATGATCAACGACGTCTTCTCGACCTTCGCGAAGGAGGGCGGCCGCGTCGGCAGCGGCGCCCTCGGCAGCGGCCAGGGCGGGGTCGGGCGATGTGCGTGATGACGTACGCGCACTGCTCGCGCGCCCGCTCGTACCACCCGCACCGCCAGTTCAGACGAAGACCTGCCGACCGCCCGGCCGCGCCACCCGGTTTCCGGGGGATGTGAGAACCGGGCCAACGAGAGGAAACCCTCCCGTGCCTGCCACCCGTACCACGATCCGCCGCAGCCTCGCCGCTGCCGCCGCTTTGCCGCTGCTCGCCGTGGCGCTCACCGCCTGCGGCTACGGTTCCGAGGCGAAGGACGACGACGCCGACAAGTCGAACGTCTCCGCCGACGGGAAGAAGCTCTCCACGGACACCGTGAAGATCGGGTACTTCCCGAACCTCACGCACGCCACCGCCCTGGTCGGTATCCAGGAGGGGCTCATCGCCAAGGAACTGGGCGGCACCACGGTCAAGCCCTCGACGTTCAACGCCGGGCCCTCCGAGATCGAGGCGCTCAACGCGGGTGCGATCGACATCGGCTTCATCGGCCCCTCCCCCTCGATCAACGGCTTCGCCAAGTCCAAGGGCCAGAGCCTGCGGATCATCGGCGGCTCGGCCTCCGGCGGCGTGAAGCTCGTCGTGGACCCGAAGAAGATCAAGACCCTGGACGACCTCAAGGGCAAGAAGATCGCCACCCCGCAGCTCGGCAACACCCAGGACGTGGCGTTCCTCAACTGGATCTCCGAGAAGGGGTGGAAGGTCGACGCCCAGAGCGGCAAGGGCGACGTCTCCGTGGTCCGCTCGGACAACAAGGTGACTCCGGACGCCTTCAAGTCGGGTTCCCTCGACGGCGCCTGGGTTCCTGAGCCGACCGCCTCCAAGCTGGTCGCCGAGGGCGGCAAGGTCCTGCTCGACGAGTCCTCGCTGTGGCCGGACGACAAGTTCGTCATCACGAACATCATCGTGTCGCAGAAGTTCCTCTCCGCGCACCCGGACGTCGTGGACGCGGTGCTGCGCGGCACGGTGAACACCAACAAGTGGATCAACGCCAACCCCGACAAGGCGAAGGCCTCGGCCAACTCCGCGCTGGAGAAGCTGAGCGGCAAGGCGCTGCCCGCCGAGGTCCTGGACCCGGCCTGGAAGTCCATCCAGATCACCAACGACCCGCTGGCCGCCACGCTCCAGGCCCAGGCGGACCACGCGGTCTCGGCCGGTCTGCTGGAGAAGCCCGACCTCAAGGGCATCTACGACCTCAAGCCGCTGAACAGGATCCTCAAGGCCGAGGGACAGCCCGAGGTCGCCGACGCCGGTCTCGGCGCCGAGTAGTCCCGCACCAGGATCCCCGAAGACTCCCAGGAGGTGACGACCATGGCGACCACCACGCTCACCAAGGCCGAGGACCGCACGGCGGTCGAGCACGCCGCTCGCATCACGAACGTCTCCAAGTCCTTCGCCGGACCCACGGGACGGCAGCTCGTCCTGGACGACATCACGCTCGACGTCGCTCCGGGCGAGTTCGTCACCCTCCTGGGAGCCTCCGGGTGCGGTAAGTCCACCCTGCTCAACCTGGTGGCGGGACTCGACCGCCCGACCGCGGGGTCCATCGAGACCCCCGGCGGGCGGCCGGCCCTGATGTTCCAGGAGCACGCCCTCTTCCCGTGGCTGACCGCGGGCAAGAACATCGAACTGGCCCTGCGGCTGCGCGGGGTGCCCAAGTCCGACCGCCGCCCCGAGGCGGAACGGCTGCTGGAGCTCGTACGCCTCGGCGGGGCGTACGGGAAGCGGGTGCACGAGCTCTCGGGCGGGATGCGGCAGCGGGTCGCGATGGCCCGTGCGCTCGCCCAGGACAGTCAACTGCTGCTGATGGACGAGCCGTTCGCGGCGCTGGATGCCATCACCCGGGACGTGCTGCACGACGAACTGACCCGGATCTGGCGCGAGACGAACGCGTCGGTCCTCTTCGTCACCCACAACGTGCGTGAGGCCGTGCGCCTCGCGCAGCGCGTCATCCTGCTCTCGTCGCGGCCCGGCCGGATCGCACGCGAGTGGACGGTGGACATCGAGCAGCCGCGCCGTATCGAGGACACCGCCGTCGCGGAGCTGTCCGTCGAGATCACCGAAGAACTGCGTGGGGAGATCCGCCGTCATGGCCAGCACTGAAACGAAGGCCGACGACCTGGCGGGCCTGGAAGCGGGCCTGGACGCGCTCGACGCCGTACAGCTGCGCAGGACACCGGCCCGCGAGATCCTGCTCGACAAGGTCCTGCCGCCGGTCATCGCGGTGGTCCTCGTGGTCCTGGTCTGGCAGGTGCTCGTCTGGGCGAAGGTGACCGACGACTACAAGCTCCCGCCGCCGGCCGCGGTATGGGACAGCCTCGCCGGCATGTGGGCGCAGGGCACTCTGCTGGAGGTCATCTGGACCAGCGTGTCGCGTGGTCTGCTGGGCTTCGTGATGGCCGTGGCGATCGGCACACCGCTGGGGCTGCTCGTGGCCCGGGTGCGGGTGGTCCGGGCGGCGATCGGTCCGATCCTGTCCGGACTGCAGTCCCTGCCGTCGGTGGCGTGGGTGGCTCCGGCCATCATCTGGCTGGGCCTGGACGACAGGACGATGTACGCGGTGATCCTGCTCGGCGCCGTCCCGTCCGTGGCGAACGGCCTGGTCTCGGGTGTCGACCAGGTACCGCCGCTGTTCCTGCGCGCGGGCCGCACGATCGGGGCGACGGGCCTGCGGGGGACGATCCACATCGTCCTGCCGGCGGCACTGCCCGGCTATCTGGCGGGCCTCAAGCAGGGCTGGGCGTTCTCCTGGCGTTCGCTCATGGCCGCCGAGATCATCGCATCCTCGCCCGATCTCGGCCTGGGGCTCGGCCAGTTGCTGGAGAACGGCCGGAACAACTTCGACATGCCGGGGATCTTCCTGGCCATCCTCCTCATCCTGTTCGTGGGCATCGCGATCGACCTGTTGATCTTCAGCCCGCTGGAGCGGCGCGTCCTGCGCAGCCGCGGTCTCCTGGTCAAGAGCTGAGCGCGATGCCTTCACCCGTACTCCTCGTCGTCGCCCACGGCAGCCGTGACCCGCGGCACGCGGCGACCGTGCACGCGCTCACCGCGCGCGTGCGGTCGCTGCGGCCCGGCCTGCGCGTGGAGACGGGCTTCCTGGAGTTCAACGCCCCTTCCGTGCCGCGGGTCCTGGAGCGCCTGGCCTCGGAGGGGGCGGGCGAGGTCGTCGCGCTCCCCCTGCTGCTGACGCGCGCCTTCCACGCGAAGACGGACATCCCCTCCGTGCTGCACGAGGCGCGGACCCGGCTCCCCGGGCTGCGGGTCACCCAGGCGGGCGTCCTCGGCCCGTCGCCCCTGCTGAACGCGGCGCTGGAGCAGCGGCTCGACGAAGCGGGGCTCTCGCCCGCCGACAGGTCCACGACCGGGCTCGTCCTGGCGTCGGCGGGCTCCACCGATCCGGAGGCGAACGCGGTGATCGCTGAAATCGCGCGGGAGCTGCGGCACACCGGTTGGTGCGCCGTGCGGCCCGCGTTCGCCTCCGCCGTGACCGCCGGGGGCTCCTCCCGTACCGCCGACGTGGTGCGCTCGCTGCGGGCCGACGGGATCGCCCGGGTGGCGGTCGCCCCGTACGTGATCGCCCCCGGCCGCCTCCCTGACCGGATCGCCGCGGGCGCGGTGGAGGCGGGGGCCGATGTGCTGGCCGGTGTGCTGGGCCCGTCCCCCGCGCTCGCCAGGCTGCTGCTGACCCGGTACGACGAGGCGCGTGCCGTGATGCCGGGGGCCTTGAGCGCCTGAGACGGCGTCAGGCGGACGCTGCGGATCGCGTCCGCCGAGCGCCCGGACGCGCCGGAGATCTCACGCGTGGTGGGTGAGACGGTTGCGAAGGGGCACGGCACCGGGCGCCCTGGGATCAGGACTCCGCGTCGGCCAGTGCGGTGAGCTCCGCGACGCTCATGGACCCCGCCGCTCGCCGCTCGCGGGCGAAGGTGTTCGCGGTGCGCCGCAGGACGTCGTTGACGGGCGTCGGGACACCGTGCAGTCGGCCGAGGAGGGAGATCTCGCCGTTGAGGTAGTCGGCCTCGATGGTGCCCGTGCCCCGGGCGAGGCTCTGCCAGGACGACCCGCCGCCCCGCTCTGAGCCGTCGACCGGGTCGAAGCGGATCCTGCCTCCGCGTGCCGCCTCCTGCTCCTCGCTCCCGGTGGCCTCGATGCCCGCGGCCCGGAAGACCGCCTGTCCTTCCGCCCGCGCCCGGCCGGCCAGGGCGCGTCCCTCGGGGCCGCCGAGCACCCCGGTGACCGCCTCGACCGCGTTGGCGAGGTTGGACAGCAGCTTGGCGTACTTCCAGCGCATCACGTCAGGGACGACGGGTACCTCCAGCCCGGCCCTCTCCCAGTCCGCGGCGATCGCTCGCACGATGTCGTCGGTGCCGGACGGGTAACGGCCGAGGTGCAGGATGCCGGTGAGCGGAGCCCCGGCGGCGACGACCCTGCCGGGCTCGACGAAGGTCGCGGGGAGGTAGACGCAACAGCCGTAGACGCGGCGGAAGCGGCGCAGGGCCAGCCGCTCGCCCTCGACACCGTTCTGTGCGCAGATCAGGGGGAGCCGTTCCGCCGCGGTCCCGCCACCCTCCACCGGGGCCGCGCTCCAGGCGTCGAGGGCGTCGGTGGCGTCCTGTGTCTTCACCGTGAGGACGAGGACGTCGTCGCCCGCCAGGCGCAGCCCGGCCGGCCCGTCGACGACGGGGGGACGGTGCGTGCGTGTCCCCTCGGGCGTGGTGAGGCGGAGCCCGCCCTCGCGCAGAGCGGCGTACTGCTTCCCCCGCGCGACGAGCACCACCTCGTGGCCCGCCTCCGCCAGCCGCCCGCCGACGGCGCCGCCCACGGCGCCCGCTCCCACGATGATGTAGCGCATGCGGGCGAGCCTGGCACAGCGCCGGTCCTCCCGGGAAGCGGGGACGGCAACGGGCCGCGCTCGGGGAGCGCGGCCCGTCGGAGCAGGGGTGGTGCCTAGAAGACGCTGACGCCGTAGGCGTTCAGCGCCTCGACGACCGGCTGGAAGAAGGTGGTTCCGCCCGAGCTGCAGTTGCCGCTGCCGCCCGAGGTGAGGCCCAGTGCCGTGGATCCGGCGAAGAGCGGGCCGCCGCTGTCGCCGGGCTCGGCACAGACGTTGGTCTGGATCAGGCCGGAGACGATGTCGCCGCCTCCGTAGTTGACCGTCGCGTTCAGCCCGGTGACGGAACCGCCGTGGACGCCGGTGGTGGATCCGCTGCGCCTGACGGACTGTCCGACGCTGGGGTTGGCGGCGGAGGTGATGTCCTGGTAACTGCCGTTGTAGAGGTAGACCCGGCCGTCGGCGTTGGCCGAGTTGGAGTGCCGGATCAGGCCGTAGTCGTTGCCCGGGAAGCTGGTGCCGGCCCGGGTGCCGAGCAGGGTGGTCTGGCCCGAGTTGGTGTACCAGGTGCTGCCTATCTCGGTGCAGTGCCCGGCGGTCAGCGCGTAGTAGGTACTGCCGCTGCGGACGTTGAAGCCCAGCGAGCAGCGTCCGCCGCCGGCGTAGATGGCCTGTCCGCCCGCGATGAGCTTGTTGAACGTGCCGTCGGTGTGCTTGACGTCGGCCTTGGCGCCCGAGTCCGTGACCGACTTCTTGATCGTCGCGATCTCGGCGGCGGTGACCGTGCTGTCGACGGTCACGACGAGCTTGCCGGTGCTCGCGTCGGTGTACCAGGCGGTGCCGGCGATGTCGGCACCGCGCACGGCCGAACTGGCCGAGCTGAGTTCCGCCTTCGTCACGGTGTCCGATGCGGCCTGGGCCACGGCGGTGGGGGCCGCGAGTGCCACGGCGGTGACCAGACCTGAGGTCGCGGCGATGAGGCGAGCGCGTCTGGAGAGCGAACCGAGGGGGGCGAAACGCTTGAAGGTCACAGGATCCTCCGTCTTTGGGGGGTGACCGGCCGGCTGGGTGGGCCGGCCGAGTTTGTGCGGTTCTCCGCGACCAGGTGGGTCTGGTCGTGAACCTGCCAACCGCACGCCCCGAATCCTTGACTCCGGTCGGTCCGGTGGCAAGACCCCCTTCCGGACCGTGGCGGAGAACGGACCGTGAACCCCGCACCCCGCACACGTGCCCTCCGAACATCGGCGTCCGCTCACCGAACGGAGCGCGCCTGCGAATTGCAGCAAAGCGCGAAGTGGGGAGCGGACGTCGGTTCCCGTCCGCGCGCATCGCGTTCACACACGCCGCGACGGCCCGGCAGCCGGGCGCACGGATGCCTCGGCAGCCCGGACCGGAGCCGTCGGCACCCTGTCCGTTCAGGCTCTTTACCAGCGTTTTGCCCGGGCGCCCCGGTTGGCCGAAACCCGTCTTTCCGGCGAGAACCGGCTGCGCCGGGCGGGCGGATCGGACCGGGGGCGCACTCTTGCGAGCCGGGCACGGCCTGTGCTGAGGGGCGGCCGGGCGACCACGGGAGCGGGCCCTCAGGCCTCGGCGAACGGATCGTCGATGAACGGCGTCGCCTGATGGAAGTAGAGACGCCAGCCCTGTGCGGTCAGCCGCCACAGCGAGCTGCGGTGCGAGCGCAGGCCCCTGGACTCGGTGTCGAAGGTGAGGTGGACCAGATCGGACGCCAGCCGGTCGCCCCTCATACGGGACGCGGTGAGGGGACCGGGACGGGGTGCGCCGGGGTCCGTGAGCATGGCGATGATCGAGTCCCGCTCCCACAGCCGCCCGCTGGTGCCGATCTCCCGGAAGTCGGGGTGCAGCAGCGCGGCCAGCTGGTCGGCGGAGGTCCGCACCACCGGATCGAGGAGCCGCAGCTCACCCTCGATGGCGGCGGCCACGGCCGGCTCGGGCTCAGTCACGCGTCATCTCCACCAGTCTGACCACGGTGTTCCAGTTGCGGCTCGTCGCCACGAGACCGCGGTTGAACGCGGGGCGCCCCAGCGCGACGGCCAGCTTGGACCGGCCGAGTCCGTCGGGTGCATAGAGGTAGAGGGCCCGGTCCCCCAGCCGGAACTCCTCGGGACGGAATGCCGCGGCGTCGAGCGGGGCGAAGCGCGAGTCGTCGACCGACCGGTCGAAGTAGGTGACGTGCAGCTGCTTGGGTTCCAGCTCGGCGGCGGGGAAGGGGCAGCCGTCCGCCACGTCCGCGAGATAGGCGCCCGTACGCACGAGAACGTCGACCGGAAACCCGAACCGTTCCTCGATGGCCCGCTCGATCCCCGCGGCCAGGGTGTTCTCGTCGCCCGCCGCACTGCGGAACACGGCGTTCCCGCTCTGCAGGTACGTCGCGACGTCCTCGTGGCCCAGTTCTCCGAGCAGTGTGCGGAGTTCCGCCATGGGGACCCGCCGGTGGCCGCTGACGTTGACCCCGCGCAGCAGCGCCGCGTACATCGTGCTCATGTCCCCAGCCTAGGGCTTGCGGTCCTCGTCGGGCCGGATGGCCTGCCGACGGCCGCCGCGCCCCGTGGGGGAGGGCACGGCGGCCGTCGCGCCTCGCGCTACTCGACGATCTTCAGGAGCTTGTTGGCCGTGCCCTCGGTCGCGTTGCCGATGGCGTCCGGGGTGGCGCCCCCGGTGAGCGCCGTGGCGACCGCTTCGGGTGTGGCGTCCGGGTGCCCGCCCAGGTACACGGCGGCCGCGCCGACGACGTGGGGGGTCGCCATGGACGTGCCGGAGATGGTGTTGGTGGCGTCGTCGCTTTCGTTCCAGGCGGACGTGATGTCCGAGCCGGGGGCGTAGATGTCCACGACGGAGCCGAAGTTGGAGAACGACGACTGCTCGTCGTCCTTCGTGGACGAGGCGACCGTGATGGCCTCGGGGACACGGGAGGGCGAGCCCTCCCCCGCGTCGCTCGACTCGTTGCCGGCGGCCACCGCGAAGGTGACACCGGAGGCGATCGCCTTCTGCACAGCCGCGTCGAGTGCCGGGTCGGCGCCTCCGCCCAGGCTCATGTTGGCGACGGACGGACCCTTGTGGTTCGCGGTGACCCAGTCGATACCGGCGACGACCTGCTCGGTCGTGCCCGAGCCGGCGTCGTCCAGCACCCTGACGGCCACGATCTTGGCCTTCTTGGCGACTCCGTACGCGGAACCGGCGATGGTCCCGGCCACGTGCGTGCCGTGCCCGTTGCCGTCGTCGGCGTCGTCGTCGTTGTCCACGGCGTCGAAGCCCGAGGTGGCCCGTCCCCCGAAGTCGGTGTGGGTGACGCGGACACCGGTGTCGATGACGTAGGCGGTGACGCCGTCGCCCGCGGCGTCGGGATAGGTGTAGGCGCCGTCCCCGGCGGTCTCGGCCTGGTCGATCCGGTCCAGGCCCCAGGACGGCGGGTCGTCCTGCGTGGCGTCGATGTGGAACTTCTTGTTCTGGACGACCTTGGCCACGGCCGGGTCGGCGGCGAGCCGCTCGGCCTCGGCGTCCGAAAGGCCGCTGGCGGAGAATCCGTTGATGGCGGAGCTGTAGGTGCGCTTCAGCTTGCCGCCGTACTCCTGGGCGAGTTCGGCCTTGTCGGCCTTCTTGTCCAGCATCACGATGTAGCTGCCGGAGACGGCCGAGGCCGCGTCGGCGCCGTAGACGGTGCCCGTCGCGGGGGCCGGAGCGGCACCGGCGAGCTGGGTGGTGAAGAGGGTGACACCGGCGGCGGCCGCCACGGCGGTTATCGACGCGGTGAGCTTGAGCGAGCGAGCGCGCTTGTGAGTTGCCATGAAGAGGGGTCTCCTCGTCATTCTTTGTGGGGGGATTGACCCTCGGCCGGAAGATCTCCGGGGGTTGGGTCGAAACACTGCTCGATTGACGCGAGCAGATCAAGATTTTCATGGAGCCGTCACGCAGTCGGCGAACTTTCACCACAGAACGCCCGCACCCCCGTCACTCATCATCCGGCGACACGACCGAGCGTCATCAGAAGACCTCAGACACGGAAGAAGCGCCACCTTTCACCCCAACCCACGCACCACCGGCCTTCCGAGTGGCCGCGACCCGCACCGATCGGCCCTGCACGTCAAGTGAATTGACGCATCATCAGCGCATAAGTACTCTTGCTTGGTCAAGTAGATTCTTGATGCGTCAAGCTGCTCCGGGTGCGACTCGGCCGTCAGGCCGAAAGGCGATGAGATCGACCGCCGCCACCCTCCGAGCACACCTGCCAGAGGACCCGCGCTCGCCACGGACTGCCGTGGAGCTGCGGTCCCCTGAAACATCGAAGGAAGAAAATGACTGAGCGTCGCCCCGGCAAGCTGTTCAAGTTCGGCACCGCCATGGTCCTCTCCGTGGGGGCGCTGACGGCCGTCGCGGCTTCACCCGCCGCTGCCGACGGATCGCCGACCACGCAGGGCTGCACCAAGTACTACAGCTACGGCAAGACGCAGGTCCAGGTGGACAACTGCCCGGGCAGCGGCAGGGCCAGTTGGGCATGGATCAGCCGCCCCTACGACGGTGCGGTCGACGCGGCCAAGATCCAGATCCACCTGGCGAACAACACCTATCCCCAGCTGACGACGGCTGCCGGGGCCTCTGCCAGCGCGGACTACGACAGCGACGTCGCCAGCATCTCGATCTGCGAGCGGAGCAAGTCGACGTCGTCCTGGAGCTGCTCGGGTTCCTACGGCGTCTAGTGGTCCAGCGGCTGGATGCGCCGCCCGCGCTCTGCGGACAGTGACGGGTGGCAAGGGGCCTGCACCAGCTCTCTGACACCCGTTGTGCCGTCAGATAAACCGGCTCCGGCGTCCCTTGGCGCACTCGCTGCCCCCACGCATCGCCCGCCGGCCGCAGCCGGCGGGCGATGCGTGTCACCCCCCGCGGGCTCCCCGCTCTCCCGGTGCCCGCAGGGGCCGGGCCTCGAAAGCGTCCCCGGGGTGGCATACCCGTAGGCGATCTCTCCGACGGCGTGGCCTACGTCCGCCGGTCGGGTCCATGGTCGGCGCCCGCGGAGGGACTCGGTACGGGACGTGGCCCTACCGGGCCGGGAGCTCCGCCTCGACGAGATCGGCCGCCCGCCGCGTGCCCCCCTCGCCCCGCATCCGCTCCCCGATCCGCGCGAGCCGCGCCGCCACCTCGGGGTCGCCCACCAGGTCGAGGACGGCGGCTCGCAGGGCCACCGCGTCGGCCTCCTCCTTCGGCAGATGCCTGGCGACCCCCAGGGACTGGAGCATGTCCGCGTTGCCGAACTGGTCGACCGCCTGCGGGACCGCCACCATCGGAGTCCCGGTGGCGAGCCCTTCCTGACTGCCGCCCGCGCCCGCGTGGGTGATGAAGGCGTCCGCCTGCCTCAGCACGGACAACTGGGGTACCCAGGGGTGCACTTCGACGTTCGGCGGTACGTGTCCGAGTTCGGCCGGGTCGACGTGGGCGCCGATCTGCAGCACGACGTGCCAGCCCGGCAGATCGCCGAAGGCCTCGACGCACGCGCGGTAGAACGCCGGCTCGCCCGTGAACGACGACCCGAGCGAGACGAGCAGGACCTTCTCCGCGCCGGTCGGCCGCTTCCACTCCCCCTGCTCGGCCCGGTCGCCCTGGCAGGCACCGACGAAGGTGAACCTGCCGTGGTCCACGCGGTCGGCGTTCGGCTGGAGCACCTCCGGGATCAGCACCAGGCCACGACGGGGCCTCGCCACGAAATCGTCGGACGAGAGGTGACCCAGGCCGTTCCCGGCGAGCCAGTCCGCGAAGCGCGCGTAGTAGGCGCGGCCCCGCTCGGTCTGCCTCAGCCCGGCGGTCGCCGGCTCCCCCACCTCCTCGGCGTACCCCTCCCAGGGAACCAGGTTGGGCCAGAGCTGGACGGCGGGCACACCCCACCGGTGGGCGAGCACCCGGGCCGGATACGCGGTGATGTCGTGCAGGACGAGGTCGGGCTCGTCGCCCTCGAACGCCTCGGCCAGCTGCGGCAGGGCCTGGACGGCGTCCTCGAGGAACCGCTCGTAGTAGTCGATGAGTTCGCTGCCCCAGTCCTCGGGCGCGGTGGGCAGCACGGAGGTGTAGATCACCGGCTCGGCCCCGGTCGCGGCGATCACGTCGGCGAAGGAGGCGGGGATCGCGTAGCTGACCCGGTGCCCGCGCGCGACGAGCTCCCGGATCACTTCGAGACTCGGGTTCACGTGCCCGTGGGCGGCGATGGAGAACATGGCGACATGGGCACGCGGAGTCGGTGTCATGCCGTCGAACATAAGCGAGACGATACGTCTCGTCCAGTCGATTTCGGGTACGCCGCCGAGCGGCCGCGCCAGCTCGCCGGAACAGCGGACGCCTGCGGCAGACGGGCACGACCGCACCTCGTGCGGGTCGCCGGTGGCCGTGGCCCCGGGACGACCGCTACCAGCGCTGCTCCGGGGGGCCGGGGCCACCGGATCAGCGCTGGTAGCGGTCGAGCACCCGGTTGCCGTCCTCGACCAGGCGCTTCCTCAGTTCTTCGGTGCCGATGGCACCGCTGTAGTACTCCTGCAGCGCCGGGGTGGCCACCTTGTCCTTCCATTCGGGGTAGCCGCGCACCGACTGCGCGGGGGCCGGGCGCAGTGCGCGGGCGAGGGCCGTCCCCGTCGCCCAGCCGTTCTCCGTCACGTGCAGGGCCGGGTCCGCCAGCGCCTCGGTGCCGGTCGGAAGCATCCAGTCGCCCTTGGCCAGGCGCACCATGTTCGCGGGGCGCAGCATGAAGTCGATGAACCGCACGGCCTCCTTCTTGTGCGGGCTCTCCTCCGCGACGGACAGGGTCTGCGGGCTGACGCCCTGGGCGATGCCTCCGCTGCCCGCCGGCATGGGGAGAACCGTCCACTCGAAGCCCTCGGGCGCCTGTTCGACGACCTGCTGGCGATAGGAGAAGCCCAGCGGGACCATGGCGTACCGGCCGCCGAAGAAGCCGGGTAGCGTGTCCGAGCCCCCCATGCCCAGCGCCGTCCGCGCCGCGCTGCCGTCGGACCCGACCTGGTCGCGGACCGTGCGCGGCATGACCTCGTCCCCCTCGCCGAAGCGGATCTCCGCCCTGCCGTCCGCGCCCCGGTGGAAGAGCTGCCCGCCGGCCGACAGACCGAGGTTGAGGGTCACGGACACCGGTTCCTTGAGCGGCCAGGCGACGCCGTACCGCCCCTTGCCGGTCAGCTCGGCGGTCACCTTCCGGAACTCGGCCCAGGTCCACGGTTTCTCGGGGGTCGGGATCCGTACGCCGGAGGAGTCGAGGATCTTCCTGTTCGCGATCAGGACCTTGGGTTCCTGGAGGAACGGGACTCCGTGGACGCCGTCGCCGAAGGTGGTGGTCGCCCAGGACTGCTCGGGGATGTCGTCGGTCAGCCTGCCGGGCAGGAGGGTGCGCAGGTCGGCGAGGTAGCCGCCGTACGCGAAGTCCGCGAGGTCGTCCGACGCGTCGTGGATGATGTCCGGCGCCTCGCCGCCCTCGAAGGAGGTGAGCAGCTGGTCGTGGACGTTGTCCCAGCTGCCCTGGACGTAGTCGACCTGGATGTCCGGGTGGCCGGCGTTCCACTCCCGGACGAGCTGCTTGTTGGCCTCCACCGACTCCTTCTGCCAGGCGAGCGACTGGAAGCTGAGCCGGACGGTGCCGTCGGCGTCCTTGTCGCCCCCGCCGTCGCCGGAACAGCCCGAGAGCAGGAGCGCGAACGCGGTGGTGAGCACCGCGGCCGTCGCGGGGAGCCGCATCACTGCCTCACCGCCCCGGCCGCCAGACCGCCCGTGATCCGCTTCTGGATGACGGCGAAGAGGACGAGGGAAGGCAGGGTGGCCAGGAACGCGGCGGCGGCGAGCGGGCCGAGGTCGGCCACCCCTTCCGCGCCGAGGAAATGGGTGAGTACGACCGGCAAGGTCTGCTTCTCCGGGGTCTTGAGGAGGACGAGGGCGAAGAAGAACTCGTTCCACGCGGTGATGAAGGCGAACAGCGCCGTGGCGACGATCCCCGGGGCCAGCAGCGGCGCGGTGACGGAGAGGAGGGTGCGCGCCTTCCCGGCCCCGTCGACCGCCGCCGCCTCCTCGAGTTCGGGGGGCACGGCACGGACGTATCCGGCGAGCATCCACAGGGCGAAGGGCAGCGACCAGACGACGTACACCAGGATCAGACCCCACAGCGAGTTGATCAGGTGCAGGTTCTTGAGGACGAGGAAGAGCGGGATGATCACCAGGACGAAGGGGAACGCCTGGCTGATCACGACCCACCCGGTCGCGGCCGTGGCCACGCGTCCCCGGTGACGTGCCATCACGTAGGCCATGGGGGTGGCGATGAGCACCGCGATCAGTGCCGCACAGAGCGCCGCGGTGAGCGAGTTGGCCGCCGCCCTGAGCAGCGGCTGCTCGTCGAAGGCCTGCCGGAAGTTGTCCAGGGTCGGGTCCCGGGGGATCCAGGTCGGGTGGAGCGACCCCAGCTCGCGCGCCGGTTTGAAGGCGGTGGAGATCAGCCAGAGGAAGGGGAAGGCCAGGAAGACGAGGTAGCACAGCAGCGCGGCGTACTGTCCGGCGCGCGCGGTTCTGCCCGTACGCAGGCTCATGCGTCCTCGCCTCCCCTGAGCCGGCCGGCGAGATGGATCGCGAGGATCACCGAGATGACGGCGACCATCACGCACCCCATGGCGGCGGCGTAGCCGAACTGTCCGTAGCGGAACGCCTCTTCGTAGGCGAAGAGCATCGGCAGCCTGGTCCGGCCGCCGGGACCGCCGCTGGTCAGGACGTAGACCAGGGCGAAGGAGTTGAAGTTCCAGATGAAGTTGAGGGCGCTGATGGCGAGCGCCACCGGCCTGAGGGCGGGCCAGGTGACGGTGCGGAAGCGGCGCCAGGCTCCGGCCCCGTCCAGGGCGGCCGCCTCGTGGAGTTCGTGCGGGGTGTTCTGGAGTCCCGCGAGGAGCGCGACCGTGGTCTGGGGCATGCCGGCCCAGACGCCGACGACGATCACGGCGGGCAGGGCCGTGGCCAGGCCGGTCAGCCAGTCCCGGCCGTCCCCGAGCCCGAGGTCGCGGATCGTCTCGTTCAGGATGCCCGCGTCGGGGTTGTAGACGAGGCGCCACATGATGCCGACGACCACCTCGGGCATCGCCCAGGGAATGATCGCCAGCGCCCGGGCCAGCCAGCGCATCCGGAGGTTCGCGTCGAGGAGCAGTGCGAGGCCGAGGGCGAGGACGAACTGCGGCACCGTGACGCCGACGGCCCACAGCAGCCCGATCCGGAAGGACTCCCAGAACAGGCCGTCGTGCAGCAGGTCCTGGAAGTTGAGTACGCCGACGAACTGCGTGGAGCGGGTACGCCCCGACTGCGCGTCGGTGAAGGCCAGGGCGATGCCGTACAGCAGGGGGCCGACGCTGAGGATCAGGATCGGGATCAGCGCGGGCAGCACCAGGAACCAGGTCGCCGTGTCCCGCCCCCGGCGGCGCACGTGCGGCCCCTTCCGGGGGACCTTGCGCCCGGACCGCGTTGTTGCGGTCGCCATTGCCATGAATTCGACCCCTTTACCCGATTGGATCGGTTTCATACCCGAATGGCTGCCGGGGCGGCCTCCGTCATCGTGCTGACGGGCCGCCCGTTCGTCAAGGTGGCCTGCGGGGATGAGAAAATCCGGCCATGGACGAGATGCGCGCACGCGAGGTTCTGACCGCCGCCGGACTGCCGGGCGGCGCCGGGCTCCTCGCGCTGGGCGAGAACGCGGTGTTCGCGGACGGGGACCTTGTGGTCAAGGTCGGCCGGGACGCGACGCACCACCCGGAGCTGCGGGAGCGGGCAGCCCGCGAGGTGGCCGTGGCCCGCTGGCTGGCCGATTCGGGCGTGCCCGCCGTGCGGGCCGTCGAACCGGACGCCCGGCTGGTGGAGGGGCACCCGGTGACGCTCTGGCACCGGCTCCCGGATGCCGTGCGCCCGCCGCTGCCACGCGATCTGGCGCCGCTGCTCACGCAGGTGCACGCCCTTCCCGCGCCAGAGGACTTCACGCTCCCGCGCCGGGAACTGCTGGGCGGGGTCGAGCGCTGGCTGCGACTGGCGGGCGACGCGATCGACCCCGCCGACGCGGACTACCTGCGGGGCCGGCGCGACGGTTTCGCGAAAGCCGCTGCCGCCCTGGCCCCCCACCTGGCGCCGGGCCCGATTCACGGCGACGCCCTCCCCCGGAACGTCCACATCGGCCCCGACGGGCCGGTCCTGGTCGACCTGGAGACCTTCTCGGCCGATCTGCGCGAGCACGATCTGGTGGTCCTCGCGCTCTCCCGGGACCGGTACGGCCTGCCCGCCGACGCCTACGACGACTTCACCGAGGCCTACGGCTGGGACGTGCGCACCTGGGAGGGATGCGCGGTGCTGCGCGGCGCCCGCGAGACGGCGAGCTGCGCCTGGGTCTCCCAGCACGCCGCGGTGAACCCGAAGGCGCTGGCGGAGTTCCGCCGCAGGGTGGCGTCGCTGCGCGAGGACGACCCCGAGGTGCGCTGGTACCCCTTCTGAGCGGGCGGCGTCAGGAGGCGGTCACCGCGGCCGGCTCCCGCAGCGGCCATCGGCCGTCGATCACCGCGTCGGCGGTGCCCTTGCGGCGCAGGAACTTCTGGAAGTCGGCGGCCCAGTCCGCATACCACTCGATCTGACGCTCATGCAGTTCGGTGGTCCGCAGGGCGGCGACCGAGCGGTGCCGCTCCGCTATCGCGTAGGCCACGCGCACCGCCGCCAGCGCGTCGGCGGCCGCGTCGTGCGCCCCGCCGTGCACCACCCCGTATTCCACGCAGACGGCCTCCAGGGTGCGCTTGCCCTTGCGGTACCGGTCGACGGCGCGGTCGATGGTGTACGGGTCGATGACGGGTCCGACCTCCCGGCCGCCCAGCCGGTCGCCCAGGGACGGCAGGCCGTGGCGCCGCAGCTCGGCGGAGAGCAGGCTCAGGTCGAACGCGGCGTTGTAGGCGACCACGGGCACACCCTCGCGCCAGTACTCCACGAGCGTCCCGGCGATCTCGTCCGCCACCTCGCGGACCGGGCGGCCCTCCGCCGCCGCCCGCTCGCTGCTGATGCCGTGGATGGCCGAGGCCTGCTCGGGAATCCGTATGCCGGGGTCCGCCAGCCAGGTGCCGCTGCGGACCGGCTCGCCGTGCCCGCTGTCCACCGCGACGACCGCGGCGGTGACGATCCTGGCCTCCGACGGGTCCGTGCCGGTCGTCTCCAGGTCGAAACCGACCAGGCGCTCCTGGTGCCAGCTCATCCCCTGCCTCCTCATGTGGTGCGTTCCCCCGAGTGATGACCAACCCTCGCACGCGCCACTGACAACGGGAGGAGGGGGCGTCAGGAGACGGGCCTGGAGTCCGTCCAGACCGACTCGAACTCCTCGCGGTAGGTCTCGAAGAGTCCGTGCTCGCTGTCCTGCCCCGCCCGGACCACCGCACGCCCGCCGCCGCGCAGCACCAGCACGGGCGCCTCCATGCCGCGTGCGCGCCGGAGATAGGGCTGGACGACCCCGACGGCGTCGGGCCCGTCGCCGTCCACCAGGTAGGCCGTGAAGCGCGGTGTCTCGTCGAAGACGTGGATCTGGAAGGCGTCGGGGTCGCGCAGCCTGGAGCGGACCCGGCGCATGTGCAGGATGTTCATCTCCACCGAGCGGCTCAGCTCGGCCTTCTTGAGGCCCAGTTCGCGCTCCCTGCGCTTGACCGCGCTGCTCGCCGGGTTGATGAAGAGCAGCCTGACCCGGCAGCCGGACTCGGCGAGGCGGACCAGCCTGCGTCCGGAGAAGTTCTGCGTGAGGAGGTTGAGCCCGATGCCGATCGCGTCCAGCCGGCGGGCGCCCCCGAAGAGGTCCTCGGCGGGCAGCTGGCGCTGCAGCCGCACCCGGTCGGGGTGGACGGACACCACGTCGGCGTAGCGGTCGCCGACCAGCTCCTCGACCGCGTCGACGGGCAGCCGGTCGGCGGACGGGACCGCCGCCCCGCTGCCGAGGATCTCCAGGAGCCGGGCGGAGGCCCGCTCGGCCTGCGCGAGGACCGCCTCGTTGAGCGCGCGGTTGCGGGAGACGACGTTGCGCGCCACCTCCAGCTCGTCCAGTGCGAGCTCCACCTCGCGCCGGTCGTCGAAGTAGGGCTCGAAGCAGGGCCAGTGCTGGACCATCAGCTCGCGCAGCTGCGGCAGCGTCAGGAAGCTGAGGACGTTGTCGTCGGCCGGGTCGAGCAGATAGCCCTTGCGGCGGGAGACCTCGCGGACCGCGACGGCGCGCTGCACCCACTCCTGCCCCGCCGGCCCCGCGGCGGCGACCACCCAGTCCTCGCCGTGCACCGGTTCGTAGATCGGCCGGATCACCGCGGAGACCACGGCGCGCAGCCGCTGTTCCACCAGATTCAGCCAGATGTACGCACGCCCCGCCCGCTGGGCGCGGGTGCGCACCTCGTTCCAGGCGTCCGCGCCCCAGTCCAGCTCGGCGCCGATCTCCATGGGCTGTGCGAGGGAGACCGCCCCCGGCTGGGCATCGGTCGATTCCCCCTCGTGACCTGCGTCACCTGGGGGCAGCTCGAATCCTCCCGAGCTCACCCGCGTACCGCCTTCCACTCCCCCACCAACGATCAAGGAAGGGTACTCCGCAAGCGGGAGCCGGTGCAGCAGGATGCACATGCTCCTCACTCAACTCCTTTGTGCGTCCGGCCTGTTCCTTGCGACGAGATCGGGTGGAGTGAGATGGTTCATAGTGATTGCGCACCCTCTCGCATGCCGCATACCGGACGGAGGAGCTGTCGGGCGGACCGTGACCCCTGTCCGGGCGACACGGAGGTGTCCCAGGTTGACCGGCCCGGCGGGGTCGCGTCGACGGGACCCGGCCGCACCGGCCGACGTACTAGGTACAGGACCGTCTTTCGGGGAGTATCGGGGCGAAAACCCCCAGCACCCGGATCAGAAGTGGAAGAGTCCTATCTATGCAGGTCTGGCCGGGACACGCCTATCCCCTCGGCGCCACCTACGACGGCGCCGGAACCAACTTCGCGGTCTTCTCGGAGGCCGCCGACCGGATCGAGTTGTGCCTGCTGCACGACGACGGTTCGGAAACGGCGGTGGAGCTCCGCGAGACCGACGCCTTCGTCCGCCACGCCTATCTGCCCGGGGTGATGCCGGGGCAGCGTTACGGCTTCCGGGTGCACGGCCCGTACGAGCCGCAGCACGGGCGGCGCTGCAACTCGGCGAAGCTGCTCCTCGACCCGTACGCACGTGCGATCTCCGGGAAGATCGAGTGGGGCGAGGCGGTCTACGGCTATCCGTTCGGGAAGCCGGACGAGCGCAACGACCTCGACTCGGCGCCG
Source organism: Streptomyces sp. NPDC001822 (assembly GCF_042892135.1). Lineage (NCBI taxonomy): Bacteria > Bacillati > Actinomycetota > Actinomycetes > Kitasatosporales > Streptomycetaceae > Streptomyces > Streptomyces sp. NPDC001822. Next base: position 419,073 of record NZ_JBIATW010000005.1, read on the forward strand.
CACACGATGAGCTCGGTCGTGGTCAACCCCTACTTCGACTGGGGCGACGACCGCCGCCCCCGTACGGACTACCACCGCACGGTGATCTACGAGGCCCACGTGAAGGGCCTGACCATGCTGCACCCGGGCCTTCCCCAGGAACTGCGCGGCACGTACGCGGGGCTCGCGCACCCGGAGATCATCGCCCACCTGACCGAGCTGGGCGTGACGGCGATCGAACTGATGCCGGTCCACCAGTTCGTCCAGGACCACCGGCTGGCGGACGCGGGCCTCGCCAACTACTGGGGTTACAACACCATCGGCTTCTTCGCCCCGCACAACGCCTACGCCTCGTGGGGCGACCGGGGCGAGCAGGTGCTGGAGTTCAAGCAGGCGGTCAAGGCACTGCACCAAGCGGGCATCGAGGTGATCCTCGACGTGGTCTACAACCACACGGCGGAGGGCAACCACCTCGGCCCGACGCTCTCCTTCCGGGGGCTCGACAACGCCTCGTACTACCGCCTGGCCGATGACCAGAAGTACTACATGGACACCACGGGCACGGGGAACTCCCTGCTGATGCGGTCCCCGCACGTGCTCCAGCTGATCATGGACTCGCTGCGGTACTGGGTGACCGAGATGCATGTGGACGGGTTCCGCTTCGACCTGGCGGCCACGCTCGCGCGCCAGTTCCACGAGGTGGACCGGCTGTCGTCGTTCTTCGACCTGGTGCAGCAGGATCCGGTGGTCAGCCAGGTGAAGCTGATCGCCGAGCCCTGGGACGTGGGCGAGGGCGGCTACCAGGTCGGCAACTTCCCGCCGTTGTGGACCGAGTGGAACGGCAAGTACCGGGACACCGTCCGCGACCTGTGGCGGGGCGAGCCGCGCACGCTCGCAGAGTTCGCGGGCCGCCTCACGGGCTCGTCGGACCTCTACCAGGACGACGGGAGGCGCCCCCTCGCCTCGATCAACTTCGCCACCTGCCACGACGGCTTCACGCTGCACGACCTCGTCTCGTACAACGACAAGCGCAACGAGGCCAACGGCGAGGGCAACCGCGACGGCGAGAGCCACAACCGCTCGTGGAACTGCGGCGCGGAGGGCGAGACCGAGGACAAGGAGGTGCTGGAGCTGCGCAGTCGTCAGATGCGCAACTTCGTCGCCACGCTGATGCTGTCCCAGGGCGTGCCCATGCTGAGCCACGGCGACGAGTTCGCGCGGACCCAGCGGGGCAACAACAACGGCTACTGCCAGGACAACGAGCTCTCCTGGGTCCACTGGCCCGACCCGGCCGCCGCGAGGCGCGCCGAGGACGACGACGGAGCCGGTGCCGGCACGGACACCAGCCTGCTGGAGTTCACCCGGGCGATGGTCTGGCTGCGGCGCGACCACCCGGTCTTCCGGCGCAGGCGCTTCTTCCACGGCCGGCCTGTGGAGGGCACGCACGACGAGCTGTCCGACATCGCGTGGTTCACCCCCAGGGGTGAGGAGATGACCCAGCGGGACTGGCAGGCGGCCCACGCCAAGGCGATGACGGTCTTCCTGAACGGCCACGCGATCTCCGAGCCGGGGCCACGCGGCGAGCGGATCTCCGACGACTCGTTCCTCCTGATGTTCAACGCGGGGGCCGAGACCCTGGAGTTCGCCGTGCCGATGAACCACGGCAAGCAGTGGCAGGTCGTCGTGGACACGGCGGTGCCGGACGGGGTGCCGCCGGGCGCGGGTCCCAAGGTGTCGGCGGGCGAGCGGGTGACTCTCGTCGGCCGGAGTCTGAGCGTGCTGAAGCGCCCCGCGTAGGCCGATGGGGTGCCGGGGCGGGGCGGCGGGCCGCCGGTCGGCGGCGGGTGGCCGAGAAGGTGGGGATTGCGCCGCCCCTCTGGGTACGTACGACTCCATGACGCCCACCGCCACGTACCGGCTGCAGCTCCAACCGGACTTCCCGTTCGCCGCCGCCGCGGACGCCGTGCCGTATCTCGCCGAGCTCGGCGTCTCCCATCTGCACCTGTCGCCCGTCCTGGAGGCCGTGCCCGGCTCAGGACACGGCTACGACGTCGTCGACCACGGCAGGGTGCGGGCCGAGCTCGGGGGTGAGGAGGGGCTGCGGGAACTGGCCGCCACGGCGAGGGCCCACGGCCTCGGGCTGGTCCTGGACATCGTGCCGAACCACATGGCCGCCGCGCCCCGCCACAACCTCCCGTTGTGGGAGGTGCTGCGCGAGGGCCCGGACTCCCCCTACGCCCGCTGGTTCGACATCGACTGGGAGGCCGGCGGCGGGAAGGTACTGCTGCCGGTGCTCGCGGGGCGGGTCGGCGAGGAGAGCGCCGGCTTCGAGCGGGGCGCCCGGGACGACGGCACGCCCGTGCTCCGCTACGCCGATCTGGAGTTCCCGCTGCGCGAGGGCACTGCGGACCTCCCGCTGCCCGGACTGCTGGCCGCCCAGCACTACCGTCTCGCCTGGTGGCGGCTGGCCAGGACCGAGCTGAACTACCGGCGGTTCTTCACCATCTCCGACCTGATCGGGGTCCGGGTGGAGCATCCCGAGGTGTTCGCCGCAACCCACGGCAAGATCCTCGAACTGGTCCGCGACGGGGTGGTCGACGGGCTGCGCGTCGACCATCCGGACGGGCTGGCCGACCCCGGGGAGTACCTCCGGCAGCTGGGCGAGGCCACCGGCGGACGCTGGACGGTGGTGGAGAAGATCCTCACGGGTGCCGAGGCGCTTCCCCCCGCCTGGGCGGTCGCGGGGACCACCGGGTACGACGCACTGCACCGGATCGACGGCCTGTTCACCGACCCGATGGGCGCGGCGGATCTGCTCGGCCGCTACCGGGACTTCGCGGGCCCCCAGGGCGACCGGGGCGGTTACTGGACCGCCACGGTCCGCAGGGCCGCGTACCGCGTCGTCACGCACGAACTGGCCGCCGAGACGGAATGGCTGACGCGTCTCGCCGTCCAGGTCTGCGCCGGGGATCCCGCCACGCGCGACCACGCCCCGTGGGCGCTGCACACGGCGGTCCGCGAGCTGCTGGTACGGGTGCCCGTCTACCGGCCGTACGTCACGGCCGGCGGGCCGCTCACGGAGATCGCGGAGTCGACGCTGCCGGCCGAGGCGTTGCGGGACGCGAGGGCCGCGTTCTCCGTCCCCCAGGAGGCCGACGCGGTCGACGTGGTGCGGGACCTGGCGCTGGGGCGCCTCGGCGACGGGCCGGAGCAGGCGGCGTTCTGCGCGCGGTTCGCACAGACGGCCTCCGCCCTGCACGCCAAGTCCGTGGAGGACACGGCGTTCTACCGGTACGTCCCGCTGATCTCGGCGACGGAGGTGGGCGGTGACCCCGGCCGGCCGGCGGTGAGCCCCGAGGAGTTCCACGCTTTCGGCACCCGGCTCAGCCGCGACTGGCCCGGCACCGGCACGGTGCTGACCACCCACGACACCAAACGCAGTGGGGACGTGCGGGCCAGGATCGCCGTCCTGTCGGAGTGCCCGGAGAGGTGGTCCTCCCTGGTGGAGCAGTTGTCCAGGGCGACGCCCGTGCCGGCGCCCGACCCCCAGCTGGCCTGGCAGGCGTGGCAGTCGGCGTACGGCTGCGCGGGCCTGCCGGCGGGTGAGATGGCGGGGAGGCTGGAGCCGGCGCTGCTGAAGTCCGTGCGGGAGGCGGGTCTGTTCACGAGCTGGACCGAGCCCGATCCGGCGTACGAGCGGGCGGTGACCGACTTCGTCGCGGCGGGGCCGGGCAGCGACGCCGGCGAGGCGCGGGTGCTGATGACCCGGTTCGCGCAGGAGCTCGCGCCCTTCGTACGGGCCAACGTCCTCGGCGCGGCGCTGGTGCACCTGACGATGCCGGGCGTCCCCGACCTGTACCAGGGCACGGAGCGGGAGTACATCGCGCTGGTCGACCCGGACAACCGCCGGCCGTTCAGCAGGCCCGCGGGAGGCGGGGACGAGAAGGCGGCACTCACCGCGGCGGCGCTGCGGCTGCGCCGGGAGCGCCCCGGGCTCTTCGGCGAGTCCGGCACCTACGCCCCGGTGTCCGCCCTGGGCCCGGCGGCCGCGCACTGCCTGGCGTTCTGCCGGTCCGGTGAGGTGGTCACGGCGGTGACGCGTCTGTCGCTGCGGCTCGCCGAGGAGGGCGGGTGGCGGGACACGGTGCTGACGCTGCCCGGCGAGGGCCCGTGGACCGACCTCCTGTCGCAGGGCGGGGAGTTCACCGGCCCCGAGGTCCCGGTGGCGGAACTCTTCACGGAGCGTCCGGTGGCGCTTCTCGTGCGGACGGGCGGTACGGGCGCGACCGGGCGCGGCTGAGCCGGCCGGAGCGCATCCCCCGGGGCGGCGTCGTGGAGCCCCGTGGCCGGCACGGTGTCACCCCGGGCGTCTTACGGCGTGTCGCGGCCGGGGTGCGGGGACTCCGCCGGGCCTCGGGCCGCGTGGTCAGGCCGGGGGGACCGGGAGCGAGGCGGTGAGCCGGAAGGTCATCCGGCCAAAGCTCACCTGGTCCCCGTCGCGCACCGCCACGGATCCGACGACCCGCTGCCCGTTGACGCAGGTGCCGTTCGTCGAGCCCAGGTCGCGGAGGATCCACCGGCTGCCGTGCGCGGTCAGTTCGGCGTGCAGCCGTGACACAGTCTCGTGGCTGAGCCGGAGCCCGTTGCCCGGGTCACGGCCGATGAGCAGGGGGTGCGGGCCGGGCATCGGAAGCATCAGCTTGGGCAGCCGCTCCGACTGCCAGGCCCTGCGGACCCGTGCGGGGAAGGCCGAGACGCCGCTCACGGCACGGAAGAGCCCGCGGGTCCAGCGTCCGCCGGACTCGAGGTCGGAGGTGAGCGCCGCCAGGTCCTCGGGACGCCTGGCGACGAGGGCGAGTTCCATGCGCCGCAGGAAGGTGTCGTGGGAGAGCTTGCCCTGGGCGGCGCCGTCCCTGAGCACACCGAGGACACGGTCGCGCTGGGCGTCGGACAACCGCGCGGGATACGTGTGGGACTCGAAGGAGGACGTCACACTGCCGATTGTCGGGCCGACAGGCCGGAGGTGTCCAGAAGAACCCGGGTATCGGTACGCCTGACCTGCACCGGAGCCCGCGAATCCCCTCGTCCGCACGTGAGTTGCCCCGACGGCCGCCGCCCGGGCGCGGACCGGTCACCGCGTCACGCAGGAGCGTGTCCACCTGGTGTGAGCGTCGTCTCCTGCGTGTTCCCGGTGCGCTGCGCGCTGATCACGTCGCGGTACCAGCCGTACGACTCCTTGGGGGTGCGCCGCAGCGTCTCGTAGTCGATGTGGACGAGGCCGAACCGCTTGCTGGCCCCTTCGGTCCACTCGACGTTGTCGGTCAGGGACCAGGTGAAGTAGCCGCGCACGTCGACACCCGCGTCGATGGCGGTCCGCAGAGCCCCCAGGTGTCCTTCCAGGAAGGCGATGCGGCGGCCGTCGGCGACGGGCTCGTCGACGGCGCAGCCGTTCTCCGTGATGTAGACGGGCGGCAGCCGGTCGCCGAAGCGGTCACGCAGTTGGCCGAGCGTCTCGGCGAGTCCCTCGGGGACGACGGGCCAGCCGAAGTCGGTGGTGTCGTACCCCTCGATCTCCCTGATGCCGAACGGCAGCCCCTCGGGCATGGAGTACCCCGAGAAGGAGGCCGGCGCCTCGGCCCGCGGGGCGCCCACCAGGGTCGGGTTGTAGTAGTTGACGCCGTACCAGTCGAGGGGTGCCGAGATGACCTTGAGGTCGTCCTCGACCGGGCCGGGCATCAGGGCGGCGAAGCCCTCGTCGGGGTAGCGGCCGGTGAGGACCGGGTCGGCGAACAGCCAGTTGGTCAGGGTGTCGTAGAGCTCGGCGCCCATGCGGTCCTCCTCGGAGTCGCCGGCCGTCCAGACGGGCGAGTGGGAGAGCGCGATGCCGATGTTGTCCGCGCCCGCGGCGCGCAGCGCCCGCACGGCGAGTCCGTGCGCGAGGAGTTGGTGGTGGGCGGCGGGCAGGGCGTCGAAGAGGAGGGTGCGGCCGGGGGCGTGCTCTCCGAGCGCGTAGCCCAGCATGGTCACTTCGGCCGGTTCGTTGATGGTGATCCACATGGGCACCCGGTCGGCGAGGCGCTCGGCGACGATCCCCGCGTACTCCGCGAAGCGGTAGGCGGTGTCCCGGTTCAGCCAGCCGCCCGCCTCGTCGAGCGGGAGCGGGGTGTCCCAGTGGTAGAGGGTCGGGGCGGGGGTGATGCCGTGGGCGCAGAGTTCGTCGACGAGCCGGTCGTAGAAGTCGAGCCCGGCGGGATTGAGCGAACCGCTCCCGCCGGGGACCACACGGGGCCAGCTGATGGAGAAGCGGAAGGCGTCCGCGCCGAGTCCGGCGAGCAGGGCGACGTCCTCGCGGTAGTGCTCGTGGAAGCCGGTGCCCCGGGTGGTGTCGGTGCCGTCCTTGATGCGGCCGGGCTGCGCGGCGAATGCGTCCCAGCCGGAGGGCCCCTTCCCGTCGGCGTCGAAGGCCCCCTCCGTCTGGAAAGCGGAGGCGGAGGCACCCCACAGGAATCCGGGTGGGAACGTCGGCACGGTCATCTCGGCCTCCAGCAGCCGTAAGGGGGACCTTGTCGTACTGCCCGGGCTCGCCGCGAATGAGCGGAACCCGGCAGGGCAATGATCAGGACCAGACCCTAATCGTCAGGTGCGGGCTCGCTCCAGTGTCCCGGGGCCGTGCGCGCGAATTCCGCCGATCATGGGGCCTCCGGCGAGGCATCCGGTTCATGGACGAGGAGTGGTGAATGCGGTTCGAGGTGTGGGCTCCCGAGGCCGGGGCCGTGGCGCTGTGCACGGCGGGCGGACGCGGCCCGATGGGGCGCGACCCCCTGCGGCCCGGCTGGTGGACCGCCGAGGCGGAGGCCGGGGACGGCGACCGGTACGGCTTCTCGCTGGACGGCGGCCCCGTGCTCCCCGATCCCCGTTCGCGGCGGCAGCCGGACGGGCCGGACGGCGAGAGCGCGGTCGTCGACCAGGACGCCCACGTCTGGCGGACCACGTGGGCGGGGCGGGGCCTGCCCGGCGCCGTCCTGTACGAGCTCCACGTCGGCACCTTCACGGACGCGGGCACCTTCGACGCGGCCGCCGCGCGGCTCGGCCATCTCGTGGACCTCGGCATCACCCATGTGTCCGTGATGCCCGTCTGCCCCTTCCCGGGAACCCACGGGTGGGGGTACGAGGGAGTGTCGCTGTGGGCCGTGCACGAGCCGTACGGAGGCCCGAGCGCACTGAAGCGCTTTGTCGACACGGCGCACGGACTGGGTCTGGCGGTCGTCCTGGACGTCGTCCACAACCACCTGGGCCCCTCGGGCAACTACCTGCCGGCCTTCGGCCCGTACTTCACGGACACGCACCACACGCCCTGGGGCTCGGCCGTCAACCTGGACGCCCCGGGGTCGGACGAGGTCCGGGCGTACCTGCTGGGCAGTGCGCTCGCCTGGCTGCGGGACTACCGGCTGGACGGCCTGCGCCTGGACGCCGTGCACGCCCTGGCCGACGGCCGGGCGCTCACCTTCCTGGAGGAGTTGTCCGCGGCCGTCGACGCGCTCGCGTCGGAACTCGGCCGGCCGCTCGCGCTGATCGCGGAGTCCGACCTCTGCGACCCGCGGACGACGACACCCCGCGGCGAGGGCGGCATCGGCCTGCACGCCCAGTGGAACGACGACTTCCACCACGCACTGCACACCGCTCTCACCGGTGAGTCCCAGGGCTACTACGCCGATTTCGCCGCGGCCCCCCTGGCCGCCCTGGCCAAGACTCTGACCAGCGCGTTCTTCCACAACGGCACGTATTCCAGCTTCCGGGGCCGCACGCACGGCCGCCGCGTCGACGTCACCCGGTCCCCCGCCCACCGCTTCGTCGGTTACGCGCAGACGCACGACCAGATCGGCAACCGCGCCCTCGGCGACCGGCTCGCCGCCACCCTCCCGACCGGGCTCCAGGCCTGTGCGGCGGCCCTGGTGCTCACCGGGCCGTTCGTCCCGATGCTCTTCATGGGTGAGGAGTGGGGCGCCCTGACGCCGTGGCAGTTCTTCACCGACCACACCGATCCGGACCTCGCGCGCGCCGTGCGCGACGGCAGGCGGAGCGAGTTCGCGGAGCACGGCTGGGCGGAGGGGGAGATCCCGGACCCGCAGGACCCGGACACCCGGGGCCGGTCCTGCCTGGACTGGAGCGAGGCGGAGCGGGAACCGCACGCCCGGCTCCTGGCCTGGCACCGCGAGCTGATCGCCCTCCGCCACTCCCTGCCCGACCTCTCCGACCCCGATCTCGCCTCGGTGAGAACGGCGTTCGACGAGGAGGCGCGCTGGCTGGTCTGCCGGAGGGGAGACCTGCGGATCGCGGTCAACCTGTCGGGCAAGCCCGCCGCGATTCCACTGGGCGCCGGCCGGCGCCGGGGTGGTGGCCGGGTGCTGGCCTCGTGGGTGCCGACCGGGACTCCGGGACCGGACGGGGTGCTGCACCTGGCGCCGGAATCCTGTGCGGTGCTGTCCGACGACTGACCAACTCCTGTGCCCTGGATGGCACTTCAGCCCATATGGCCTGAACCTGACGCGTCGCGCGACAGCCGGGCTACTCCACGATCGCCATCTCGCGCGAGGTGGTGTTCAGCCGCCTGCCTCCGTCCTCGGTGACGGTCACGATGTCCTCGATGCGGACGCCGAACCGGCCGGGGAGATAGATGCCCGGCTCGACGGAGAAGCACATCCCGGGCACGAGCGGCTGCTCCTCGCCCTCGATCATGTAGGGCGGTTCGTGGGTGGTCACGCCGATGCCGTGGCCGGTGCGGTGGATGAATCGCTCGCCGTAGCCGGCCTCGGTGATGACGGCGCGGGCGGCCCTGTCGATCTCCTGGCAGGCGACGCCCGGACCGACCGCGCGGCAGCCCGCCTCCTGCGCCTCCCGCACGACGTCGTGGACGCGCTGCTCCTCGGCGGTCGGTTCGCCGACGTGGACCGTGCGGGAGGTGTCGGAGCCGTAGCCGTGCTTCAGCCCGCCGAAGTCCAGGACGACCATGTCACCCGCCACGACGGTCCGGTCGCCGGCCTCGTGGTGGGGGTTCGCACCGTTGGGCCCGGAGCCGACCACGGTGAAGTCGACCTGCGTGTGGCCGTGCCGCTTCAGCAGGGCCGCGAGGTCGGCGGCCACGTCGCTCTCCCGGCGCCCGGAGAACCGGACCTTCAGGATCTCCTCGTACGTGGCGTCGGCGGCCGCCCCGGCCGCGGCGAGCCGTTCCAGCTCGGCCGCGTCCTTGACGGCGCGGAGCATCGGCAGGGCTTCGGTGAGGGAGGCGTAGGAGGCGTCGGGGAGGTCCTTCCCCAGGGCCAGCAGGTGGAGCGCCCAGGCGTTGTCGCTGATCCCGAACCGGCCCTTGCGGTCGAGCAGCGCCGCTGTCAGGGCGTACGGATCGGCGGCGTCGGTCCACTCCCTCAGGGTCAGCGCCGGCGCACCCGGGGCACGCTCCGCGTCCGCCGCCTCCAGCGCCGGGACGACGAGGACGGGGTCGTGTCCGGCCCGCAGCACCAGCATCGTGATGCGCTCGGTCTCGGACGGCAGCCGGTAGCCGGTCAGGTGGACCATGTCGGGACCGGGGGCCACGAGGACGCCCGCGAGGCCGGCGGCGTCGGCGGACGCCGCCGCGCGGTCCATCCGGGCGCGGTAGTCCTCGGCGGTGAAGGGCGCGGGCTGGTCGGGGCTGGACATGGGACCTCCTGGCGGGCGATGCGGCACACAGCATCCTGCCCGTCCGCCCCGGCGCACGCGAGTGTGGGCGGGAGTGCGTACGCGGCTTCAGTGACGTCGCACGACCAGGTCGGCGCGGTCGCGGTACCGCTCGACCAGCCGCGCGTTGAGCTCGTCGGAGCCGGCGACCCACCGCTCGGCGTGCGCCCGGGACTTGCCGAAGCGCACGTGCCGCTCCACGAGGCCGCTCACCCGCTCCCGCGGGTCGGCGTCGAGGAACCACACCTCGTCGAGCAGACCGCGCACGGCGGCCCAGGGACCCTCGTCCAGGAGCAGGTAGTTCCCCTCGGTCACGACGAGCGGGATGTCCTTGCCGACGCGCACCGAGCCGGCGACCGGCTCCTCCAGTGTCCGGTCGAAGGCGGGCGCGTAGACCGGTCCGGGCTCGTCCGGATTCCTCAGCCGCCCGAGGAGCGCCGCGTAACCCGCGGCGTCGAAGGTGTCGGGGGCACCCTTGCGGGCGGCCCGTCCCAGCCGTCCCAGTTCCGCCCCGGCCAGGTGGAAGCCGTCCATCGGCACGAGCACGGCGCGGCCCGGGAGCGCGTCGACGATCCGGGCCGCCAGGGTGGACTTCCCCGCCCCGGGCGGGCCGGCGATGCCGAGGATGCGGCGGCCGCCCGGGGCGGCGAGCCCGCGGGCCCGGGCCACCAGGGCGGCGAGGTCGTTCGTGTCCATGGCGCGCATTGTCCACGGGCGGACCGGGAGCGCGTTAGTGTTACGTATAACTACCCCCTCCCGCCATTCCGAGGACGAGGATCCCCATGTCCCACATCGCCCTGGTCACCCTGGTCGTCCGCGACTACGACGAAGCGCTGTCCTTCTACACGGGCGCCCTCGGCTTCGAGCTGGTGGAGGACACGGACCGGGGCGGCGGCACTCGCTGGGTGGTCGTGCGGCCGCGCGGCACGACGGGCACGGGGCTGCTGCTGGCGAAGGCCGGGGACGACGCCCAGCTGGCGGCGGTCGGGGCCCAGACCGGCGGCCGGGTCGGCTTCTTCCTGCACACGGAGGACTTCGCCGGTGACCACAGCCGGATGCTGGCGGCCGGGGTCCGCTTCCTGGAGGAACCCCGCCACGAGACGTACGGCTCCGTCGCGGTGTTCGAGGACCTCTACGGCAATCGGTGGGACCTGCTGCAGCCCGCGTGAACCCCGCTCCGCCGGACGGCGGAGCGGACGAGGGCGCCGGTCCTCACGCGGCCCTGGCCCCGGAGACACCACCCGGCCGGGCCGCCGCGAGCAGTGCGTCGAGGACCGGTTTGATCAGCGGATGGCCCTCGGCCCCCTGCCGCACCGCGGCGAAGACCCTGCGGGTCGGGACGACGCCGTCGACCGGCCGGATCACCGCCTCGGCCGGCTCGCTGCCGCGCAGCGCCGAACGGGGCACCAGCGCCACTCCGGCGCCCGCCCCGGCCAGCGCGACCACCGCCTGGAAGTCGTCCGACGAGTGTTCGAGACGGGGTGCGAACCCGGCGAGCTCGCAGGCCAGGACCACCACGTCGTGGCAGGGATTGCCGGGGTAGGGACCGATCCAGGCGTCCTTGGCGAGGTCCGCGACCGCCACGTGTTCCCGGCGGGCGAGCGGGTGGGCGGCCGGAAGCACCGCGTCGAAGGGCTCCGAGTACAGGGGCACCCGGGTCAGCCGCCGGTCGTCCTCGCCGGGCGCGCCGCGGTATTCGACGGCGACCGCCACATCGACCTGCCGGTCCAGCACCATCGGCACACTGGCGTCGCCCTCGGCGTCCTGCACCCGCACCCGGATGCCGGGTGCGGTGCGCGACAGCTCAGCGATCGCGGGGGCGAGGACGAGGCCGATGCCCGTCGCGAACGCGGCGACCGTGACGGTGCCCGCCACGCCCGCGCCGTAGTCGGCGAGTTCCGCCTCGGCCCGCTCCAGCTGTGCGAGCACCGCGTTGGCGTGGGTGAGCAGGATCTCCCCCGCCGCGGTCAGCCGGGCACCGCGCGCGCCGCGCTCGACGAGCCGGTGGCCGGTCTCCTGCTCCAGGGCCGCGAGCTGCTGGGACACCGCGGAGGGCGTGAGGTAGAGCGCGGCGGCCGCGGCGGTCACCGTACGGTGGTCGGCCACGGCACGGAGGATGCGCAGCCGCCGTGCATCGATCATGCCCCCATTGTCCCTGGTCGCGGGAGTCGCTACGCCTCCAGCGCCTTCCGCGCGTCGACGAACGCGTCCACGGCGCGGTTGACGTCGTCGGTGGAGTGGGCGGCCGAGAGCTGGACGCGGATGCGGGCGGCCCCCTGCGGCACGACGGGGTAGGAGAACCCGATCACGTACACACCGCGCTCGAGGAGCAGCTCCGCCATCCTGCCTGCCTTCGCCGCGTCCCCGATCATCACGGGGGCGATGGCGTGGTCTCCGGGCAGGATGTCGAAGCCCTCCTCGGTCATCCGGGAGCGGAAGAGCGCGGTGTTGGCGTTGAGCCGCTCGCGCAGGTCGCCCGCGGACTCCAGCAGGTCGATGACCTTGAGGGAGGAGGCGGCGATGACCGGGGCGAGCGAGTTGGAGAAGAGGTACGGCCGCGAGCGCTGGCGCAGCAGGGCCACGATCTCGGCGCGCGCCGCGACGTAGCCGCCGGACGCACCGCCCAGGGCCTTGCCGAGCGTGCCGGTGATGATGTCGACACGGTCCATGACGCCGTGCAGCTCGGGGGTGCCGCGGCCGCCGGGCCCGACGAATCCGACGGCGTGCGAGTCGTCGACCATGACCATGGCGCCGTAGCGGTCCGCGAGGTCGCAGATCTCGGCGAGCGGGGCGACGTATCCGTCCATGGAGAAGACGCCGTCGGTGACGACGAGGCGGCGCCGCGCCCCGGAGGCCTCCTTGAGCTGCTGCTCCAGGTCGGCCATGTCGCGGTTGGCGTAGCGGTAGCGCTTGGCCTTGGACAGGCGGATGCCGTCGATGATGGAGGCGTGGTTGAGGGCGTCGGAGATGACCGCGTCCTCGGGGCCGAGGAGCGTCTCGAAGACACCGCCGTTGGCGTCGAAGCAGGAGGAGTAGAGGATCGTGTCCTCCTGGCCGAGGAAGGCCGAGAGCCGCTGCTCCAGCTCCTTGTGGACCTCCTGGGTGCCGCAGATGAAGCGCACGGACGCGAGGCCGTAGCCCCAGCGGTCCAGGGCCTCGTGGGCCGCGGAGACGACCTCGGGGTGGTCGGCGAGGCCCAGGTAGTTGTTGGCGCAGAAGTTGAGGACCTCACCGGCGCGGCCACCGGAGGTGACCGCGACGGTGGCGGACTGCGGGGTGCCGATGACCCGCTCGGGCTTCTGGAGCCCGGCGTCGCGGATCTCGTCGAGGGTCGTGCGCAGGTCGTCGCGTACGGAGTCGAACATTGAGGATGTCTCCCAGGTGATTACGGGGGTGCGTACGAGGAGCTTCAGGCGGCCCAGTCGAGCAGTACCTTGCCACCGAGACCGCTCGCGGCGTCGTCGAAAGCGGCTTCGAAGTCGCGGTACCCGTAGCGTCCGGTGATCACCGGGGCGAGATCGAGCCCGCCCTCCAGGAGTACGGACATGGCGTACCAGGTCTCGTACATCTCGCGGCCGTAGATTCCCTTGATCGTGAGCATCGAGGTCACGACGCGGGACCAGTCGACGGGGAACTCGGCCGCGGGCAGGCCGAGCATCGCGATCCGTCCGCCGTGCGTCATGTTCGCGATCATGTCCCGCATGGCCTCGGGGCGTCCGGACATCTCGAGGCCGATGTCGAAGCCCTCGCGCAGGCTGAGGTGGCGCTGGCCGTCGGCGATGGTCTCGGTGCCGACGTTCAGGGCGAGGTCCACCCCGACCTTCCTGGCGATCTCCAGCCGGGCCTCGCTGACGTCGGTGATGACGACGTTGCGGGCACCCGCGTGGCGGGCGACGGCGGCGGCCATGATGCCGATCGGGCCGGCACCGGTGATCAGCACGTCCTCCCCGACGAGCGGGAAGGACAGCGCCGTGTGCACGGCGTTGCCGAACGGGTCGAAGATCGCGGCGATGTCGAGGTCGACCTTGTCCCGGTGCACCCAGACGTTGGAGGCGGGCAGCGCGAGGTACTCGGCGAAGGCTCCGTCCCGGCCGACGCCGAGCCCCAGGGTGGAGCGGCACAGGTGCCGGCGGCCGGCGAGGCAGTTGCGGCACTTGCCGCACACCAGGTGGCCTTCGCCGCTGACCAGGTCGCCGACCTTGATGTCGACGACGTCCGCGCCGATCCCGGCGACCTCGCCGACGAACTCGTGCCCGAGGATCAGCGGGGTGCGCACGGCCTGCTGGGCCCAGCCGTCGTAGTCGCGGATATGCAGGTCGGTGCCGCAGATCCCGGTGCGGAGGACCTTGATCAGCACGTCTCCGGGCCCGGTCTCGGGCTCCGGCACGTCCATCAGCCAGAGTCCGGGTTCGGCCTTGTGCTTCACGAGTGCCTTCACGGGTGCGGCTCCCTGTCCTGGTGCGTGACGAGTTCCCGGACGTGGACATGCCGAATGCGGTCTGCGGCCCGGGGGCGGGGGATACGACGGACGGGACAGAACGGAGCGCCTGCCACCGGACTCTCTGCCGTCACCAAGAAATGTGCCGTACCCGGCGCCTCAGGTCCATCGAGGATTTCTTAAACGCGGCCGTAGATCAGCTTCAGGCCCCGGCCGGGCGGGCCCGTACGGGCCCGCCCGGGCCGAGGACGCCGGTACCGCGCATCACCGGTGGTCAGGGGCGGTACGGGCCCTGTTCTCAAGGGCGGGGCCAGGGCCGGCCGTCAAGGTTCTCGATGTCACTGTTGAGGCGTTTGAGGTACGCGGCGAACCCCGCGACCTCGTCCGGCGTCCAGTCGGCCATCACCCGTTCGAGACCCTGGATGTTCTCGGTGCGCTCGGCCTCCAGACTTCGTTCACCCGCATCGGTGATGCGGAACTTGCGGGCGATGCCACCGTCGGGGTCCGGGATGCGCTCGACGAGACCGCCTCGCAGCATCGCGGCGGTCTGCCGGTTCAGGGTGGACGCGTCGAGGCCGAACGCCTCGCTGAGCTGCCCGATGGACATCGGGCCCTCCATACGGATCCGGCTGAGCAGCGTGTAGGCGCTGCGGTCGAGGTATCCGCCGCCCCGCCGTGACCGGGGTGCGCTCAGCTGAAGGTGCCGCCCCAGCAGCATGGTCTCGAACTCGATCAAGTGCGTGGGCTTGTCCATGGTCCTTCTCTCGACCGCCTTGACGACGCTTGGGGGGCTCTCAACTGCAGATATACCACCCTGTCGGAGCCTTCCCGGACGTGCGCCCGAGCCGCCCTCGCCGCCCGGAGCCGGACCGTCGGCACATCGGACCGGCGGCACGTCGGACCGTCGGCACATCGGACCGGCGGGCGTCGGACCGGCGGAGAGCGAGTACTGCCGACCCACCGGCCACACCGTCCCCCACCCCTCAGGACAGCGGCACGAACGCCCTGATGGCCTCGCTCAGCCGCTGCGGCTGGTCCTCGGGGATGAGGGTGAAGCTGTCGGCGATCTCCACCAGTTCGCCCCGGGGCAGCATCTCCGCCAGTCTCCGGCCGTGCGCGGGGGGCATGACCCTGTCCTCGGACGCCCAGACGACGAGCGCGGGGCGGTCGAACGTGCGCAGCGCGTCCGCCCACCGCAGGAGTTCGTCCCCGGGCGGCACCCCGAGTACGTACGCCCTGAGGTCCCGCCGGATCGCGGCGGAGGTCCACAGGGGACGGAACCACCCGTCCATCACCTCGTGCGGTACCGGCCGCTTGCTCATCCGGCCCCACGTCACGGGCAGTCTGCGCATCGGCTTCAGCTTCAGCAGGGCGAAGGCGAGCCGCAGGCCGCCGGGCACCTTAGCCGCGGCGAGCAGATTGCGGCCGGGGAGGCCCGGCGGGTAGTTGTCGAACGCCTCGCAGGAGGTGATCACGAGCCTGCCGATCCGCCCGTCCCGGCCGTCCGCGACGAGGGCCTGTGCCCCGCCCCAGTCGTTCATCACCAGGGTGACGTCGTGCAGGTCGAGGGCCTCCAGGAATTCGGCCACCAGGTGGGCGACGCCGGGAACCGTCAGATCGGCGTCGGGGCGCATGGGCCTGCGGTGGGCACCGAGCGGCAGCGTGGGCACGACGCACCTGTAGTGCGGGCGCAGTGCGGCGACCACATGCCGCCACAGCGACCCGTCCATGGCGACCCCGTGCAGCAGGACCACCACGGGCCCGTCGCCGCCCGTGTCCTCGTACTCCACCACTCCCGCGGAAAGCACTGCCTCGGTCATACGTCCAACCTAGGGCGTCGTCGTGCCGCGCGCGGCCCA
This sequence comes from Streptomyces sp. NPDC001822, assembly GCF_042892135.1. Taxonomy (NCBI): domain Bacteria; kingdom Bacillati; phylum Actinomycetota; class Actinomycetes; order Kitasatosporales; family Streptomycetaceae; genus Streptomyces; species Streptomyces sp. NPDC001822. The sequence continues at coordinate 435,063 of NZ_JBIATW010000005.1, forward strand.
ACGGGGCGTCAGGCCTTGATAGCGTCGCCCGCACGACTACGGAAGGCTCCCCGCCGGGGTCGTCGCTCCGCCGGGCCGGGCCGCCCCAACAGGGCGGCGAGCGGTGGCCGGTGCGTGGCACGGGGACGCACGTGGCAGGGACGATGAGGGCCTACGCATGAGCCTCCCGCAGTTGCACTACACCTCCGTCGCGGCCGGCGACGGGGAGACCGGTGGCCGGTTCACCGCCACCGATCCCGCGATACCGGGGCCGGTCCGCGCCGAAGCCGCTCCGCTTCTGTCCTACGAAGCTCCGGCAGGCGCTCCCGACCGGCTCTCCGATGCCCAACTGCGTTCGCTTCCGGTGGCGTTCGGCTACGTCGCGCTCTCCGACGGCAGTCATCTGATCAGCAGGGCGGTCGCCACGGGACCGGCCGGCTTCCATGCCCACGCCGTGCACCTGACACCCGGCACTCCGATACCCGGCCGGGTGCTCCCCGTCGCCGCGTGGGGCGCGTCCGGCTGGCTCTCCGCGGCACCGGACCGCACCCCGCCCGATCCGCTGACCGCGCTGTCCACCTCCCACGGCCCCTCCCAAGGGCTGTCCAGGGAGGGCCTCGGTGACTTCGCGGTGTCCCGCAGCCCGTGGCTCGCGGCCGTCCTCGCAGACCTGCGCCGGGCGAGCGAGGACCTGTCGGCGCCCCGGGTCGTCCTCGTGGAGCGGCAGAGCGCCGATGTGGCCAGATGGGTCGCGCTGGCCACCGCCGCACTCCCCCGGGAGCACGCCGAACGGCTGAGTTTCACCACGTACACCCGCCGCCCCGGGCGCACCGCGCACCATGTCGTCGGTGTCCTGCCGGAGGACGCGCCCGACATCAGCGACCCCCGCTTCCGTGTGCACGCCGCTTCCGGACCGCGGCCGGCCGCTGTGGTGGACGACGCCTGGGCGGGGACCGCCGCCCGGATCTGGCGCAGCAGGGCCCCCGAGCTGTTCCGCGACGCGGCGGAGCTGCCGGGTGAGCCGTTCGCCGCGGGCCCGCTCGCGGTGACGGCGCTCGGCGCGGGCATCTCGCTCGGCTCCAACGAACGTGCGGCGGCGGCCGACTGGGCTGCCGAGCGGCCGTACGCGCTGGACGAGAAGCGCACCCGGCAGCTGACCGACGCGCTGACCGCGCCCGCCGACGACCGCTCGGCCGCGGAGTGCGCCGCGGCGCTCCGGTTGCTGACGGCGCTGGACGGCCGCTGCCCCGCCTCCGTCACCGCGCCGCTGGCGGCCCTCCTGGTGACCGAGGCGGTACGGGGCGACGACGTGACCCTGGAGCCTCCCGCGCGTTCGGTGTTCGAGGGGCCGGACGGGGAACGCGCGCTCGCCGCCCTGGTGGACGAGCTGGGCGGCGAACTCCTGGCCGAGCTCTCCGCGCCGTCCCGCGGTGTCGCGCGGACCGTGCAGGTGCTGCGGCTCGTACGGCTGCTGGGCCTCGACTCCACGGGGCTCATCCCCGAGGCCGTTCGCCGCCTGGCCCGCGCCCTGCTGGACGAGGACGGGGCCGAGGACTGTCCCGCCCTGCTGGAGCTGCTGGACGAGCAGTTCGACGTACGTACGGCGCTGCTGGGCGAGCTGGACCGGCTCGCACCCGACCACCCGGCGGCCACCGAAGACCTGCTGTCCCGGGTCGCGCTGCCCTTCACCGGGACGCAGGCGCTGCCGCACCTGCGCATGTGCGCCGAGGCACCCGGCGCCAGGACGAGGGGCACCGGGCGGGTGGCCTCGCTGCACACCGTGCTGCGCGCCGCGGGCATGTCCCCCTTCGCCGAGCCCCTGGTGCTGCGGACCGCGGTGGGCCTGGTCTGGGGCGAGGACACCCCCACGGCGGAGGAGGCCAGGTCGCTGCTGGACGAGACGACGTCCGACGCCCACCGGACGGCCGGCACCTGGGCGCGCCTGGTCGACGCCGCCCTCGCGGCCCCCTCCGGTGACGTGAACGCCGCCGAACTGGCCCACGACCTGCTGCGCGGCTTCCCCCAGCAGATCGACGCCCGGGTGCGCGCCTGCCTGATGCTCCTGGACTTCGCCCGGGACGTCCGCTCCGGGTCGGCCGAAGCCGGCTGGGCCGACCGGGCCAGGGCGCTGCGCAGCCGCGCCGAACCGGTGGCGCCCTCGGCCCTCGCGCACGCCTACGGAGCCCTGGCCGAGCGGCTGCTGGCCCCGGACCGGCCCGAGGCCGAGCTGTACGCCTTCGTGCACAGCGGGGACGAGGACCTGATCGCGGCCTACGGCACGGCCGCCCGCGGCGACGAGGTCCGGGCGCTGCTGGCGGCCGACCCCGCGTACGTGGCCGACTGCTTCGCCGTGTGGAACGCCCATCCGCACGCGGGCGCCCCCTGGACCCGTGTGCGTACCGGCCTGCTCGACGAGGTACTGCGCCCGGCGGTCCGCGCCCTGTCCGCGGAGGGACTGTCGGCGGCGGAGCGGGCGGTGGAACGCGACGGGAGCAGCCGCACCCTGGATGCCTTCCGCACCTGGAACCGTCCGCCGCGCTCCCTGGGGCGGCTCGGCAAACGCATCGCGGGCCGGGTGCGCCGGGGCTGATCCTCGGGTGCCCGTTCGCACGTGCATACCTCCGCCAACGGCGCCGGGCTAGGCTGTCGCGCAGCGTTGGGCGGGTCCGTCCGGCCACGGGCCGGCCGACGGGGGGAGACAGTCATGGAGTTCGAGGATGTCGTGAGCGCACCTCTGGGCAAGCTCGGGGATGCCGCCGCCAGCTGGGCGGAGATGGTCACCAAGCTGGAGTCCCTGGCCGACGACGCCCGCACCGGAATGAAGGCGAAGGCGGGCAAAGCCGACTGGGAAGGCGTCAACGCGAGCGTCACCAAACCCTTCATCGCGAAGACGGCAGAGGAGTTCGAGGACGCGGCGGCCGAGGCCAGGGGCATCGGCCTCCTGCTCGCGGACGCACACACCTCGTTCAGGACGGCGAAGGACGAGCTCGTCAGGATCCGTGACGAGGAGGCCGGGAAGGCCGGGATCGTGATCAGCGCGGCCGGGCACGTGTCACCCCGGTACGACCTGGAGGACGACCCCGGGGCGCGGCACGATCCCGACTACCCGGCGGCCCTGCACAAGCAGAAGGCCGCCGTCGTCGCCTGGCAGAAGCGGATCGACCGGCTCGTCGAGGACTTCTCCGATGCCGACGACTCCCTGAGACGCGCCCTCATGGCCAATGTGTCGGGCGACAAGGATTTCGGCGCCCCGAAGTTCACCAGCCTCGACACCGAGCAGGTCGACCGCGCCGCGGGCCTGCTGAAGACGGTCACGGGCGAGGGTGGCACCGCCCGCAACGCAAAGGCCCTCGAACAACTCGCCGATCTCATCGACGACAACCGTGACGATCCCGAGTTCGCGACGGGGTTCTACCGGAGGATCGGCGCGGAGGGGACGCTCGAGGCCTACACCAGGATGTCGCTGGACGCGACATCGCTCGGCCCTCTCGGCCAGGACCGGGCGGCCCTGGTCCGCGGCATGCAGAACGACATGGGCGCGATGCTCGGTCTTGCGACCCAGACCTCGACACCGAACCATCTCGACGCGACGTGGACTACGCAGCTCCTGAAGGCCGGACGCAAGGAGGTCGACGTGTCGGGCTTCGCGGGCGTCGGCACCAAGGTCTACGGCTACCAGGCGCTCGGCGCTCTGCTTCGCGAGGGGACGTACGACAAGGACTTCCTCACGGCTGTCGGCCGGGACATGGTCGCGATGGACAAGAAGAACCCGAACATCTGGTCGACCAACCTGCCCTACGACCAGAAAATGGCGATCAACCTCGACACGGAGGGCGGAAAGGGCTTCAACCCCCTCACCGGTCTCATGGAGGCGATGAGCAGGAACCCCGACGCCTCCACCGCCTTCTTCCACGAGGGGATCCGCGAGGATTCCAACAAGGACGGCATCGTCACGCTGTCGGACGCCGAGATCAAGGGCAAGGACGCCCAAGGCGTGGTCGACTACATGCTCGACAAGAAGCCCACGGCCGACTGGTACGACACGGCGGTCGGCGGGGAGGCCGCCCCGGGCCAGACCGCCATGGGCAATGCGCTGGAAGCAGCGGTCACCGGGCGGACCCCGGGCGACGACGACGCACCACCCGTCTCCCACAGCAAGGCCATGGCCGAAGTGATGGAGCAGGTCGTGGAGAAGACCGGCACGAACCCCGAACTCGTCGCCGCCAAGGCCGGCGATCCTGCGGCACCCCTCAGCGGACTGTCCCGGCAGTTCGGCAACATGGCGGCGGAGTACATGCCGGACCTGCAGGCCACGGCGGAGAACGGAGCGGGCCAGATCAGACCGTTCGGGCACGCGGCGGAATTCGACAAGGGGCAGATGGCCGGATTCCTGGGCGCGGTGGCCCAGGACCCACAGGCCTACGGCGCGATCACCCACGCACAGCAGGCGTATACGACGGCGCTGGTCAGTGACGTCTTCCGCCATCCCGACAGCCACCCGGACACGGGAGAGGCCGTCCGGAACGCCGTCCACCCCGGAGGTGAGATCGCGGGAATGATGACCGAGGCGAGGGCGTACGCGATTCACGAAGCCAAGGCTCACGAGAATACGGAGTACAGCGAGGGGGTGGCGGACAACGCCAAGTGGACCAACCGCATCCTCACCGCCGCCGGAGCCAAATACGTCGAGATGATTCCGGTAGGGGGTGACGTCGTGGGCTGGATTCAGGAAGACGTCACCGAATCCGTCGTGAAGAGCGCGGAGAAGGACGTCTCGGACGAAGGCCGGCGTGAGTCACTGACCGGCTACGCCGAAGCGGAACTCGCCGCGAAGAATGCCGCTGTGGCCGCCGTCGAAACGGGCGCGAAAGCGGCTGGTCTCACACCTGACCAGTACAACGACTACAAGGGATCGGCCTCGACGGAAACCGCCGGAGCCCATTCCACCGGGCGCGACCTGGTCGACAGTTCTCACCCCAAGGGGAAGTAGCCATGTGGCGATTCACGAAGACCGCGACGGCAACCTCGGCGTCAGCGCTGCTGATCGCGTCTCTCACCGGATGTTCCGAGACGACCGAGGCGGTTCCCGAACTTCCCGCGCGAATCTGTTGGGATGCCTTCGCCGCACAAGGTGTGTCACCCCTCCTGCCGGCAGGGAAGAAGGCCACGTTCGGCGCCGCCGCCATGCGCCCGTTCGCCCTTCAGGAGGATGGGGACCTCGCCTCGTGCACCCTGGACATCGACGGTGTGACGAAATTCCAGGCCTCGGCCACTCGCCTCGGCCACGAGACCGACATCGACTGGAGTCCCTGGGAGAAGGCTGATCCCGAACCGCTCGACATCGGCGAGAAGGGCATTCTCTGGCACAACGGAGCCGCCTCGTACATCGTCTGCGAACCCTCCGCCGGTCCGTCCTCTCCGGGCAGGTACATCGATCTGCACCTCAGCACGTACCGTTCACAGGGCGACCACGAGCAGGAGAAGCAGGCCCGCCGCATCCTCCCCGCCCTCCTGAAGCAGTTCACAGCCTTCGCGGAGAAGGAACTGAAGTGCCGCTGACGGGGCCGTGGCCCTGAGTGAAACCGGTGCGGTTCGGCCGGTCCCCCCGGGGCGGGTACCGTTGGAGGTTCTGATCTCGTGTGCCTCCTGGCGGGCTGCGTGACACCCCAGGAGGAGCAGGATGACGACGAACCGCGGACGCAAGGACGTGATCCGGGACCGGATGGCCGCGACCGGCGAGTCGTACAACGTCGCCGCGCGCAATCTGAAGGCGATGAAGGACATGGGCGCCACGCGTGACGCGGTGCTGGTCCAGCGCTGGCAGCCCGCCGATTCCCTGGACGTGCCCTGCCCCTGCGGGGGCACGTGCGAGCCGGGCGAGACCTGTGACCGCTGCCATGCCCGGCACCTGCACGTGAAGCGCTACCCGGGCAGTCTGACCGAGGTCGAGGTGTGGGCGGACCGGTACGAGTGCATGGGCTGCTCGTCGTCGTACACGCTGACCGTCCGCCTCGCGGGGCGCCCGTGGGGGGTCGCGGAGACCGTGGTGCGGGGCGGGGCGGCCGAGGAGGTCCTGCGGGCCCGGGTGTTCCCGGGGGTCGCACATCCGCTGCTGCGTGCCGAGGCGGCCGCGGAGTCCGGCTCCGACGAGGAATAGGACCGCTCCCCGTCCAAAGCCGCCCGCGCCCGGACCGAAATACACACCGAAGTCACAGAAGGCCCTCCAGCTCGCACGGCTGCTGGAGGGCCTTCGTCCGTCCTGCCGGCCCCCCTTACCGGTGCGGATCGCCCGGAAGTGGCGTGGCTCACTGCGAGAACCTGACCGATCGGCCGACTCTGACCGATCGGTCAGCTACGGTGTCCGCATGCCACGTCAGCCCTCCCCGATGCGCCGTCAGATTCTGGACTCGGCGGTGCGCCTGTTCGCCGAGCACGGGTTCAAGGGAACCTCGCTGCACGACATCGCGGTCGAGGCGCGCTGCTCCAAGGCGTCCCTGCTCTATCACTTCGCGGGCAAGGACGCGATCCTCACGGAGGTGCTGACCCCTCCGGCGGAGAGCCTCACGGCCATGAGGGACGACCTGGCGCCGCTGGAGGGCGACCGGGCCGTGCGAGCGGCCGTGGCCGTCTATGTGGGACTGGCGATGCGCTTCCGCCAGGAGATAAAGATCATCTTCGCCGAGCTGCCCGACATGCTCGGCCACCCGGTCCTGGCCGTCATCCCCGAGGCGGTCGACCAGCTCGCGGACGCACTGGCCGGCCGGTCCCGGGAACCGTCGGCACGCGTATCGGCGCAGATGGTGATCGGCGGCGTGGCGGTCACGGTCGCCGCCGACGTGGATGTCGCGCCGGACGCGATGCGCGCCGCACTGGTGCAGGGAGCGCTGAGAACCCTCGGGCATCCCGTCAGCTGACAGAAGTCGTCCAGTTCGAAGAGAAAGACGCCTCTATCGCATGGCTATCCTGCTCTACCGGCTCGGCCGGCTGTCCTTCCGCCGCAGGGGGCGCGTCCTCGCGCTCTGGCTCCTGCTGCTCGCCCTCCTCGGAGGAGGAGCGGCGGCCTTCAGCGGGCCCACGACCAGCAAGTTCTCGATTCCGGGCACGGAGTCCCAGAAGGCCCTGGACGCCCTGTCCCGGGAGTTCCCGCAGGCGGGCGGTGCCACCGGGACCATAGTCGTCGCCGCGCCCGAGGGCGGGAAGCTGACGCCGGAGGCGGTTGCTCCCGTGACCCGCGAGGCCGCCAAGGTCCCCGGCGTCCTCGCCGCCGTCGACCCCTTCGTGTCCAAGGCCGTCTCGCGGGACGGCCGCTACGCGCTGATCCAGGTGCAGTTCGACACGGGGGTCGACGGAATCACCGACGCCCAGCGCGAGGCGTTCTCGGAGGCGGGCGCGTCCGCCTCCGGCCTGCGTGTGGAGCACGGCGGCGAGATCGTGCGGGGCGTACCGGAGGTCGGATCGACCGAGGTCATCGGAGTCGGGGTAGCCGCGCTCGTGCTGGTCCTGACCTTCGGGTCCCTGGTGGCCGCGGGCATGACGCTCCTGAACGCGCTGGTCGGGGTGGCGGCCGGCATGGCGGGCCTCTTCGCCCTCAGCAGCACCGTGGAGCTGACCAGCACCGCGCCGATCCTGGCGCTGATGCTGGGCCTGGCCGTCGGCATCGACTACGCCCTGTTCATCACCTCCCGTTACCGCACCTACGTCGCGGGCGGCATGGACGGCGAGGAGGCGGCCGGCCGGGCGGCCGGGACAGCGGGTTCCGCCGTGGTCTTCGCGGGTGCCACCGTCGTCATCGCGCTCGCGGGCCTCGCTGTCGCCGGGGTGCCGTTCCTGACGGTGATGGGCCTCGCGGCGGCGGCCACGGTCGCCCTCGCGGTGCTGGTGTCCCTGACGCTCCTCCCGGCCGTCCTCGGCTTCGCGGGAGTACGGGTGCTGCCCCGCAAGCAGAGGAACCGGGACAGGACCTCGGCCGCCGCCTCCGACGGGGCGCACGGCGGTCCCGGTGACCCCAGCGGCTTCGGATTCCGCTGGGGTCGCGTCGTGGCGCGGCTGCGTGTCCCCCTGCTGCTCGTCGGTGTGATCGGGCTGGGTGCGCTCGCCCTGCCCGTGCAGGACATGCGCCTCGCGCTGCCCGATGCGAGCACCGAGGCGGAGGGCTCCCCCAACCGGGAGGCGTACGACCTGACGACCCGGGGGTTCGGGGAGGGCTTCAACGGACGGCTGATCGCCGTAGTCGCCGGTGACACCCCGGAGGCGACCGCCGCCGCTGCCGCGCGGACGGCCGGGCTGATCACGAAGACCGACGGGGTGCTCGCCGTCGCCCCGCCGCAGACGAACGAGCGGGGCACCACCGCGCTGCTGGCCGTGATTCCCGAGACGGGTCCCACCGATGCCGCGACGGAGGACACGGTCAACGCGATCCGTGACCGGGTGGAGGACGTGCGGGGCGCTTCGGTGGCGCTGACGGGTGCCACGGCGGTCGGCATCGACGTCTCCGAGAAGCTCGCGCACGCCCTGCCGGTCTACCTGCTGCTCGTGGTCGGGCTGTCGGTGCTGCTGCTCATGCTGGTCTTCCGGTCGGTCCTGGTTCCCGTCAAGGCGGCGCTGGGCTTCCTGCTGACCATCGGCGCCACGTTCGGCATCACCGTCGCCATCTTCCAGCAGGGCACTCTGGCGGACCTGGTCGGCCTCGACACCCCCGGGCCGCTGGTCAGCTTCCTGCCGATCCTGCTGATCGGCATCCTGTTCGGGCTGGCCATGGACTACGAGGTCTTCCTCGTCTCGCGGATGCGGGAGGACTTCGTCCACGGCAGCGACGCCCGCGAGTCGGTCGTCAGCGGCGTCGGCCACAACGCGCGGGTGGTGTCGGCGGCGGCGATCATCATGACCGCCGTCTTCGGCGGCTTCGTGCTGATGCACGACCCGATCATCAAGTCGATCGGCTTCGCCCTGGCGGTCGGCGTGCTCGTCGACGCCTTCGTGGTGCGCATGACACTCGTGCCGGCGGTCATGCACCTGCTGGGGCGCACCGCCTGGTGGCTGCCCCGCCCGGTGGACCGCATCCTGCCGGACCTCGACATCGAGGGTGAGCGGCTGCAGCAGGAGATTCCGGTGCAGCGGCAGGCGGTGGAGCTCACGAAGGTGTGAGCCGGGACCGGCCGGGGAGGGGCACACACGGCCCGCTCCCGTGACCGGAACATCACGCCGCCCGCCGGGAGCGCGTCTCCCGGCGGGCGGCGTCGTGCAGTGCCCCGGCCGGCCTCCGCCGCCGGGGCGTCCCGTGTGCCTCAGGCCTCGTCGGGCGCGAGCGTCAGCGAGATGGAGTTGATGCAGTACCGCTGGTCCGTCGGCGTCGGGTAGCCCTCGCCCTCGAAGACGTGCCCGAGGTGTGAACCACAGCGGGCACAGCGCACCTCGGTGCGGGACATGCCGAGACTGTCGTCCCGGAGCAGTTCGACGGCCTCGGTGTCCTTCGGGTCGTAGAAGGACGGCCAGCCGCAGTGCGACTCGAATTTGGTGTCGGAGCGGAACAGCTCCGCACCGCAGGCACGGCAGGAGTAGAGACCTGCCGTCTTGGTGTCGGTGTATTCACCCACGAAGGCGGGTTCGGTGCCGGCCTTGCGCAGCACCGCGTACTCGGCGGGGGTCAGCTCTTCCCGCCACTGCTCGTCAGGCTTCTCGACGTCGTACGGCACGGTGGCTCCTCAGCTCGACAGGTGGTCCAGGATCCGCGGGCCGAGGTCGGTGACATCGCCCGCTCCCATGGTGAGAACCAGATCGCCCGGCCTCGCCATTCCCGCGACCGCGGCGGGGACCGCCGCCTTGTCGTGGACGGCCGTGACATCGGCTCCCGCGGCCTTCGCGGCGTCGATGATCAACTCGCTCGTGACACCCGGGAGCGGGTCCTCCCTGGCCGGGTAGATGTCGAGGACGAGTGAGGCGTCGGCGAGGGCGAGGGCCTGGCCCATCTCGGCGCCGAGCTCCTTGGTGCGGGAGAAGAGGTGGGGCTGGAAGACCACGAGGAGGCGGGCGTCCGAGGCCGCGCCGCGCATGGCCTCCAGGTCCGCGGTCATCTCCGTGGGGTGGTGGGCGTAGGAGTCGATGACCTGGACGCCCGCGGCCTCGCCCTTGAGCTGGAGCCGGCGCTTGACGCCGGTGTACTTGCCGATGGCGGAGGCCAGGTTGTGGGCGGGGATGCCGAGCGCGACACCGGCGGCGAGTGCGGCGACCGCGTTGAGGGCGTAGTGGCGGCCCGGCACGGAGACGGTGAAGGTGAGGTACTTGCCGTTGAGCACGACCGTGACCTCGCTGGTCAGGCCGCGTGGGGTGATCTTGTGGACCCGTACGTCGGCCGTCTCGGACTCGCCGTAGGTGACCACGTCCAGGGAGGACCTGCCGCGGATCCGCTCGGTCAGCTCGACGGCCCCGGCCTGGTCGGCCGCGACGACCAGGGTGCCGCCGGGGACGATCTTGCCGACGAAGGTCTCGAACGACTCGTAGATCTCGTCCATCGACGCGTAGTTCGCGTGGTGGTCCAGCTCGACGTTGAGGACGATCGCGACCTGGGGGTCGTACTTCTGGAAGCTGCGGTCGCTCTCGTCGGCCTCGGCGACGAAGATGTCGCCGCCGCCGTGCGTGGCGTTGGTGCCGGGGCCCTCCAGGTCGCCGCCGATGGCGTACGACGGGTCCAGGGCCAGTTCGGAGAGGGCGACGGCGAGCATGGACGTGGTGGTCGTCTTGCCGTGCGTGCCGGCGACCGCGATGGCGCGCAGCCCGTCCATCAGGGAGGCGAGCGCGTCGGAGCGGTGCACGACGGGGATGCCCAGCTCGTCGGCGCGGACCAGCTCGGGGTTGTCGGCGCGGATGGCGCTGGAGACGACCACCGAGGTCGCGTCGTCGGCCAGGTGGCCTGCCGCGTGACCGATGTGGACGGTCGCACCCAGTGTCCGCAGCGCCTCGGCGGTGGCGGAGTCCTTGGCGTCGCTGCCCGCCACCTTCGCTCCGCGCTGGGCGAGGATCTTCGCGATGCCCGACATTCCGGCTCCGCCGATGCCGATGAAGTGCGGCCGTTCCAGGGCGGCAGGAATACCGGGTGCCATGCGTGAGTCTCCCGAGGTGTGACTGACTGGGTAGGGGTCCGCCCCCAGCCTATTCGCTGTGCGCGAAGAGCTTGAGCACCGGTACGCCGACCTTGTGACGGGCCCGGGAGGCCCAGTCGCGGTGGAAGAACTCCTCGACGTAGTGGGGGGCCGTGAGGACGATGACCTCGTCGGCGCCCGAGTCGTCGACGACGGTCTTCAGCTTGTCCAGGGGGTGGTCCTCGACCACTTGGCCGACGGCCTCCGAGCCGGCCTCGCGCAGTTCCCTGAGCGAGTACTCCAGCGCCATCTCCGCGGGCTCGCGGGCCGCCTTGCCCTCCGGCTGCTCGCCCTCCCGGACGGCCTCCCGCAGCTCGCCGATCGCGACGTCGTCGATCGCTCTCAGCAGCACGTCGGCCTGGTCGCTGCGGGGCTGCATCAGGACCACGAACGAGATCCGCTCCTCGCCGTGGAGGGTGGTGACGAACTCCACGTCCTCGGGAGTGAGGGGCTTCTCGATCATCAAAACGCTTCGGAACACGACAGGCGCCCTTCCGCTTCATCCGGTCGGCCGCCGGGGCGGCCGCTTCTGCTGAAACCATCCTTCCCCGCAATTGCACGGGGTAGCAGGACTTAGTGTGCCCACCCGGAGTTAACCGGAACGGGAAATTCCGCTCAATGTCGGATCTTCCCGTACCGGGTGAAGAGGAACCCCGATTCCTCCAGCAGCGAGACGAGGGAGAAACGTTCCGGCACGACGACACCCGGCCCGCCTGCGATGCGCTGCGCGTCCCCGGCCGTGAGCAGCGGTGACAGGGTCAGGCAGAGCTCGTCCAGCACACCGGCCGCTACGAACTGCCCGAGCAGCCGCGGTCCGCCCTCGGTGAGGAGCCGGGTGTGCCCGCGGGCCGCCAGTTCCGCCACCGCGCGGGCCGGCTCGACGGCGGCGCCGTCCCCGGCGAACAGGACCTCGGCCCCCGCCTCCCTCGCCGCCCGCACCCGGTCTCCGGGTGCGGCCGTCCCGGTGATCACGAAGGTCGGGACCAGGGGCGAGACGAAGAGAGGGAGGGTGAAGTCCAGGTCGAGGCCCGCGCTGACGACGGCGACTGCCGGAGCCGGGCCCTGTCCCGCCGCGGCGCGACGGGCGGCGAAGGCCTCGCGGGCCCGGGCGGGACGGTAGCCCTCCAGGCGCACCGTCTCCGCACCGACGACCACGGCGTCGGCGAGCCCCCGCAGGGTTCCGAAGATCCGCATGTCGGCGGCGCACGAGATGCCCTGGGACCGGCCGTCGTGCTGGGCGGCCCCGTCGAGGGTGGACACCATGTTGGCCCGGAGCCAGGGGCCGTCGCCCTCCGGGTAGGCGTAGGCGCCGGCCAGTTCGTCGAGCGTCCACTCGCGGTCGGCGGCAGCGGCTGGGGTGGTCGGGTCCGTCACAGGGAGCAGGCGTCGCATGTCCGGCAGTCTGGCACGGCGCCGGAGGCCTTCCGGGAGAGGCCTTAAGGTGGAGAGTTGTGTCGTCCTCCACAGCCGTGCCGGGGCAGAGCCCCATAGCCGAAACGGCCCCGCAGTCCCTGTGCGCCCTCGAACCGCGCGTCCCCGCCGACCGGCTGGTCGCGGAGATGGTGCCCCCGCCGCGCTTCGACTCGGTGCGCTTCGATACGTACGTGCCGGACCCGAACCAGCCGAGCCAGACCGAGGCGGTCGGCGTGCTCAGCTCCTTCGCGGCCGGGCTCGGCGGTGCGCACGCGACGGGTTCGGGCAAGCGCAAGTGGTTCGGGAAGAAGCAGGCGGCACCCGGCGGACCGCGCGGCGTCTACCTCGACGGCGGGTACGGCGTCGGCAAGACGCACCTGCTGGCCTCGCTCTGGCACGCCACTCCGGCCGACCCCTCGCTCAAGGCGTTCGGCACCTTCGTCGAGCTGACGAACCTGGTCGGCGCGCTCGGCTTCCAGCAGACCGTGCAGACGCTGGGCGGACACCGGCTCCTGTGCATCGACGAATTCGAACTGGATGACCCGGGCGACACGGTCCTGGTGTCGTCCCTGCTCAGCAGGCTCGTCGAGCAGGGCGTCGCGCTGGCCGCCACGTCGAACACGCTCCCCGGCAAGCTGGGCGAGGGCCGCTTCGCCGCGGTCGACTTCCTCCGCGAGATCCAGGGGCTGTCCGCGCACTTCCGGCCCCTGCGGATCGACGGCGAGGACTACCGCCACCGCGGACTGCCCGAGGCACCGCCGCCGTACTCCGACGATGCCGTGACCCGGGCCGCGTACGCCACTCCGGGTGCCTCGCTGGACGACTTCCCGGCCCTGCTCGGCCATCTGGCCCGGGTGCATCCGAGCCGCTACGGCGCACTCACGGACGGGATCGCGGCGGTCTGCCTCACCGACGTCGGCGCGGTGCCCGACCAGTCCACCGCGCTGCGTCTGGTGGTGCTCGCCGACCGGCTGTACGACCGTGAGATCCCGGTGCTCGCCTCCGGCCTGCCCTTCGACCGGCTGTTCAGTGAGGAGATGCTGAACGGCGGGTACCGGAAGAAGTACTTCCGCGCCATCTCGCGGCTGACGGCGCTGGCACGTGACGCAAAGGGTCTTGTGGCGCAGTAGGTTCGGGGGCGACGGGTGTGAGGCCGCCTCAGGGCGTGTCCCGCACCCGCGCGACCGCGCACACCGTTCGAAGGGATTCAGCATGGCTACCACGCGTCAGGCGCACACGGTCTGGGAAGGCAACCTGCTCGAGGGCAAGGGTGTCGTCACCCTCGACTCCTCCGGCGTCGGGGAGTTCGCGGTCTCGTGGCCGTCCCGTGCGGAGAAGGCGAACGGCAAGACCAGCCCGGAGGAGCTCATCGCCGCCGCGCACTCCAGCTGCTTCTCGATGGCCCTGTCCCACGGCCTGACCACGGCGGGCACGCCGCCGACCCGGCTGAACACGCAGGCCGAGGTCACGCTGCAGCCCGGCACCGGCATCACCGGTATCCACCTCACCGTGGAGGGCGAGGTCCCCGGCATCGACGAGGCGGGCTTCGTGAAGGCCGCCGAGGACGCCAAGGCGAACTGCCCGGTCAGCCAGGCGCTCACGGGCACCACGATCACGCTCACCGCGTCGCTGGCCTGACCTCACGCCTGTCCCAGGGGCCACTTACGCCCCTGGGACACAGGGGGCACCGTGGCACGCATGGTTCCCGTGCGCCCCGACGCGTGGTACACACATGCGGGTCACTTCACCTGTCCGCCAACAGGGAGTTGCCTCATGTCATCCGCACCTCGACGACTCGCGACACGACGACAGGTCCTGGCCGGCAGCGCCGCGACCGCGGCCTCCGTGGCCTTCACCGGGGCCTTCACCGAACTCTTCGCCGGCACCGCCGAAGCCCGGGGCCACAGCGGCTACGGCCCCCTCCTTCCTGACCCGAACGGGCTGCTGGATCTGCCGAAAGGTTTCCGCTATCGCGTCCTCTCCCGGGAGGGCGAGCCTCTCCGCTCCGGCGAGGGCCTGGTCCCCAGCAACCACGACGGCATGGCGGCCTTCGCCGGCCGCCACGGCCGGGTCCACCTCGTGCGCAACCACGAGAACCGGGTCACCGGCAGGATCGGCGTTCCCACGGTCGAGGGCCTCACCTACGACCCGATGGGCAAGGGCGGCTGTACGTCCATCGAGCTCGACGCGGACGGCCACGTACGCGGCGAGCGCGTCGCCATCGCCGGTACGGCCGTGAACTGCGCCGGTGGCCCCACTCCCTGGAACACCTGGCTGACCTGCGAGGAGACCGAGGACAAGGCAGGCACCAACGGCTACACGAAGGACCACGGCTTCATCTTCGAGGTGGACGGTGCCGATCCCCGCCGCACCGGGGCCGTCCCCCTGACCGCGATGGGCCGTTTCCAGCACGAGGCGATCGCCGTCGATCCGCGCAACGGCATCGTGTACGAGACCGAGGACGCGTTCGAGAAGCCGTTCGGGCTGTTCTACCGCTTCCTGCCGGACAAACCGCTCGGCGGGACCGGCTCACTGCGCGCCGGCGGCACGCTGGAGGCCATGCGGGTGCCCGGAGTGCCCGATCTCTCCGCGGTCCAGGAGACCGGTGCGACCTTCGAACGGATCGAGTGGGTGCCCGTACCCGACCCGCAGGCCACCGCCACTCCGATCCGGCACCAGGACTTCGGTCCCAAGGGCATCACCCACGCCCAGAAGCTGGAGGGCTGCTACTGGGGCGGGTCGTCGGTGTACTTCGTCTCCAGCTTCGCGCACAGCGCGGAGGGCTCGGCGGCCGACCACTTCGGCCAGGTGTGGCGGTACGAACCGAAGCGGCGCCGGCTCACTCTCGTCATCGTCTTCGGCCCGGACACCGACGTGCAGCTGCCGGGCGAGTCGCCCGACAACATCTGCCTGGCGGCGGGGGGCGGGCTGATGGTCTGCGAGGACGGCGGCGGCGCCCAGCACGTCCTCGGGGTGACGCGGCGCGGCGAGGTCTACGCGATGGCGCGCGGGCGCCAGAACATCGGGACGCCCGAGGAGCCGGAGTGGGGGGAGTTCGCCGGGGTCACGTTCTCGCCGGACGGCCGGACGATGTTCGTGAACTGCTACACGCCGGGGACGACGTTCGCCGTGACGGGGCCCTGGCGCTGATCACCTGCGTCCGGACCCGGCCGGAGCGCCTCTCAATAATCTGATTATCCATCAGTTAGCTTCTTCGGGTGATCAGATCCGTTCGCACGATGACCGTTTGCGCCCTACTGGGTGCGGCACTCGCCGGGTGCGGAAGCCCTGAGAGCACCCGCACCGGTACGGCGGCCGCTCCGGCGGCTGCTCCGTCACCGGTGCGGGAGTCCGGCAGGCCGACGGGCCGGGAACCCGGCAAGGAGCCCGCGACGGCGTCCCCCTCCCCGTCGCGGGCTCCGCAGCCGGCCACGAGCAGCGGGCCTCCCGTGCTCGCCCCCGGCCCCGGCGGTCTCACACCGGTCTTCGAGCGCCGGGGCACCGGGGGACCTCCCCGGACCGGAGGGGCGGGCGGGCCGGACAAGGTCGTGGCCCTCACCTTCGACGCGGACATGACGGCGGATCAGGGACCGCGTGCGGCGGCGGGCGAGCAGTTCGACAACCCGCGGCTCATCGCGTCGCTGCGCCGGCTGGCGGTGCCCTCGACCGTCTTCATGACGGGCAGATGGGCGCAGGAGTATCCGTCGCAGGCCCGCGCGATCGGCGGCGACCCGCTGTTCGAGATCGCCAACCACTCCTACAGCCACTACGCCTTCGCCTCGCCCTGCTACGGGCTGCCGGCCGTGGCGGAGAAGGACATGCGGCGGGACGTGGAGAAGGCGTTCACCACCATCCGGAGCACCGGTGCGCGCAACGTCGTGCCCTACTTCCGCTTCCCCGGCGGCTGCTACGACGACGTCTCGCTGAAGGCCCTGGCCCCCACCGGGGTGACCGCCGTGCAGTGGGACGTGGTGAGCGGGGACGCCTTCGCGACGGACGCGGACGCCGTGGCGGATCAGGTGCTGGCGGAGGTGAGGCCGGGATCGCTGGTGGTCATGCACTGCACCCGCAGCGCGGCGCCCGTCACCGACGCCGCCGTACGGCGGATCGTGCCGGAGCTGCGCGAGCGCGGCTACCGCTTCGTGAAGGTCTCGGAGCTGATGCGCGGCTGAGGCCGCCCCGTGCGGGAGGGCCCGCGCGGTTCACCCCGAGCAGGCGGAGCGTCCGGCCTCCTGCCAGGCACAGACCGGGCAGAGGGTGCTGCCCTTCGTCGACTCCGGGTAGTCGGTCGGCTTCCGGCACAGCACGCACTCGGCGTACGGCGGGCCCGCGTCCAAAGGTGCGGGGGCCGGTACGGGCGTCTCGCAGTACGCATCGTCCATGCCCACCAGGGTACTCAGTCGCGCGGCACAGGGGCCTGGCGGCCGGGGCGCGGGGAGCGGCGCACCGTCGGGCGGGATCAGTGGGCCGAGGCCTTCTCCGGCTTGAGCTCGCTGGGGCGGACGATCACGAAGCCCTCGCCCTGGAGCATCAGCTGGACCGCCTCGCCGGAGCCGCCGCGCACCATCGAGCCGAAGCTCTGCGAGCGGTGCAGGGAGGTGGAGAGCTGTGCGCTCCAGCCGACGACCGCGTCCGTGTCGACGTAGACCGGCTGCTGCGCGGTGACGGGAATGACGATGGGCGTGCCGTCGCAGATCAGGCCGAGCTTGCCGTACCCGCTGAAGACGCTGTTGAAGAGCCCGCCGCCGGTCATCCCGGCACCCTTCACGGTCTTGATCTCGTACGCGAGGGTCGCGTCGAAACAGAGGACGTTGCGGCCGTTGACGGTGAGGACGTCGCCCTGCTCCATGTCCACGATGAAGCAGTTCGCCGCCTCGTGGGCGAACCAGGCCTCGCCCTGGCCGGAGACCGCCATGAGCGGCAGGCCCTCACCGGTGACGGCGCGCTTGAGCATGCCGCCTATCCCCTGGCCCTTGCGTTCGAACCGGAGGTCGCCCCGGAAAGCGATCATCGACCCCTGACGCGCGTGCATCTCACCGCTGACGGCGTACTTGATCGATTTGGCGTTCTGCAGGGTCATGCCCGGGACGGTCGCCTGCTGTGCCATGTGGTCGCTGGAAAAGAGGTCGCTCTTCATGGCGTGCATCCTCACCCGGAGCCTTGCCTTCCGCCAAGAACGGGGCGTCGCGTGCGCCTGGCAGACTGGTGGCGTGAGCAGCGACAGCGTTTCCGAACCCTTCCCCGCGGAGGCCTCCGCCCCCGCCGACAGCCCGTTCCGCACGGAGCCGACGTCCCGCGACGAGGCCCCGCAGTTCGTCCTGCCGCTGGTGGTGCACATCGAGAAGACGGATCCCCCGGCGCGCAACGACGCCCTGGTGACCGCGGCCCGCGCCGTGCTCACGATCCTCTCCGACCCGCGGTCGCTCGCCGAGGGCGAGGCCGGGAGCGCGGGTGAGGGCGAGTGGGCGCGGGCCATGCGCGACTGGCAGGACGCACGGATCCGCAAGGTGGTCAGGCGGGCGCGCGGAGCGGAGTGGCGCAAGGCGTCCGCGCTGCCCGGGATCACGGTCACCGGCGAACGCGCCGAGGTGCGGGTCTTCCCGCCGGTGCCGCTGGACGGCTGGCCCAAGGAACTGGCCAAACTCCAGGTGTCGGGCACCGATCTGGACGACCCCGAGCCCCCGGCCGCTCCCGATCAGGCGGGTGCAGTGCTCTGGATGAATCCCGAGGTCGGCATGTCGGCGGGCAAGGCGATGGCACAGGCCGGGCACGGGGCGCAGCTCGCCTGGTGGGAGCTGTCGGAAACCGAGCGGAAGGCCTGGCGCGAGGCGGGGTTCCCGCTGTCGGTCGCGACACCGGACGCCGACCGCTGGCGCGCGCTCACGGGGAGCGGACTGCCGGTCGTGCGCGACGCCGGGTTCACCGAGATCGCTCCCGGCTCCTGCACGGTCGTCGCCGATCACCCGGCGCTGCGCCGCTGACCTGCGGGCCGGGCCGGTCCGTACCGGATCTTTCGCGGTCCTGTTGAACATCCGTGCGCCCGACTACGTATCTCCCCGTACTGCCGCAACGGCATTACCGCCAAGTAGGTTGATCGACGCTTCAGTTGGCGGTTGATTCGACGCTGTCACGCACCGGCCCGGGAGAACATCTTGTTGCGACGCATCAACGGAACGGCCCTCATCATCGCCGCGCTGGTCGCCACGCTCGGCGCGCTCGCCTTTCCCGTGTGGTCCTACGCGGACCGTTCGGGCACGGGCGAGGCCAATCTGAACGCGTCCAGCGTCGCGACCCAGTGGGGCCCGCTCTCGGCCACCGACCGGGACTTCCTGATCAAGGTGCGCCTCGCCGGGCTCTGGGAGCTGCCGGCGGGGCAGCAGGCCATCGAGCGCGCGCCGAGCGAGGGCGTGAAGCAGGCGGGGGACCACCTGGTGGTGGGGCACACGGACCTGGACCGGCGGGCCCGGGACGTGGCCTCCAAGCTCGGTGTGGAGCTCCCGAACCAGCCCTCGGAGCAGCAGCAGGGCTGGCTCGACGAACTCACGGCGGCGAGCGGACAGGAGTACGAGCAGAAGTTCGCCAACCTTCTGCGGGCCGCGCACGGCAAGGTGTTCGCCCTGGTCGCCCAGGTCAGGCACACGACGCGCAACTCCCTGATCCGGCAGCTGGCCTCCGACGCCAACCAGACGGTGCTCGACCACATCACCATGCTGGAGCGCACCGGTTTCGTCGACTTCGACGGCCTGGCGCGTGACGCCGCCGCCGCCGCGACGTCCAGCCCGTCGGGGCCGCCCGTGTCGTCGGGCGGTGGTGTCCCGCAGGTCCCGGTTCCCGTGACCCCGAGCGGCGACCAGTCGTTCACCTCGCGCCCGGTGCCGCCCACGATGGCTCCGCTGCCGCAGCCGTAGTCCGGCCCCCCGGCACCGGGTGCGCCGGGTGCCGGGGGGCGGAAACCTCAAATCCACCTCTGAACGTCCCTCCTTCCGGATTCGCGGGCGCCCCGCGGGGCCATCACCCCTGCACGGAACGGGGAGGGACACCATGAAGCTGGGAACGGGGATCGGCTGGCGCCCGGAGATCGCGGAGACGGTCGAGGCGCTGCCGGGGATCGACTGGGTCGAGACGGTCGCGGAGAACATCTGCACGGACCATCTCCCGCCCTCGCTCGTGCGCCTGCGGGAGCGGGGGGTGACGGTCGTCCCGCACGGAGTCTCGCTGGGTCTGGGCGGTGCGGACCGCCCGGACCCCGGCCGTCTCGCGGATCTGGCCGCCAAGGCCGAGCTGCTGGGTACGCCGCTGGTGACCGAGCACATCGCGTTCGTACGGGCCGGGGGGACCCTCACCGCGTCGCCGGCGCTGGAGGCGGGCCACCTGCTGCCCGTGGCCAGGACCTGGGACGCGCTGGAGGTGCTGTGCGAGAACGTGCGGATCGCGCAGGACTCGCTGCCCGTCCCGCTGGCCCTGGAGAACATCGCCGCGCTCGTCTCCTGGCCCGGCGACCAGCTGACCGAGGGCCAGTTCCTCGCGGAGCTGGTCGAGCGGACCGGCGTACGGCTGCTGATCGACGTCGCCAACCTGCACACCAACCATGTCAACCGCGGTGAGGACCCGGCGCGGGCTCTCGACGAACTGCCGGTGGAGGCCATCGCCTACGTCCATGTGGCGGGCGGCGTCGAGAGGGACGGCGTCTGGCACGACACCCACGCCCATCCCGTGACGCGGCCGGTCCTGGACGTGCTGGGCGAACTCCGCTCCCGCGTCGACCCGCCGGGTGTGCTGCTGGAGCGCGACGACGACTTCCCGCCGGGCGCGGAGCTGGCGGCCGAACTGACCGCGATCCGGGAGACGCTCACCGCTGCGGCCTCGGTGCCCCGCCGGGTCCGGCCGCGGCCCGCCCGGGTCGCCGGACCCGGTCCCCGTGCGGCCGGGGCCCGCGGCCGTACGGCTGTGGCACAGACCGCGCTGCTCTCGTCGCTGGTGGCCGGCACCCCGGTTCCGGACGGCTTCGACCACGGACGCCTCGCGGTGCAGAGCAGGGCGCTGGCCGCGAAGCGGGCCGACGTCGTGGCGAAGGTCGCCCCCGAGCTTCCCGGAATCCTCGGCGACGGCTACCGGCGGGCTTTCCTCGCGTACGCCCGGAACCGGCCGATGTCCGCCGGCTACCGCCGCGACGCGCTCGCGTTCGCCGAGCATCTGCTCGTCACGGGCCACCCGGCCGACGAGGCCGCCCGCCGACGGCTGACGCGGTGGTGGGAGGAGCGCGCCGCCTCCAGGCCGCCCCGCCGCGCGACCCGCCTGGTCCACGCCGCCCGTGCCGCACTCCTCGGAAGGTGACCGCCGTGAACGCACTCGCTCTTCTGCTGACCCTCGCCGTCGCCGTCGCCTCGGTCCTCCTGATCGTCACGACCCGCCGCGTCGGCATGCGCGGCAGCGACGGCGCCGCATACGTCCTCGACCTCTCCGAGGAGGCGTTCCTCAACGGTGGCCCGGCCAGGGTGGTGGACACGGCGCTGACCCGCATGCACGCGGACGGCCGGCTGTTCGTCGGCGGTCCGGGCATCGTCACGCCCGGGCGGAACGGCGCCGGCGACGCGGTGGAGCGCGCCGTGCTCCAGGAACTGGCCGCCGCCCCCAGCGGCGCCCTGCACACCTTGCGCGCGGCCGTGATGCGGCATCCCGCGGTGCAGGAGATCGGCGACGGACTGGCCGCACGGGGGCTGCTGGTCGCGCCGGGCGAGAGCCGGACCCGACGCCGCTGGGCGCTCGCCCTGGGGATCGGCTGCATCGTGGGGTTCCCGCTCAGCATCGCCCTGACCGTCGCTCAGTACGCCGCGCACGAGGGGTACGCGGACTTTCCGTTCCCCTTCGTCGTGAAGGTGCTGCCCGCGCTGCTGGCGGGGGCCGTGGTCGGTCTGGCCACCGCGGCGTCGGCCAGGGCGCGGCTCACCAGGGCGGGGCGCAGGGCCGCCGACAGCTTCCGCACGGCCAACGCCCATGTGACGGATCCGGCCCATCTGGTGGCCACGAGGGGTCTGGGCGCACTCACCGACCCCGAGCTGCGCGGGCAGTTGACGGCCGCCGCCCGGCAACGGCACTCGCTGCACTCCTCGTCGGTGTCCTCGGCCTCCGCGTCATCCGCCGCGGCGACGGCGTTCGTGCCCGTGGAGTGGTGCGCGAGTACGGGTTCCGGCAGCGGGTGCGGGGGCTCCACCGGTGGGGGCGGCGGCTCGGGGACCGGGTCCACGTGCAGTTCGGGGTCGGGCTGCGGCGGCGGATCGAGCTGCGGCGGCAGCGGGTCCAGTTGCGGCAGCGCGTCCAGCTGCGGTGGCGGGTCCAGTTGTGGTGGCGGCGGCGGGTCCAGTTGCGGCAGCAGCTCCTGACCCACCGGGGGGCGGGACGTGCGCCTGACGGAGGGATGGGATGCGGCGCGGTGTCACCGCCGCGGCGCCGGACGCACGATGCACCTCCGTCATGTTTCAGCCACCGATGACCACCTGTGACGAAGTTTCGTCCAAATCGTGAACGAGCTATGGCGCTCCCCTGCAGATTTCGCATACAACTCGGCCATGCTCTGGGTCGTGCTTCTTCTCGTCGCGTGGGGCGCCGCCGGCGTCTCCTGCATCCGGCTGTGCCTCGTCACCGCGAGTGCGGCCCAGCGGCCGTCCCACGCCGAGCGGGAGCCCGCGGCTCCGGAACTCGATCTGTACGAGACGGCGTTCCTGGCCGGAGGACCTCACCGGGTCGCCGATCTGGCCCTGGTCTCCATGCACCTGCGGCAACGGCTGCTGCTCGCCCACACGGGCTGGGCGACGGTGGTCGATCCGGAGGGGCGGGACGAGGTCGAGCGCACCGTGATCCGTGCGATCGGTCCGGACGGGCAGTCCCGCATAGCGCCGATCAGGGCGGCCGCCGCGGCGGCCGACGCCGTGCGCACCCTTGCCGACCGCCTCGTCGCGGCGGGCCTCGCCGTGCCGCACAGCACCCGGACGGATCTCGAATCGGCGGTGCGGGCCGTCCGCGGGGCCGCGGTGCTGGTGGTGGCCCTGGCCGCCGCGGCCCTGCTGATCCCCGGTCAGGAGGCGTCCCACGCGGGCCCGGTGGCCGCGTGGTTCGCGCTGCCGCTCGTGCTGACCCTGGGGTGCCTGGCCATCGCGCGGGTGGAGAACCACCCGTACAGTCCGTGGGCCTCCCCGACGGGCCAGCGGTGGCTGGACTCGCTGCCGGCACCGGCGCCCGGCGCGGACCGCGATCTGCTCGCGGCGGTGGCCGTACGAGGTGTGGGCGCGGTCGAGGACCCGAAACTGCGGGCGGCCCTGCTGAGCTGAACGGCGCCCGGACCCGGCACCGGCCGCGAGGGCCCGCGCGGCCTCGGACGGGAGGACCGCACATGACGGAGGGCTGCCCCCGGTCGGGGACAGCCCTCCGTCATGCCGTATTCACGTATACGGTCCGGGACACACCGGCCCGAGTCGGCGAGAAGGGGTGGCCCGCGGGGAGGTATGGATGACTCCCCCGCGGATCACGACGGTTCGCCGGCCGTCGGCCGATGTGTACCCGGTACCGGACCCGGTGTCGCTGGAACGACGGGCGGCGTCACACACGCCGTTGCCCGCCAACTGATCTTCCGGGTCGGGATGGCCGGAAACGCTGGCTATGCGAGCCCGGTCACCAATTCTGCGACTGACTTCCTGCGCCCCGTGTAGAACGGGACCTCCTCGCGGACGTGCAGCCGCGCCTCGGAGGCCCGCAGGTGACGCATGAGGTCGACGATGCGGTACAGCTCGTCCGCCTCGAAGGCGAGGACCCACTCGTAGTCGCCCAGGGAGAACGAGGCGACCGTGTTGGCGCGCACGTCCGGGTAGCCACGGGCCATCTTGCCGTGGTCCGCGAGCATGCGGCGGCGGTCCTCGTCGGGCAGCAGGTACCAGTCGTAGCTGCGCACGAAGGGATACACGCTGATGTAGTCGCGCGGGGTCTCGTCCGCCAGGAAGGCGGGCACGTGCGACTTGTTGAACTCGGCGGGGCGGTGCAGCGCCATGTTCGACCAGACCGGCTCCAGGGAGCGGCCGAGCTTCGTGCGCCGGAAGAGGTTGTATGCCTCCTGGAGTTCGTCCGAGGTCTCCGCGTGCCACCAGATCATCAGGTCGGCGTCGGCCCTCAGACCGGACACGTCGTAGGTGCCCCGGACCGTGATGTCCTTGCCCGCGAGCTGGTCGAACAGCTCCTGGACCTCGTCGGCGTAGCCGGCGCGGTCGACGGGAAGGACGTCCTTCAGCCTGAAGACGGACCACAGGGTGTAGCGGATGACCTCGTTGAGGTCCTTGGCCTTCTTACCCGCGTTCGGAAGCTTTTCTGGCGCACTCATACGGCTATTGTCCCGCCTCGCTCCGCGTGCCCTGAACCCGGGTGGGGGTCCCGGCGCTCCCTCCCGTGAAGTCCGCCGCGATCTCGTCCGCCGCGCGCTGCCCACCGGCGATGCAGGCCGGGATGCCGACCCCGTCGTACGCCGCCCCGCACACCCGCAGTCCGGGCAGTTTCGCCACCTCGTCACGGATGCGGGCGACCCGGGTCAGATGGCCCACGGGGTACTGGGGCAGTCCCCCGATCCACCGGGTGACCCCGGTGTCGACGGGCCGGGCCGTCAGCCCGGTCGCCGCGGCGAGGTCGTTCAGGGACATGTCGACGAGTTCGGAGTCCTCGCGGTGCAGGTGCTCCTCCTCGCCGTAGCGGCCCACCGACGTCCGCAGCACGAAGAGATCGGGCGCGGAGTCCGCGACCCACTGCCACTTGTGGCTGGAGAAGGTCGCGGCCTTGATCGTACGCCCGTCGACCGGCGGGACGAGGAATCCGGAGCGCCCCCGCAGCGCCTCGGTCCCGGCGACGTCGGAGCGCCGGAAGGCCATGGTGACCAGGGCCATCGAGGCGTATTCGACAGCCGCCAGTTCGACGGAGGCGGCCGGGCACTCGGCGGCGAGCAGGGTGGAGGCGGACCAGGCGGGGGTGGCGAGGACGACGGCGTCGGCGGCGATCACCCCGCCGTCCGTACGCACGTCCCACCCGTCCGCGGTCCGGGTCAGCCCGAGCACCGGGGTGTCCATGAGGATCTCCGCGCCCCCCGCCCGCACGGTGTCCGCGACGGCGGCCGGCAGGGTGCCGACGCCCCCCTCGATGCCCTGGAAGACGGGCCCGGTCTGCTGCCGGGCGGCGGCACGTTCCTGGACGCGCAGCACTCCGTCGAGGAGCGGCCCGCCCTCCTTCACCGCCTCGAAGAGCTGCGGCACCGCCGCGCGCATCGAGATCCGGTAGGCGTCGCCCGCGTACACGCCTCCCAGCAGCGGCTCCACGAGCCGGTCCACGACCTCCCGGCCGAGCCGGTCGGCCACGTACGACCCGACCGCGACGTCGTCCCCCACGGCCGTCGGCGTCAGGTCGCGCTCCTCGGCGATCCTGGCCAGTCCTTCGGGCGAGAGCAGTTCACCGAGCGCCGCCGGGTCACCGGGTACGCCCATGACGTGGCCCTTGGGCATCGGGCGCAGCGCTCCCCGGGTCCAGACGGACGCGGTGGCGGTCGCGGGCGGCTGGAGGCGGTCGCCGAGTCCGGCCGCGACGGCGAGCCCGACCGCCTCGGGCCGGCGGGCCAGCATCGACTCCGCCCCGAGGTCGACCCGGGTGCCCGCGATCTCCCCGGTCATCAGCTTCCCGCCGACCCGCCCGGTCGCCTCCAGGACGGTGACCCTCAGACCGGAGTCCAGCAACCGGTGAGCGGCGGCGAGTCCGGCGATGCCTCCGCCGATGACGACGGCGTGGCCCGTACGCGTGGTGTCGCGCTGAAGAGAACGCTGCATGGGTCCACTCTCTCAAACCCCTTCCGAGTCCCGAACGTGACCGCTTCGAAACCACGGGGAGGAAACCCGCACCTGGGGTGCGTACGTCGAACCGGCACCATCTGAAACGGCCCTGGGGGGACGCATCATGCCCATCGATCGCCACACGGACAGTCATCCACCCGTCCATTCCGCCCGTACGGTCCGCGCCGTCCGGCGCCGCCCGCGCGCGCTGGCCGCCGCCGGACTCCTCGCCGTCCTTCTGGCCGCCGCGGGGTGCTCGTCCTCCGGCGGTGGGGATTCACTGGACATCGCGTCCGACAAGAAGGCGGCGGCGCCGCGCGCCGAGGGCGCCGGCGCGGGGGCCGCGGGGAAGCCCGCCGACGGCGCCCGCTCCGCGCCCGGATCCGCGGTGGCGGTACACGTCATCCGCACGGCGACGCTCTCCATCGAGGTGAAGAGCGTGCCGAAGGCGGTCGCGGCGGCCCGGGCCGCCGCGGAGGGGGCCGGCGGTCTCGTCGCGGAGGAGACCACGGAGCGGATCGACGACATGTACGACACGTCGCATCTGGTCCTGCGGGTCCCGCAGGACCGCTACGACGAGGTGCTGAGCCGGCTCGCGGGTTCCGGGAAGCTGCGCTCACGTACGTCGAACGCGAAGGACGTCACCGGTCAGGTCGTCGACGTCGACAGCAGGATCGCCACCCAGCGGGCGAGTGTCGCGCGGGTCCGCGACCTGATGGACAAGGCCGGAAAGCTCACGGACGTGGTGGCGCTGGAGGGCGAACTGAGCAGCCGCCAGGCCGATCTGGAGTCGCTCCTCGCCCAGCAGGCCTCGCTGAAGGACCGCACCTCGCTGGCGACCGTCACGCTCGAACTCGACGAGGCCTATGAGCACGGCACGGAGCCGGAGGACGAGGACCCCGGGTTCCTGGACGCGCTCGCGGGCGGCTGGGACGCGTTCGTGACGATGCTGCGGTGGATCGCGGTGGCGATCGGGGCCACGGCTCCCTTCCTCGCCGCCGCGGTGGTCCTGCTGGTGCTGTGGCGGCTCGTGCGGGGACGGCTGCCACGACGCCGCACGACACCTCAGGAGCCCTCGGAGGCCCCGCAGGCCCCGTCCGCCCCGTAGGCGCCGTAGCGTGGGCCCCGGACCTGCACACGGCGGCGAAGGGACCCTGCAATGGCGGCGGAACGACTGGTGGTCGTCGGGGGCGACGCGGCGGGCATGTCCGCCGCGTCGCAGGCCCGCAGGCTCAAGGGACCGGACGAGCTGAGCATCGTCGCCTTCGAGCGCGGGGAGTTCACCTCGTACTCCGCCTGCGGCATCCCGTACTGGGTGAGCGGTGACGTCGAGTCCCGCGACGATCTGATCGCCCGCAGCCCCGAGGAGCACCGGAACCGTTCCATCGATCTGCGCACCCGCACCGAGGTCACGGAGATCGACGTGGCGGGCAGGAGGGTGCGCGCCCTGGACCACGCCCGGGGTGAGTCGCACTGGACGGGCTACGACAAGCTCGTGATCGCGACGGGTGCCCGGCCGGTCCGCCCGGACCTGCCAGGCATCGACGCGCCGGGCGTCCACGGTGTGCAGACCCTGGGGGACGGTCAGGCGCTCCTGGACTCGCTGGACCGGGCCACGGAGCGCCGGGCCGTCGTCGTCGGCGCCGGCTACATCGGCGTCGAGATGGCCGAGGCGATGCTCAAGCGCGGCTTCGAGGTGACCGTGCTCAACCGCGGCACCCAGCCCATGGCCACCCTCGATCCGGACATGGGGCGTCTCGTCCACAGGGCGATGGACGGCCTGGGCATCACCACGGTCAACGAGGCCACGGTCACGGGCATCCTGACCGGCGAGGACGGCCGGGTGAGCGCGGTCACCACGGACGGGGCGACGTATCCGGCGGACGTCGTGGTGCTCGGCATCGGCGTGGAGCCGGAGACCACCCTGGCGGACGCGGCCGGTCTGCCGCTGGGCCCGCACGGCGGCCTCGTGACGGACCTCTCGATGCGGGTGGCGGGCCACGACGACATCTGGGCCGGAGGGGACTGCGTCGAGGTGCTCGACCTCGTCGCGCACCGCAGCCGCCACATCGCGCTCGGCACCCATGCCAACAAGCAGGGCCAGATCATCGGCGCCAACGTGGGCGGCGGCTACGGCACGTTCCCCGGCGTCGTCGGTACGGCGGTGAGCAAGGTCTGCGACCTGGAGATCGCCAGGACCGGGCTGCGCGAGAAGGACGCGCGCGCCGTCGGCCTGCGCTACGTCACGGCGACGATCGAGTCGACGGGCCGCGCGGGCTACTACCCCGGAGCGCAGCCCATGACCGTCAAGATGCTCGCGGAGTACCGCACCGGACGGCTGCTGGGTGTGCAGATCGTGGGCCGCGACGGGTCGGCGAAGCGCGTGGACGTCGCCGCGGTGGCCCTGACCGCGGGCATGACCGTGGAGGGCATGACCGCGCTCGACCTCGGCTACGCCCCGCCGTTCTCACCGGTCTGGGACCCGGTCCTGGTGGCCGCCCGCAAGACCGTCGCGGCGGTGCGGGCGGCCGTGCAGGACGAGGGCTGAGGACCGGGGCTCAGCGTGCCGTCCGCTCGTGGACGTATTCCACGAGCCGCGTGAGGGCGTCCGGGTCGGTCGTCGGCATGACGCCGTGACCGAGGTTGAAGATGTGGCCTTCGAGACCCGCGGCGGCGGCGAGCACGTCGCGGGTCTTCGCCTCCACGGCCTCGGTCGGCGCGAACAGCACGGCGGGGTCGAGGTTGCCCTGGAGCGCCTTGCCGGGGCCGACCCGGCGGGCACCCTCGTCCATCGGGACGCGCCAGTCGACGCCCACGACGTCCGCGCCGGCCTCGCCCATCAGGCCGAGGAGCTCGCCGGTCCCCACGCCGAAGTGGATGCGCGGGACGCCGTACGACGCGACGGCGTCGAAGACCTTCGCGGAGGCCGGCATCACCGAGCTGCGGTAGTCGGCCGGGGCGAGGGCTCCGACCCAGGAGTCGAAGAGCTGGACCGCGGAGGCGCCGGCCTCGATCTGCACCTTCAGGAACGCGCCGGTGATCTCCGCGAGGCGGTCGAGCAGGTCGGCCCAGAGCTCCGGCTCGCCGTACATCATCGCCTTGGTGCGCTCGTGGTTGCGGGACGGGCCGCCCTCCACGAGGTAGCTGGCCAGCGTGAACGGCGCACCGGCGAAGCCGATGAGCGGCGTCGCGCCGAGTTCGGCGGTGAGCATGCCGATGGCCTCGGTGACGTACGGGACGTCCTCGGGGGTGAGGTCGCGCAGCCGGGCCAGGTCGGCGCGGGTGCGGATCGGCTCGGCGATCACCGGGCCGACGCCGGGCTTGATGTCGAGGTCGATGCCGATCGCCTTGAGCGGCACGACGATGTCGCTGAAGTAGATCGCGGCGTCGACCTTGTGGCGGCGCACCGGCTGCAGGGTGATCTCGGTGACGAGCTCCGGCATCATGCAGGAGTCGAGCATCGCGATGCCCTCGCGGACCTTCAGGTACTCGGGCAGCGACCGCCCCGCCTGACGCATGAACCAGACCGGCGTGTGGGGCACCGGTTCGCGTCGGCAGGCCTTGAGGAACGCCGACTCGTGGGTGGCGGGGGTCGTCTGCAGGCCCGAGGACGGGCCCTCCCCTGATCGGACGGAGCTGAGCTCTGAGGGAAGGTCGTTGACACTCACACACAGAATCTTCGCACGGAGCGGCAAGGAGCCGGACGCCGCATGGGTGTCCCTCCCTGCACGGGGCTCCGGTTCCGCCTACTCTTCCCCGCATGGCTCCGGCTCAGGGACAATTCTCCGATCATTCCGATGGCACCGGCGGCGAGGGGGGTGCGGAGGGCGAATCAGTCCCGGTCGCGTTCCGGTCCGCGGTCGACGCGCTGCGTTCGGCCCGTCTGCGCCCCGAACTCGAGGTCGAGCCCACGCGGCCGCCGAAGCGGCTCGCCCCGCACGCGTACGCCCTGGAGGCCGCGGTCGTGGAGGGCGAGGAGGATCTCGCCGACGGCCGCCTCGTGCTGCTGCACGATCCGTCCGGGCACGACGCCTGGCAGGGCACGTTCCGCCTGGTGACGCTGGTGCGGGCGGAGCTGGAGCCCGAGATGGCCGCCGATCCGCTGCTGCCCGAGGTGTGCTGGACCTGGCTGACCGGGGCCCTGGAGGCCCGGGGGCTGTCCTACGGCGAGGCCGGCGGCACGGTGACCCGCGCCGGATCGCACTACTTCGGCGCGCTCTCCGCGCGGCGTCCGGCGACGCAGATCGAGATCCGGGCCTCGTGGACGCCGCGCGAGGCGCGCGGCGGGGTGCCGGACATGGCGGCCCACCTGGTCGCGTGGGGTGATCTGCTCTGCCAGCTCGCGGGCCTGCCGCCGTCGGGCACGGCCGACGCGGCGGTGGTCACCCTCCCCCAGCGCCGGGGGCCCCAGGTTTCCTGACGCTGCGTCACTTTTCCAGGGAGCCGGTCGCACAGGGACCGGCTCTCTTTTCGTACAATCGATCGCGCGTCCTATTTGCCCGAATTGTTACGCATGAAATCGTGATCTTCCCCTAAAGGAGGACGCGCCTGCTGCCGAAGAGGTCAATGACCCTTCAAGCACGGTTCGCCCCGGCTTCATCCCCGAGCCGGCCCGTCCCGCCACTCCCCAGGAGGCCTGGTGTCCGTTCTCCTCGAGCAGCCCGCAAGCCTGGTCGCCTACCGCCCGAACAAGCCGACGGCCATGGTCGTCGTGGCCGACCCGCGCGTCCGTTCCACCGTCACCCGCCATCTGTGGGCCCTCGGAGTTCGTGACGTCATCGAGGCGTCGTCCATCGCGGAGGCCCGCCCCCGCGTCGGCAACCCGCGCGACATCTGCGTTGCCGACGTCCACCTGCCCGACGGTTCCGGGCTGACCCTGCTGTCCGAGACCCGAGCCGCCGGCTGGCCGAACGGCCTCGCCCTCTCCGCCGCCGACGACATCGGCGCCGTACGCAACGCCCTCGCGGGCGGCGTGAAGGGCTACGTCGTCACCGGCACCCGTACCAACATCGGCCATCCCACCCGTCCCGGTGTCGCCCCGATCGGCGCGAACGCCGCCCGGATGCACCGCAGGCCTCCCGGTTCCCCGAGCCACCCGGGCGGCTACCGCGAACTGTCCGGCCGTGAGGTGGAGGTGCTCCGCCTGGTCGCCGAAGGCCAGTCCAACAAGGCCATCGGCGTCTCGATGGGCCTCTCCGCCCTCACGGTCAAGAGCCACCTCGCCCGCATCGCGCGCAAGCTCGGCACCGGAGACCGCGCCGGAATGGTCGCCGTGGCCCTGCGGACGGGCATCATCCACTGACCCCCTCGCCCCGCCGGTACCTGCGCCGATGCACATCCGGCCGGTTTACGCGCATGGGCGCCCGTCGGCGGAACGTTCCGTCGACGGGCGACGCGCATACACAGATACCCTTGGCATGTGACCGACGCCCAAGAGACCGCAGCAGACACCTCACTGCGAACCACCGGGGGCGCTCCCCCGGACGACGTCGCCCCGGCGCCGATCCCCTTGCTCGAACCGCGCGAGGGCATTCCCCCGGTGGTGGCGACCGAAGACGCGCTGGCGCGGGTCGTCGCGGACTTCGCCGCGGGCACGGGTCCCGTGGCCGTCGACGCGGAGCGCGCCTCCGGCTACCGGTACGGCCAGCGCGCCTACCTCGTGCAGCTGCGCCGTGAGGGCGCCGGGAGTGCGCTGATCGACCCGGTCGGCTGCCCGGACCTGTCCGGTCTCGGCGAGGCCCTGACCGGCACGGAGTGGATCCTGCACGCCGCCACGCAGGACCTGCCCTGCCTGCGCGACATAGGCATGACCCCGACCTCGCTCTTCGACACCGAGCTCGCCGGACGCCTGGCGGGATTTCCGCGCGTGGGTCTGGGCGCGATAGTGGAGAACGTCCTCGGCTATGCCCTGGAAAAGGGCCACTCGGCCGTCGACTGGTCCACCCGGCCGCTGCCGGAGCCCTGGCTGCGCTACGCCGCGCTCGACGTCGAACTCCTGGTCGATCTGCGCAACGCCCTGGAGAAGGAGCTGGACCGCCAGGGCAAGCTCGGGTGGGCCCTGGAGGAGTTCGCGGCCATCGCGTCGGCGCCGCCCGCTCCCCCGCGCAAGGACCCCTGGCGCCGGACCTCCGGCATGCACAAGGTGCGCCGCCGCCGTCAGATCGCGGTCGTACGGGAGCTGTGGACCGCCCGTGACCAGGTGGCGCAGCGTCGCGACATCTCGCCCGGCAAGGTGCTCGGGGACGCCGCGATCATCGAGGCGGCCCTGGCGCTGCCGGTGAACGTCCAGGCGCTCACCGCGCTGCCCGGCTTCGGACACCGGATGGGCCGGCGGCAGCTGGAGCAGTGGCAGGCGGCCGTCGACCGGGCCAAGGCGCTGCCCGAGATCGAGCTGCCCCAGCCGGGCCAGCACCCCGCGGGACCGCCGCCGCCCCGCTCGTGGGCGGACAAGGACCCGGCCGCCGCGGCCCGCCTGTCGGCGGCCCGTGCCGCGGTGTCGGAGCTCGCGGAGCGGCTCCACATGCCGCAGGAGAACCTGATCACCCCCGACACGGTGCGCCGGGTCTGCTGGGAGCCGCCGAAGGCCCTGACGCCGGACGCGGTCGAGGCCGCGCTGGCCGGTCACGGCGCGCGGCGCTGGCAGATCGAACAGGTCGGCCCCCTGCTGCTGCGGGCCCTCGACACGGACGCCGCCTGACACGCGTGGACGCCCCCCTGCCGGACCGGCAGGGGGGCGTCCGCGTGTCGGGGCCGCACGAGGGTATGTCTCGTCGACGAGGATCGAATTCACGCCAGTTACCCGGCCTCGCCGGGCCGCCGGCGCCGCCCCCGCACGTGTGACGTTCGCCGCTCCGGCGGTGGGGGGTGGGCAGTCTGGTTACCCGCAAGTAGCATGAGGGGCGTGGCGTGCCGATGCGTGCGCCCGCAGCAGTGCCATCCCGCACCCTGGAGGAGAGCCATCGTGCCTCGTACCATCCGGGACGTCGTCTTCGTCGACGGCGTCCGCACCCCGTTCGGCAAAGCGGGCCCGAAGGGCATCTACCACGAGACCCGCGCCGACGATCTCGTCGTGAAGGCCATCCGGGAGCTGCTGCGCCGCAACCCGGACCTGGACCCCGCGAAGATCGACGAGGTCGCCATCGCCGCGACCACCCAGATCGGCGACCAGGGCCTCACCCTCGGGCGCACCGCCGGCATCCTGGCGGGCCTGCCGCAGTCGGTGCCCGGTTACTCCATCGACCGCATGTGCGCGGGCGCCCTGACCGCCGTCACCTCGACGGCCGGTTCCATCGCCTTCGGCGCGTACGACGTCGTCATCGCCGGCGGTGTGGAGCACATGGGGCGCCACCCCATGGGCGAGGGCGTGGACCCGAACCCGCGCCTCGTGTCGGAGAAGCTGGTCGACGAGTCCGCCCTCTTCATGGGCATGACCGCGGAGAACCTGCACGACAGGTACCCCTCGATCACCAAGCAGCGCGCCGACGAGTACGCGGTCCGCTCGCAGGAGAAGGCCGCCAAGGCGTACGCCAACGGCAAGATCCAGCAGGACCTGGTGCCGGTCTCCGTGCGCCGCACCGACCCGGCCGTCGGTGAGACGGGCTGGGGCCTGGTCACGGCCGACGAGCCGATGCGCCCGGGCACCACCCTGGAGTCCCTGGCCGGTCTGAAGACGCCGTTCCGCGCCCACGGCCGCGTGACGGCCGGAAACGCCGCGGGGCTCAACGACGGCGCCACCGCCTCGCTGCTCGCCTCCGAGGAGACCGCGCGAGAGCTGGGCCTCCCGGTGAGGATGCGCCTCGTGTCGTACGCCTTCGCGGGCGTCGAGCCCGAGGTCATGGGCTACGGCCCGATCCCGGCGACGGAGAAGGCCCTGGCCAAGGCCGGTCTCTCCATCGAGGACATCGGCCTCTTCGAGATCAACGAGGCCTTCGCCGTGCAGGTGCTGGCCTTCCTGGAGCACTACGGCATCGCCGACGACGACCAGCGCGTCAACCAGTACGGCGGCGCGATCGCCTACGGTCACCCGCTCGCCTCCTCCGGCGTCCGCCTGATGACTCAGCTGGCCCGCCAGTTCGAGGAGCAGCCGGAGGTCCGCTACGGCCTGACGACCATGTGCGTCGGCTTCGGCATGGGCGCGACGGTCGTCTGGGAGAACCCGAACTTCGAGAACGCAGCCGGAGGCAGCAAGTGAGCTCCACCACCGAGCTTCTGAAGGGTGCGGCCGAGCTGTTCCCCGGTGAGGTCGTCACGCAGGCGCACGTACGCCACCTCGACCTTCCCGGCGGCGCGGGCCGTTTCGCCCTCATCACGCTGGACAACGGTTTCGACCACACCAAGCCGACCACCATCGGCCCGCAGTCGCTGGCGAACCTGAACGCAGCCCTCGACCAGGTCGAGAAGGAGGCGGCCGAGGGTTCGGTCGTCGGCGTCGGTGTCACCGGCAAGCCGTTCATCTTCGCGGTCGGCGCGGACCTCAAGGGCGTCGAGCTCCTGAAGGACCACAAGGACGCGCTGGCCATCGGCAAGGGCGGCCACGACGTCTTCCGCCGCCTCTCCGGCCTGGCGGTCCCGACGTTCGCCTACTACAACGGCGCCGCGATGGGCGGCGGGGTCGAGATCGGGCTGCACTGCTCGTACCGCACCGTCTCCACGGCGATCCCGGCGTTCTCCCTGCCCGAGGTCTTCCTCGGCCTGGTGCCCGGCTGGGGCGGCTGCGCGCTGCTCCCCAACCTGATCGGCGCCGACCGCGCCGTCTCGGTGATCATCGAGAACTCGCTCAACCAGAACCGCCAGCTCAAGGGCAAGCAGGTCTTCGAGCTCGGGATCGCGGACGCGATCTTCGAGGGCGCGGACTTCCTGGAGCAGTCGCTGATCTGGACCGCGGCCGTCCTCAAGGGCGAGATCGCGATCGAGCGCCCGGAGCCCGACCGCGGTGACGCCTGGGACCAGGCCGTCGCGCGCGGCAGGGCGATCGCCGACTCCAAGGTGCACGGCGCGGCCCCGGCCGCCTACCGGGCGCTGGAGATCATCTCCGCGGCCAGGAGCGGCGACCTGGGTGCCGGCTTCGACGCCGAGGACCAGGCCCTCGCGGACCTGATCATGGGCGGCGAGCTGCGCTCCGGGATCTACTCGTTCAACCTGGTCCAGAAGCGCGCCAAGCGCCCGGCCGGTGCTCCGGACAAGGCCCTGGCCCGTCCGGTCACCAAGGTCGGCGTGGTGGGCGCGGGCCTGATGGCCAGCCAGCTCGCGCTGCTCTTCCTGCGCCGCCTGGAGGTCCCGGTCGTCCTCACGGACATCGACCAGGAGCGCGTCGACAAGGGTGTGGGCTATGTCCACGCCGAGATCGAGAAGCTGCTCGGCAAGGGCCGCGTCAACCAGGACAAGGCCAACCGCCTCAAGGCCCTGGTCTCCGGTGTGCTGGACAAGGCGGAGGGCTTCTCCGACGCCGACTTCATCATCGAGGCCGTCTTCGAGGAGATCGGCGTCAAGCAGAAGGTGTTCGCCGAGGTCGAGGCGGTCGCTCCGGCGCACGCGATCCTCGCCACGAACACCTCGTCCCTCTCGGTCACCGAGATGGCGTCGAAGCTGAAGAACCCCGAGCGGGTCGTCGGCTTCCACTTCTTCAACCCGGTGGCGATCCTCCCCCTCCTGGAGATCGTCCGCGGCGAGCGGACCGACGAGGCCTCGCTGGCCACGGCCTTCGGCGTCGCCCGCAAGCTGAAGAAGACCGCGGTGCTGGTGAAGGACGCCCCGGCGTTCGTCGTCAACCGCATCCTCACCCGCTTCATGGGCGAGATCCAGAACATCATCGACGAGGGCACCCCGGTCGCGACGGCGGAGAAGGCCATCGAGCCCCTCGGCCTGCCGATGTCCCCGCTGGTGCTGCTGGAGCTGGTCGGTCCGGCGATCGGCCTGCACGTCTCCGAGACCCTGAACCGCGCGTTCCCGGACCGCTTCACGGTCTCCGAGAACCTCGCGGCGGTCGTGAAGGCGGGCAAGCGCGGCTTCTACGTCTACGACTCCGGTGCCCCGGTCCTCGACCCCGAGGTGGCCGCGCTCCTCAAGCAGGGCGACACCGTCCTGACCGAGGAGCAGGTCCGCGACCGTGTCCTGGGCGCGGTCGCCCAGGAGATCGGCCTGATGCTCGCCGAGGGCGTCGTCGCCGAGCCCCAGGACATCGACCTGTGCCTGATCACGGGCGCCGGATGGCCCTTCCACCTGGGCGGCATCACGCCGTACCTGGACCGTGAGGGCGTCTCGGAGCGCGTGAACGGGAAGCGGTTCCTGGAGCCGGGCGTGGCGAGCGTTCCGGCGTAACCGCGATTTCTGGATGGGACGGGCCGTACGGGATCATCGCCGTACGGCCCGTTCCCGTTCGGGCTCGGCAGGCGGGGAGGCCAGGTCATGCGGCGTCTCGCCGGAAAGCTTCTGAAGAGGGCCGCGGCACCTGCGCGTCGCGGGTGGCTGGTACCGACGGTCTGCGCTCTTGTCCTTCTCGGCCTGCCGTATCCGCTGCGCGTCATCCCGGCGGCGCCCCCGGAGACCGTGCCCGGGCAGGTCCGTATCGCGACATGGAACGTCTGCGGGGTCCGGCAATGGCACTGCGAGAGCACCGGGACACGCACCGAGAAGATCCAGGCACTGAAGCGACTGGCCGCCGGCGACGGCGCGCGCGTGGTGATGCTGCAGGAAGTCTGTGCCGGAGACCTCGCTGTCGCCCGGGAGGAGATGGGGAAGGGCTGGCACAGCACCTTTCTGCCTTATGCCATCCAGGATGCCGAGGGACGGCGCACGGCCGTCCGGTGCGCGGACGTACGCCAGGGAACGGCCGGACTGGGGCTGCTCGCGTTCTCCCCGCTCACCAAGGTGTCCACGGTGCCCACGCGACAGTCGGCGGTGGGGCTGCACAGGGGAATCGTCTGCGCCACGGCAGCCGACCTCGCCGTCCGGGTCTGCAACGCACACCTCAGTCTGCCGGAGGGTGACCCGGCGCAGGTGGGCAGGGAGTTCCGCGACGACCAGCTGAAGTCATTGGCGGGTGCGGCGAATGGGCGCACCGTGTTCGGCGGCGACCTGAACAGCGCTCCGCCGTCGAACGGTACCGAGGACAGCTGGATATGGCCCCACACCACCTACCGGACCTACCGGGAATGCGACCAGGAGTCTGCCTCCTCACGGCATGGCAGGCCCACCCACACCAGCGGTCACAAGGTGGACTACTTGTTCACCGCGTTGCCGAGAACTCGCTGTTCCGTCCGCGACACCGGGGCCTCGGACCACCGGGCTCTGATCATGCAGGTCAGTAGCCGTGGCTGAGGTGCTCCCGCGTGGCCGGTGACGCGTGGGCGGACACCACACCGAACGTGACCGCGGACCGCTGGGACTCGTTGCCGTCCGTGTCCACGGCGTAGCACTCCACGGTGTGCTGACCCTCGGCCCAGGACCAGCCCGATTCCCATGACCACCTGCTGTCGGGAGCGACCGGCGCCGCCCCCAGCCGTACACCGCGCTCGACGAACTCCACGCTCACCGCACCCTGCGCGTACCCCATGAGTCCGATGACCGGCCCGGGCATTTGCTGGCCGGCGGCAGGCACCGAGATCACCGGCCCCGCGACCGCCAGACCGGCCCTCGGCTGCACCGGCCCCTGGAAACCGGACGCCGGGAGCGCGCCCGCCTGTGCGGGCACCTGCGCCGGGACGCTGAAGACGACCTCGGTCCGCGGGGAGTGGTGGCCGGCCGCATCCACCGCGAACAGGCGGATGACGTGCTTTCCCACCGGCCAGTCGCGTCCCGGGTCCCAGCTCCAGTACCCCTCCGGCCCGACTTGGGGGGATACCAGGAACTTCCCGTTCTCCCAGAGGCTGACCCGTACCGCGCCGGGCGCGGAACCCGTGAACCGCACGGCCGATGTGCCGACCCGGCCGGGCGAAGGCGTGAAGACCGCCGGCACGGGAAGGGAGGAGGAGACCTGGGAAGTCTCGCTGAGGTAGCGGTCGATGGCGGACCTCTCCGCATCCGGTTGCTCCCCGCCGTTGACGGCGAACCCGAGGCGCGGAGCCATGCCGTCGATGAGGAAGTTGATCAGCCCCATGAGAACAGGGACGTTCCGACGGGTCACCTGGGTGTGATCGGAGATGAAGGGGGAGTCACTGAAGATGAAGTTGAAGTTCTCGTAGCCGCTGAAGAGACCGAGAAAGGGCTCCACCTGCACCGGGTACTGCTCGTCCTGCGGCGAGGAGAGCACGTAGATGTTGGCGCCCCGGTTGGCTCCGGCACGTATGAGGTCGGGGATCACGTTATCCAGGATGTGGACATTGGCGTCCGTGACCTGTCCCATCATGTACTCGGCCACCTTCGTGTGCTTGCTCAGGTAGGTGCCGACCCGGAACTGCGGGACGATCGACACGATGTTGCGGAACCCGTACTTCAGGCCGAAGTAGAGAGCCGCACTGCCGCCCTTGGAACCACCCCACATGGTGCACTGGTCAGGCGTGAGGCCCAGTGAGTTCATCACGTTCGAGATCAGGGTGACTACGGACCGCTCCAGGCCGAAGTCCATCCCCTTGCAGAGGTAGTAACTGTTGTGGCCGTCGAACTGATCGCGGATCCACAGGATGTTGGACCGGAGGCCGTCGAAGACCCCGTTCGACCAGCCGTAGTCCTCGGGCGCTGCGAAATTGGCGAAGACCACCACTAGGTGCTGGTTGCCCTTCTTCGCATGGGCGAAACGGTACTGGACCGGGTACGCACCGGAGGTCTCGATGCCGCTCAGCGGGGCGCCGCCTGAAGCTGCTCTGGACATGGTTCGGGAAGTCTCCGATCTCGTGGGGGCCGGGCAGCCGCGTCAGTGGCGCGGCCCGAAGCGGGACGCGTCGGGTTGCACTGCTCAGCTGTTCATGCCGGACTTGTCGCGTGTCCAGAGGCCGCCGGACCGCGTCCCGTCGAGGGCACCGCCGCCCACCCGTTCTCGTCGGGCACGCCCGGATCGGCGAAAGCGACCATCAGGCGGGGGTGCCGTTCATGGTGTGCGTGAACTTGTACTCGATGGGAAAAGTCCTGATCGCTTCCCCACCCGTGAGGATCCGGCGGCCGGCCCGGGCTGCGTCAGACATGCGCGGAATCCAGTCTCTCCCGGTGCGAGCCGGCAGGGTGGCGCGGCTGCCGTGCACCGCCCTCCGCATGGAGGACCGCTCTCACCGCGCCCTCGTCAGCTCGCGGGAAGAAACCTCGGAGGACGGCAGCCTCGTTCGCATCCATCGCCTGGGTCCGGGGCCGGCCGGGCTCCATGTCCCCTCCGGCGATGAGGATGTGGTCTGCCAGACGCGCGGAGGCGTAGCCGTCGTCCAGGTCGCAGAACTCCTCCTGAAACCATTGGTAGCGGTCGGCGTAACCCTCCTGGATGCGATCGATGTCCTCGATCGCGGAGATGAGTTCCGCAGATTCGAACAGAAGCGGCCCAGGAGCACTCTGCTCGAAGTCGAAGTAGAAGCCTCTGAGAGTGTCGCGGTAGTGGTCCAGGTCGTACGTGAAAAACAGGATGGGGCGACCCGTGTTCACGAAGTCGAACATCAGGGACGAGTAGTCCGTGATCATCACATCGGTGATGAGCGAGAGATCGGCCATGTCGGGGTAGTCGGACACGTCGAAGACGAAGCCGTCCCCGGCTCCGGGTACGGGATCCACAACGTTGGGGTGACGGCGGACCATCAGCACGTGGTCGGCGCCGAGCCGCGCGCGGGCGTCGTCGAGGTCGATCCTGAAATCGAACTTGTACTTGCCGGGTGCGTAGAACTGGTCGTCGCGCCAGGTGGGGGCGTACATGATGATGCGCTTCCCCGGGGGAAGGCCGATGCGCTGCCTGATTTCCGCTGCTCGGCG
This sequence comes from Streptomyces sp. NPDC001822, assembly GCF_042892135.1. Lineage (NCBI taxonomy): Bacteria > Bacillati > Actinomycetota > Actinomycetes > Kitasatosporales > Streptomycetaceae > Streptomyces > Streptomyces sp. NPDC001822. The sequence goes on from NZ_JBIATW010000005.1 coordinate 474,319, forward strand.
CTCCATTCCCGGGCGGCGCAGGATGTCGTTGCGGGGATATCCGCACTCGACCATCTCTCCGGAAAACTGGAAGGCGCGCTTGAGGATGGGCGTGGAGAAGCTGTTGGGGGAGACCAGCATGTCCCAGTTCTGCACCTCCTTCGCCACCCGTTCCAGATACCGCTGGTCGGCGAAGTGGACCGCCTCGATGTCGTGGCCGATCTTCTTGAGCGGGGTGCCGTGCCAGGTCTGCACCACCACCTGGTCCGCGCGCTTCACGAACCAGTCCGGCAGGTGGTTGTTGGCGACGACGTAACGGGAGGTGGCCAGGGCCTCGTACCACTCCGCCGACCACATGCGGATGGGCCGGGCCGTCGGCGGTACCTGGACCTGGTCGTCGCGCACCACCCAGAGGTGCTCCAGCGCCACTCCGCGGCGGACCATTTCCTCGTGGACGGCTCGTGGGCTGTCCGAGTACTGCGTGCCCTTGAAGGCGTCGAACAGCACGGCAGGCCTGATCTGCTCGCGGCGGGCCTGGGGGTAGTTCCTGGTGCGCAGCAGCTTCTGCCGGTAGGGCCCCCGGGAGTCCTCGGCCATCGCGGAGCGGACGAGCAGAGAAAGCCGGTCGTAGGCTTCGGCCTGGAGGTCGTAGCCCCGGCCGTCGGTCTCGATCTCCTGAGGAAAAGTACTGACGAGGCTCTGCTCGATCTTGAGCATGAGGTCGGGCAGGCGTTCGTCCGGCGTCACTTCGGAGGGATCCTGGCGGCGCAGGAAGAAGTCCCAGCGGCCGGCGGCGAGCGGAGTGTCACCGGCGAGAGTCCGCATCGCGGCGGGGGTGACCACACAGCGGAAGTGCTGACCGTCCCATCCGATCGGCACAGCGCGTTCGGCACCATGGGCACGTGATCTCACGACGAGGTGCGCGGCCTTGCTCTCGCGGTCAGGCATGCGCTGCGCGCACGAGTAGCGGCCTATGATCTCGAGTGAACCGTCCGCGTACCAGGCGTAGTCGGAGACCAGGGGCAGGGCGGAGCGTTCGAAGAGGACCACGTACCCCGAACCGTTGCGGTGGACCACGATCTCACGGTCGCCGTCATCGGTCTGGAGCCCTTCGGGCATCCGATAGTGCCCGTCGTCCGTCTCCTCGGCCATCACGGGATACAGCGGCGCCTTGCGCCCTTCCACATGGACGGTGGTCTTCCATCCGTTGCTTCCCATCGTCCATGCCTGCGGCACGGAGCCGTCACCCGATCCTCGTGACCCCGGCACCAGGCTGCTCAGAGGTATGCGGGCGGTGAAGGTGCACCATCCTTCGCCACCGGGCTGGAAGGACATCCAGGCGTCGTGGCGCCCCGCGCCGTTCATGCTGGTGACGCGGATCTTCCCCCATTCCGGGATCGTGGCGCCGAGGTAGACGCCACCGAGTTCGAGCTGCTCGCCCGCCATACGGTGCCGGGTGATGCGGCAACGCACTCTTTCGACGCGGAGCTTGAGACCGCCCTGGACGAAGAGCGGCACGATGCGCGTGTTCTTGTCCACGTAGCGAATCGGCGGGTTGGAGGCGGTACCTGCCCCGCCCCGCCCGATGCTCTTGTAGCGGAACAGCCCGCGGCTGAAAACTCCGGCCGCGACGTCCCAGGTACCCTCGACCCACTCGCCTTTCTTCTTGAGGCGCGTGGTGTCGAAGCGGCTTTCGAAGCCTGCCCAGTCGTAGCAGTAGCGGTTCTGGTTCGAGTGCTCGGTGGCCTGCGGGTAGTAGGTGGTCCTTGCCAGGTTGACCAGCGTGCTGCCCGACTTCTTGTTCCGCAGGGCCAGCATCTTCGTGGACATGTGCCGCTTGTGCACGTTGATGAAGCGCACGTACGCGGACCCCGTCAGCGTCAGCGAATCGCCGTTCCAGCGGGCGTCCGTGAGTGAACTGAAGGGGGACAGTTCCTTGTCGAGCCGGTAGTCACGCTTGTAGAGGCCTGTCTCCCGGTTACCCAGGTGCGGGTAGTTCAGGTAACGGCGGAACCGCCTGCGAACCGGCAGCGGACCGCCCTTGCGCTCGAACTCGAGAACGTCCAGGAGCTCGTCGAGGCGGCCCTGGTGGACGAGGAGCCACTTCACGCGGGCGTCTGCGGGGAGTTCCTCGATGATGTCGTCGTCGGCCTCACCCAGAAAGTCCTGGGCCGCGTACATGAAAGCGTCCCGGTACTCCTGGTCCGCGTCGGGAAGGACCTTGAGGTGCAGCATGAGGTCCGACTTCAGGCAGGCCAGGTCGTACTTCCGCTTGTGGTCCCTGAATGCGCGTGAACGGTGCTGCCCGAGGAAGCGGCTCACCGACTGGACCGCCGCGACGCGGTCCTGCAGGTTGTTCAACTCGGTATGTCTCTGGGTGATGGAAGGAGCTGCTCCGCCGTCGCGTCTTCGCCAGAAGTAGACGATGTCGCTGATCACGTCAACCTTGTCGGCCTTGAAGTGCGCGAACATGTTGACCCAGGAGTCCTCGTAGAGAACACCCTCGGGGAACTGGATGTAGTGGTAGTCCCAGAAGCTGCGCCGGAAGACCTTGTTCCAGACGGTGCGGTCGTAGATCAGCGCCTCGAAGCGGGTGATGTGGGTGCCCTTGCGATCCCGCTGCATCGGCCCCTTGTGCAGGGGGGACTGCCACTTCTTCGTGGAGTTCATCATCTGCACGTTTCCGGAGACGAAATCCGATCCTGTCTCGGAAAGGGTCCGGATGAGCAACTCGTAGGCGTACTCGGGAATCACATCGTCGCCGTCGGCGAACACCAGGAACTCACCGGCAGGATGCATGGCACGCAGTCCGGTGTTGCGCGCGTGCCCGGGGCCGTGCGGTTCCTGGCGTATCAGCCGGAAGCGGGGGTCCTTCGCGCAGAACCTCTCCGCGATAGCCGTGGACGAGTCCGTCGACCCGTCGTCGACCATGACCACTTCGAAGTCCTGGAACGTCTGCCTCGCGATCGACTCCAGGCACTCCGTGAGGTACGTCTCGACGTCCTGGAACGGGACGATCACGCTCAGACGTGGCCCAGCGGTCACCATTCACACTCCAGTTCGAGGCAGGCGAGATCACCTGCACCACTTCCGATTGACCCAGCTTCAGCACATAGCCCGGTCGAGTCGCCGTGGACCCGGAGTCGGGCGCCCCCGTCGAGCGCTTGCCACTCAGCTCTCGAACTGTCGCGTCAGTCGCAAATCTTAAGTGAACATTAAAGGATGTCAATGCGCAGATTCAGTGCAAGGTCGCGCTATGCGCTGGACAGGACAAAGTGATGCACGCCATACTCACCCGCCCACAACCCTGTGGGTCACTGGCCGATCTGAAAAGAAGGGCTTCAGGCGCCCACGCTGAACACCCAGCGAGCGACAAGCCCGAATACCGTCCGGTCGGACGTCAGAGAGTGCGCCATTCCGAGAGCGTCAGCCCGGGTTCGTCCGTCTGCCTCGCCACCTGCGGGACTCCGTCCTGGCCGATGACCGCCACCACGAGCCTGCCGAACGCATCCTGTGCCAGCGCCGGCGCGGCCAGGCACCGCACGCCCGTGTCCGACCACCACAGGCCGTTGCCCTCGTCCTCAGTGATCCCCACTCCGACCACAGCCGTGCCCTGGTCCCCTCGATGGGCAAGCACAGTGCAGTCGTAGCCGTCCAGGAGCGCACGGGCCGCCACATGGGGGCCCTCACCCGGCGCGCCTCCCAGAGCCGTGGGCCACCCGCCCGCACGGTAGGCCACCACTCCGCGGCCACCCGGGTCGGTCCAGTAGAAGGTCGGCCTGTCGGGCCCGGTCTCCAGAACGGCCAAGGTGTCCCGCGCCACCGCGAGACTTGAGGGATAACCGTCCCCCAGCCCGCCACCGGGCTCCTTCTGGAACCAGTGCAGCGTCCCCCCGGCAGTGGTCGCGAACAGTTCCATCCGACCCGAGGAAAGGGCGATCGCGGCGAGGCTCCCCTCGATGCCGGCAACGCCCTTGCGGTCCTCCCACCCCCGCCACTTGCCGTCGCCCTGCTCACGCCGGAGTGCCAGGCCGCCGTCCGCGGTCCGGACGAAGATGTGCACCATTCCCGTCGTGGTCACCACAGCGGCCGGCCGGCCGACTCCGCCGGCCGCATCCACTCCCTCGCCGGGATTCCCCAGTGAACGCCACTGGGTGACCGGCCGCCCCGACTGGTACTGGATTGCGTGCACGACGTCCACGACGGACCGGCGGTCCGCGGTCTCGCGCCTCCGGCGCCCGATGAGATGCACATACGCGTTGACGTCCTGCGTGACGGACAGATGGTCGAGACCGGATACCGGGACGAGTTCGCGCTGCCCCCAGACCTGGCTTCCGGGACCACTCTCCGTCCAGCGCCGGATCCCCCCCTCGGCCAAGGCGTAGACCGTGAGACGGCCTTCCTTGCCCCGGGTGAGCCAGATGCCCTGCGCCGTGTTCCCCGCAGGAGCAACCCTTGAGGTCGCGCGGGCATCCTGTCCGAGCATTTCCGCAGTCACCTTTCCAGGCATCCGACACATCGCGCACAATTTCGAATCTGGCACATACTAGTCCCTCACATGAGAGAACCTTCGGCGGACGAACAGTGATGCCGCACAGGGGAACGGCCACTCGGGGGGAGTACGGCGAGGACAGAGTCCACCGTCCTCGCACGTGTGCTCGATGCACTGTCTATAGTGCTACGCACTACCGAAACCGGACCGGCTCCTCCCCCCACCCGAGTCCAACCCGCCCAAGCCCTGACGGGCCGCGAGAAAAGGGACTCGAACAGGATGAGCAAGGACGCCATGCCCCCGGGCCCGCGCGCCTCACGACGAGCGGAAGCACCGAAGCGGGGCCGCAAGAAGGAACGCAAGCGCCGCCGCGGCCTCAAGATCACCCTCGGGGTGCTCGCCCTGCTCGTCCTCGCGGGCGGCGGCACGGCGTACTGGATGTACGAGGACCTCGACAACAACATCAAGGGCGTCGACATCGACAAGGCGCTCGGCGAGGACCGTCCCGAGAAGCTGCCCACCACCGGCCAGAACCTCCTCGTCCTCGGCTCCGACTCGCGCGCCGGGGCGGAGAACCAGGAGCTGGGCGGGGGCGGCGCCGTCGGCGGAGCCCGCTCCGACACCGCCATGGTGGTGCACATACCCGAGGGCCGGACCCAGGCCGTCGCCGTGTCCATCCCGCGCGACACCCTGGTGACGCGGCCCGAGTGCGCCAAGGCCGACGGTTCCACGATGGACTCCGCCGAGCGCGTCATGTTCAACTCCGTGTACTCGCAGGTCGGTCCGGCCTGTGTGGTGAAGACGGTCGAGAAGATGTCCGGCGTCCGCATCGACCACTACATGGAGATCAACTTCGCCGGGTTCAAGGACCTGGTCGACGCCATCGGAGGCGTCACCGTCGACGTGAAGGAGCCGATTCACGACAAGGCGTCGGGGCTCGACCTGACCGCCGGCACGCACAAGCTCGACGGTACCGAGTCCCTCTCCTTCGTCCGGACCAGGCACGGCATCGGCGACGGCAGCGACCTGGGCCGGATCGGTCTGCAGCAGCAGTTCCTGTTCTCCCTGCTGAGCGAGATCAAGTCGCAGGACCTGCTGGGCAGTCCGACGACGGCGTACAAGATCGCCAACTCGGCCACCAAGTCGCTCACCACCGACGAGGGACTGGCGTCACTGACCTCCCTCACCGAGTTCGCCCGCTCGATGAACGGCGTCGACCCCTCGTCCATGGAGACGATCATGCTGCCGGTCGCCTACGACAAGCGGGACCCGAACCGCGTCGTGTCGGCGCAGCCGCAGGCCGGCGACCTCTGGAAGGCCATCCGCTCGGACGCCACGATCCCGGAGTCCGCGAAGAAGTCCCCCGCGACCGGCGGCTGAGCGCGTGTCACCCTGACGGGGTGACGAACGATCGGGCTCTGGTGATCATCGACGCCGCCAACGTGGTGGGGTCCGTCCCGGACCAGTGGTGGCGGGACCGGCGCGGGGCCGCCGAGCGGCTGCGGGACTCGCTTGTCCCGTACGCCCTCGACGGGTTGCCGGGCGTCCCCGGTCCCGCCGGACTGGTGCTGGTCGTGGAGGGCGCGGCCCGCGGGGTCGGGTCCGTGCCGGGGGTCCGCGTGGTGGCCGCCGCGGGCAGCGGCGACGACCTGATCGTGGACCTGGTGGCGGCGTGGGCGGACGACCCCGCCGGCCGGCACGACTGCGTCGTGGTCACGGCCGACCGGGGACTGCGGCGGCGGGTCGAGGCGTACGGGGCGAGGTGCGCGGGACCGCGTACGGTACGGCCCCTGCCTCCTCCGCGTCGTGACTGACCCGGGTCAGCGCCCCTGGGCCATACGGCTGTTGCGGCGCCCGTACGCGAAGTAGATGATCACTCCGATCGCCATCCAGATGGCGAACCGGAGCCAGGTCTCCGCGGGCAGGTTCAGCATCAGCCAGACCGAGGCGGCCACCGAGACGATCGGCAGGACGGGCACCCACGGTGTGCGGAAGGCGCGGTGGAGTTCGGGGCGGGTGCGGCGCAGCACGATCACGCCGAGGGCGACGACGACGAACGCGAAGAGCGTGCCGATGTTCACCAGGGTCGCCAGCTCGTTGATGCTGGTGAACCCGGCGACGATTGCGATGATGACGCCGAGCAGGATCGTCGGGCGGTAGGGCGTGCCGAAGCGCGGGTGCGTGACCGAGAAGAACCGCGGCAGCAGCCCGTCCCGGCTCATCGCGAAGAACACGCGGGTCTGGCCCAGCAGCAGGATCATGCAGACCGTGGTCAGGCCCACCGCCGCACCGAAGCTGATCACTCCGGCGTAGAAGGGGTGCCCGACCGCCTTGAAGGCGTCGGCGAGCGGGGCGCTGACGGAGAGTTCGGAGTAGTTCTGCATGCCCGTGACCACGATGGACACGGCGACGTAGAGCAGGGTGCAGATGACCAGCGAGGCCAGGATGCCGCGCGGCATGTCACGCTGCGGGAGCTTGGTCTCCTCGGCCGCCGTGGCGACGACGTCGAAGCCGATGAAGGCGAAGAAGACGATGGACGCGGCCGTGAAGATGCCCATGACGCCGAAGTTCGTCGGCTCGTAGCCGAAGATCAGCTGGACCAGCGGGGCGTCCAGGCCCGAGCCGCCCTCCTGCTTCTGGGCCTCGGGGATGAAGGGGGTGTAGTTGGCCGACTTGATGAAGAAGAGGCCGGCGATGATCACGATGAAGACGACGGCGAGCTTGATGGCGACGACCACCGTGGTCACCCGGGCCGACAGCTTCATCCCGAGGACCAGGATGACGGTCAGCACGAGCACCAGCGCGAAGGCCAGGATGTCGAAGCCGAAGCCGCTTGCCACGTCCGGTCCGGACAGCGCGTCGGGCAGGGTCCAGTCGGCGTTGTCCAGGAGCGACCTGATGTAGCCGGACCATCCGACCGCGACGACCGCCGTGCCCAGGGCGAACTCCAGCACCAGGTCCCAGCCGATGATCCAGGCGACCAGCTCACCGAGCGAGGCGTAGGCGAAGGTGTACGCGGATCCGGCCACCGGCACGGTGGAGGCGAATTCGGCGTAGCAGAGCGCGGCGAGCGCGCAGACGATACCCGCTGCGACGAACGCGAGGGCGGTGGCGGGGCCCGCCGTCTCCTTGGCGACCTTGCCCGTGAGGACGAAGATCCCGGTACCGATGATCACGCCCACGCCGAAGACCGTGAGGTCCAGTGCGGAGAGGGACTTCTTGAGCGCGTGCTCCGGCTCTTCCGTGTCGCGGATGGACTGTTCGACCGTCTTGGTCCGGAACAGCCCTCCTCCGCTGGGGGGCGTGTCATGCTGCGTGCTCACCGGCGTACCTCCACGCACTCGTCGTGCACGCCATGATTCGGAACCGGCCGCCCCCGCACGCTCCGCCCGGCCCCGTGTCACGCGAATGGGCCGGTCGGACCACCCGTGCGGAGCGGCCGACCGGCCCAACGGGCCGTGCGGTGGATCAGTCGCGGACCGGCTCGGCGGCCCGGCTCTCGTACCGTCCGTCGAGCTTGGCCACCAGACCGGTGACCTGGCGGGCGATGTCCGGCGCCGTCAGACCGATCTCGGCCATGACCTCGGCCCGGGAGGCGTGGTCGAGGAAGACCGGCGGGATACCGAAGTCACGCAGCGGCACGTCGACGTTCGCGTCGCGCAGGGACTGGGCGACGGCCGAGCCGACACCGCCGGCCCTACTGTTGTCCTCCACGGTGACGACGACCCGGTGCTGAGCCGCCAGCGGTGCGAGCGCCTCGTCGACGGGCTTGACCCAGCGCGGGTCGACCACCGTCGTCGAGATGCCCTGGGCGTCCAGGAGCGTGGCGATCTCCAGGCACATCGGGGCGAGCGCGCCGACGGAGACCAGCAGGACGTCGGGCTTGTCCGTACCCGCCGAGCGCAGGACGTCCATGCCGCCCACCGTGCCGACCGCCTTGACCGCGGGGCCTACGGCGCCCTTGGAGAAGCGGACGACGGTCGGGGCGTCGTCGACGGCGACGGCCTCGCGCAGCTGGGCGCGGACCTGGTCGGCGTCGCGCGGGGCCGCGATGCGCAGGGAGGGCACGCACTGCAGGATCGACATGTCCCACATGCCGTTGTGCGAGGCACCGTCCGTGCCCGTCACGCCGGCCCGGTCCAGGACGAACGTGACGCCGCACTTGTGCAGGGCGACGTCCATGAGGACCTGGTCGAAGGCACGGTTGAGGAAGGTCGCGTAGACCGCGAAGACGGGGTGCAGCCCGCCCGTGGCCAGGCCGGCGGCGGACACCGCGCCGTGCTGCTCGGCGATCCCGACGTCGTAGATCCGGTCCGGGAAGGCCTCCTCGAACTTGCCGAGGCCGACCGGCTGGAGCATGGCGGCCGTGATCGCGACGATGTCCTCGCGCTCGTGGCCGAGCTTGACCATCTCCTCGCCGAAGACCGACGTCCAGTCGAGACCGGAGGTGGAGATCGGCAGGCCGGTGTCCGGGTGGATCTTGCCGACGGCGTGGAAGCGGTCCGCCTCGTCCTCGAGGGCGGGGGTGTAGCCGCGGCCCTTCTCGGTGAGGCAGTGCACGATGACCGGGCCGCCGAAGCGCTTGGCCCGCTGGAGCGCGGACTCCAGGGCCTCGATGTCGTGGCCGTCGATCGGCCCGACGTACTTCAGCCCGAGGTCCTCGAACATGCCCTGCGGGGCGATGAAGTCCTTGAGGCCCTTCTTGGCGCCGTGCAGGGTCTCGTACAGCGGCTTGCCGACGACCGGCGTGCGCTCCAGGAGGTCCTTGCCGCGGGCCAGGAACCGCTCGTACCCGTCGGTGGTGCGCAGGGTGGCGAGGTGGTTCGCGAGGCCGCCGATGGTCGGCGCGTACGAGCGCTCGTTGTCGTTGACGACGATCACGAGCGGGCGGTCCTTGGCGGCGGCGATGTTGTTCAGCGCCTCCCAGGCCATGCCGCCCGTGAGCGCGCCGTCACCGATGACGGCGACGACGTGGTCGTCCTTGCCCAGGACCTCGTTGGCCTTGGCGAGGCCGTCGGCCCAGCCGAGCACCGTCGAGGCGTGCGAGTTCTCGATGACGTCGTGCTCGGACTCGGCGCGGGACGGGTATCCGGAGAGGCCGCCCTTGCTCTTGAGCTTCGAGAAGTCCTGCCGGCCGGTGAGCAGCTTGTGCACGTAGCTCTGGTGGCCGGTGTCGAAGAGGACCTTGTCCTGCGGGGACTCGAAGACCCGGTGCAGGGCGATGGTCAGCTCGACCACACCCAGGTTCGGGCCGAGGTGGCCCCCGGTCTTGGACACCTCCTCGACGAGGAAGGTGCGGATCTCCCCGGCGAGCTGGTCGAGCTGCTCGAGGCCGAGCCGGTCCAGGTCGCGCGGTCCCCCGATGCGGGTCAGCAGGTCCACCCGTGCCTCCTTGCGTAAGAGCTGGTCGAGCGTGTCGATCCGATGAGTCTAATGTTCCGTCGGCGGGCCCGGTCATCGGGCGGCGCATTCCGCCCTGCCGCGCCGGGGCGCGCCGGACACGCGTGTGCCCGGCATCGCGGAGGATGCCGGGCACATGTCCGCAGGTGCGAAGGTCAGGCGCGGCCTGCGGTCTTCTGCGTCTTGCGGGTGACGGAGTCGATGACGACCGTGATGAGGAGAACAGCGCCGGTGATCATGTAGTTGATCGGCGTGGCGATGCCCTCCAGGGCGAGGCCGTACTGGATCGAGACGATCACCATGACGCCGAGCAGGGCGTTCCAGGTGCGGCCGCGGCCGCCGAAGAGGCTGGTGCCGCCGATCACGGCCGCCGCGATGACGTTCATCAGGAGGTCGCCGCCGCCGGAGCCCTGGTTGGCCGCCGCGATCTTGGAGGCCCAGAACAGCCCGCCGATCGCCGCGAAGGTGCCGGCGATGGCGAAGACGGAGATCCGGACCGCGGTGACGTTGATGCCCGCGCGGCGGGACGCCTCGACGCTGCCGCCGAGCGCGAAGATCTTCCGGCCGTAGGAGGTGCGGCGCAGGACGAAGTCCGTGCCGACCAGGACGACGAGGAAGAGGACCAGGGCCAGCGGGAGGCCGCGGTACTGGTTGAACATGAACGCGGCGCCGAAGGAGAACAGCGCCAGGATGACGGTGCGCACCACGATGTCGACGACCGGCCGCGACGGGACGCCGGCGGCCTCACGGCGGCGGGTGTCCAGGTAGGCGGAGAGGAAGTAGCCGATCACTGCGACGGCCGCGAGTCCGTAGGCGGCCGCGACGTCCGCGAAGTAGTACGTGGTCAGCTTGCCGATGACGCCGTCGCTGTCCAGGTTGATGGTGCCGGTGTCGCCGAGCAGCTGGAGCATGAAGCCCAGCCAGAACAGCAGGCCGGCGAGGGTGACGGCGAAGGCGGGGGCGCCGATCCGGGCGAAGAAGAAGCCGTGGATCGCGCCGATGACCGCGCCGCTGGCGATCGCGATGAGGACGGCGAGCCACTCGTTCACCCCGTGGGTGACGCTGAGCACCGCCACGACCGCTCCGGCGACACCGCTGACGGAGCCGACCGAGAGGTCGATCTCCCCGAGCAGCAGCACGAAGATGATGCCGACAGCCATCATGCCCGTGGCCACCATCGTCACCGCGATGTCGCTGACGTTCTTCGCGGAGAGGAACTCGGAGTTCAGGCTCTGGAAGACGACGCAGATGATGAGCAGGCCGATGATCACGGGGATCGAGCCGAGGTCACCACCGCGCATCTTGCGCTTGAACTCGGTGAGGTATCCGGCGAGGCCCTGCTCGCGGACGAGCAGCCGGGGGTCGACCACGGTGTCGGCGCCCTTGGCCGCCTCCGGGTTGACCACTGCCGTGGACGTCTTGTCGGTTGTCACTTCTGGGCCTCCGCGTTGCGCGCCGCACGACGGGTCACGGCGTTCTCCGTGGCGCCCGTGATGGCGGAGATGATCTCTTCCTGCGAGGTGGTCTTCACGTCGAAGACCCCGTTGTTCCGGCCGAGCCGGAGGACGGCGACCTTGTCGGCGACGGCCTTCACATCGGCCATGTTGTGGCTGATGAGGATGACCGCGTGGCCGCGCTCGCGCAGCCGCTCGACGAGGTCGAGGACCTGCGCGGTCTGCTCGACGCCGAGTGCGGCGGTGGGCTCGTCGAGGATGACCAGCTTGGGCTCGCCCAGCATCGAACGCGCGATGGCGACCGTCTGGCGCTGACCGCCGGACAGGGACGCGATCGGAATGCGGACGCTGGGGATGCGGATCGACAGCGTGCTGAGGAGCTCGCGCGAGCGGCGCTCCATCTCGACCTCGTCGAGGATCCCGTACTTGCGGAGCTCCCTGCCGAGGTAGAGGTTGCCGACGACGTCGATGTTGTCGCAGAGCGCGAGGTCCTGGTAGACGGTCGCGATCCCCAGGTTCTGGGCATCGTGCGGCTTGGATATCTGGACCGGGCGGCCGTCCCACTCGATGACTCCGTCATCGATGGGGTGCACACCTGCGATCGTCTTGACCAGCGTTGATTTACCGGCACCGTTGTCACCCACCAGGGCGACCACCTCACCGGCGTGGACCTCAAGCTCTACATCGGTGAGCGCCTGGACGGCACCGAATCGCTTGGAGACCCCTCGCAACGCCAACACGGGCGTAGCGGACACGTGAACCATCTCCTTCGCCGCCTGACCCGGCGGGGATACCACACCTCTGGGGGGAGGCACGGTGGTTGAGCAGAAGAGTGAGAAAAAGCGGAAGCGTTCCGTCCGGCGCCCGGCCCGGTAGCGGGACAGTTGGTGGGCCGGGCGCCGGACAGGCTTCGGGGCCGCCCGGCCCGGCCCCGAGGGCCTTGCCGGGCGGATGGGGCCTACTTCAGGCCCGCGGCCGCGCAGGCGTCCTTGTACTTGGCCGAGCAGATCTCGTCCAGCGTCCAGATGCCGTCCTTGATGACGGTGTCCTTGATGTTCGCCTTGGTCAGCGAGACGACCGGGACGATGACCGTCGGGATGCCCTTGGTGCCGGCATTGTCGATCTTGGACGTGGCGATGGTGTCGAGCTTCTCGCCCTTGGCGAGCGCGACGGCCATCTCCGCGGCGACGATGCCCTCCTGCGGGTAGGACTTGTAGACGCTCATGAACTGCTCACCGGTGACGATGCGCTGCACACCGGCGAGTTCGGCGTCCTGGCCGGTGACCGGCGGGAGCTTGGAGAGACCGGCGGACTTGAGGGCCTGGATGATGCCACCCGCCATGCCGTCGTTGGCGGAGTAGACGCCGGCGATCTTGTCCTTGCCGAGGGCCGTGATGGCGCCCTCCATGTTGGCGTTGGCGTTCTCCGGCTTCCACTCCTTGGTGTCGTACTCCTTGCCGTACGTCACCTTGCCGTCGAGCACCGACTTGGCGCCCTTCTTGAAGAGCGCGGCGTTCGGGTCGGTGATCGCGCCGTTCATCATGACGATGGTGGGCTTGGCGGCTCCACCCAGAGCCTCCAGCAGGGCCGTGCCCTGCGCGCGGCCGACCTCTTCGTTGTCGAAGGAGGTGTAGGCGTCGATCGGGCCCTCGGCGAGGCGGTCGAAGGCGACGACGGGGATGCCCTCGTCCTTGGCCTTCTTCACGCTGTTCTCGATGGCCTTGGCGTCCACGGCGTCGATGATGAGCGCGTCGACCTTGTTCGTGACCATGGTGTCGACCTGCTGCGCCTGGAGCGTGGCGTCCTGCTTGGCGTTGGCGTAGACGACCTCGCCCTTGCCACCGGTCAGCTCGCTGACCTTCTTCTCGATGACCGGCTTGTCGAACTTCTCGTAACGAGCGGTGACGTTCTCGGGAAGGAGCAGACCGATCTTGATCGCGTCGCCCTTCTTGCCCGAGTCGGTGCTGGTCGCCTTGTCGCCCGACTCCTTGGCGCTACCGCAGGCAGCGAGCGAGACGGCCATGGTGGTGGCGGCAACGGCAACGGCGGCACGACGCATACGCGTGTTCATTTCGAACCTCCCTGACGAGGCCGCGACGTTGCGGCCGAGGTGGCTGGAAGTCAACTCGGCCGCGCCGCCAGCGTCAAGGAGTAAATACTTAACGAGATGACAACGGTGCCATTCGTTATCTAAGTGAAGGCGGGGGTCGCAGCAGGAAGGGTGCTGTCCAAAAGGGTCGAATCACCCATCTCGCTGAGCACGAGGGCAAGCGCACCCAGCACCTCGGCCCGTCCGCCGAGCGCCCCGGGGAGCACGGAGAGCTGCCGGGCGGCGCTGGGGATGGCGTAGCGCGAGACCGAGTCCCGGATGGGCCCCAGGACCAACTCACCGGCCTCCGCGAGGGATCCGCCGAGCACCACACGGCTCGGGTTGAGCAGGTTGCACAGGTTCGCCACCCCGCTGCCGATGTGCCGCCCGACGTCCCCGATGACCCTGCGGCAGCCCGGATCGCCCTCACGGGCCAGCTGCACCACCCGGTCCATCGTGAGATCGGGCCCGTGGCTCGGCATGAGCAGGGGCAGGACGTACCGGGCGGCGGTGAAGGTCTCCAGGCAACCGCGGTTGCCGCAGCGGCAGACGGGGCCCGACTCGTCGAGCGTGATGTGCCCTATCTCGCCGGCCGTGCCGCCCGGGCCCCGGTAGATGTGCCCGTCGATCACCAGACCGGCGCCGACACCGCTCGCCACCTTGATGTACGCCAGGTCCCTGACTCCGCGGCCACTGCCCCAGACGAGCTCGCCCAGGGCCCCGAGGTTGGCGTCGTTGTCCACGTACACCGGGACCCCGAGGCGGCCCGCGAGCTCCTGACTGGGATTGATGCCGGTCCAGCCCGGCAGGATCGATGTGGAGCCCAAAGTTCCGGATTCGACGTCGATGGGGCCCGGCACACCGAGTCCCACGCCGATCACCTTCTCGGGACTGATCCCCGTGGTCTCGACCAGGCGGTTGACCAGCTGTTCCGCCCGGCCGAAGCCCTGGGCGGACGAGGCATCGACGTCCAGCGGCTCGGACTCCTCCGCCAGCACCTGGTGGGCGAGGTTGCCGATGGCGACCCGGAGGTGGGTGTGCCCGAAATCAACCCCTATGACGATGCCGGCATCCCCGCTGAGGGAGACACTGCGGGCGCGGCGCCCGCCCGCCGAGGTGGGCGTCACCTCGACCGTGCCGCCGTCCTTGAGTTCTCGCACGATGTTGGAGACAGTGGCCGCGGAGAGGCCGGTGCTTCTGGCGATCTCGGCCTGGGTCAGGGACCCCGCCATTCTTACGGCACGCACGACCCGCTCAAGGTTGGCCCGATGCAGAGATGTCTGCGACCCCGGAGTCTCCATCGACTCACTCACTCCTGCCGTTTTCTCTAACATGTGAACCCTAAGCTGAGCGTTTTGGGGTGCCCCCCGTCAAGACCTGAGCAGTGGGGGCCTCTGACGAGCACGTCGCTCCCGCGGCCCGACGGCGCCTTCGAGCGCTGTCCGGACGAACCGGCAGGGCCTCGCGGCGAGCACGCGCAGGACCGGTGGTTCGCCGTCCGCAGCCGTGTTCTGCGGTGTCGCCGGCCCCGCCGCCCGGCCGGTGGTTCCACCGGCTTCCGGGTCCCGCCGCCCAAATACCCTGCCGCACAACGCCGTCGGGGACTCGCGTTGCCGGCCGCACGGGCCGTCGGCCGGCGGCGGCAGTTCAGGCCGTGAACGGCGGACCGGGCTCGGCCGACCGGGCCGGCCACCCCAACCGGGCTGGCCCGCACGGCACTTGCGGGTCCGCGAGATCCGACTCCCGCGCCCGCGCTCACATCTGCTGCCCCCCGCACGTCTCCGCGTCCGCTCACGACCGTGCGGGGCGGACGCACGCACGTCCGCCCCGCACGGGCACTGCTGGTGGCCCGGTCCGGGCCGGTGGGCGCCTCCGCGCCTACCGGTAGCGCTCGGCGCGACGGCGCCGCGCGGGCTCCGCCACGTCCACGATGACTCCGGCTCCCCTGCCGGGGGTCTCCCGCCATGCCCGCAGCTTCGCGGCGACGCCCGGCAGCTTCGTGTCGTCCGGCCCGACGGCGAGGTAGAAGAGGCCCTCGTCCGCCGGCCGGTCGTCGCCGCCCCAGCGCACGAGGCCCTCGGTGTCGGCGATGACGTCCCGGAGCACGAGCTGTTGCGCCGTGGTCAGGCCGCCCCGTACGCCGGGCGGGTAGGAGCCGGGCCTGATCAGCACCGCCGTGCCCGACGCCTGGTTCGAACGCGGCCGGGCGGTGTCCCGCACCTTCCCGGGGGCCGTCCAGCCCTCGATCGGCGCCGGCTCCCCCGGCAGACCGATCGCCTCGATCTCGTAGTGGAAGCGGCGGACGACGTGCAGCAGGAGTGTCGCGGCGTCGCCCTCGCGCAGGGAGACCTTCAGTCCCGTGCCCGCCACGGAGTGCGTGACGATCTCACCCTCCGCGTCGACGGCCCTCTGCATCTCCCAGCCGTTGCCGGACGGGCGGCCGGTCAGGAGCCTCCGGCGGCGGTCCTCCAGATCGCTCAGCGCCTTCTTCAGCCGGTCGTTCCGGTGGGGCGGCGCGCCGGTCACGGCCGGGGCTGCGGCGGCCGGGGCGGCGAGCACGCCGCCCGAGGCGAGGCTCGCGGCGGTGACTCCGGCCGCCACGGTGAGTGCGTGTCTGCGGGACATCTCGGTACGGATCACGATCGGCCTGCCTTCCGTTGGGTCGCCTGCCGCTTGCGGTGGAGCAGCAGGGAGACGGTCCCCGCTCCCAGGGCGAGCAGCAGCAGTACGGCGATGGTCGGGTTGATGTAGTCGGGGACGACGGCGGTGTGGCTGGTGCCGTCGGGCATGCGGCACACGAGCCGCAGCGGGATGAAGTCTCCGGTGGTCGCCTCGGCACCCGGCCTCCGGAGCTCGCCGTCGACGTACGCGCAGCGTGTGCCGCGCTCCTGCCGGTCGAGCAGCAGCAGATGCAGGCAGCCCCACAGGTACAGGGCGAGGGCACCGGCCGACGTCAGCAGCGTGACGTCGCGCCACGTCGACGCCGGGGTACGGGCCTGACGCCTCCGCCGCGCGAGCCGCGAGCACAGGTGTGCGGCGATGCCGCACAGCGCCGCCGCTCCCGCGATCAGGATGGCCAGAAGCGCCGTGAAGCTGTGCCCCTGGTAGGGGTCTGATGCTGCGAGCACGGGACGTCAGGCTCCCCGGACGGCACTGTTGTACTTCTCGAAGATCGCGTAGAGGGGCATCCGCAGGGTCGCGTCGCTGAACGCGGGCTCCACCGGGCCCTGGTAGCGGCGGAGCACCTCGTAGATCTCGGTCTGCGTGTAGTCGAGGGCGGGACGGCGCTGCGGGGTCTCCGTCGCGTCGCCCTGCTTGCCGTCGGCGCCCCAGATGTGGATGTGGGCGACGGTCCGGACGTTGTAGGCGTTGTCCTCCAGGAGCTTGATCCACATCTTGTACCGGTCCGAGTCCGGGCTCGGGCGGACGTCCGTGGGGTCGAGGATCGTTCCTTCGGCGAGACCCGCGTTGATGGAGTTGTTCCACGCGAGGATGCCGACGCGGCCCTGGATCTGGCCGACGCCGGTGCTGCTGTCCTGCACCTTGGAGACACCGGGGAGATTCTGGGCCCAGTCCGGGACGGTGCCGGTGTAGTAGAACCCGACGCCGCCGTCCTTGATGAGGTCCTCCTGCCCGTAGTGGCAGAACTCCCAGAAGGCGGTGGTCTGGATGAGGGCCTTGCGCATCCGGTGGCGACGGGCGGTGGAGGTGATGACGTCGTCGAGCGACATGATCGTCTCCAGGCACTGCCGGCGCGTGTAGATGTTGTTCGACTGCTCGCCTCTGCCGATGGACTTCATGTATTCGGTGGCTTCGTCGGCAAGGGCATCCCAGTAGGAGAGGTCGAAGCCGATGTCGAGCTTCTGGGCCGGGGGCGCGTCGAAGTCGCCCTGTCCCGTGTCACGCCCGGAGGCGATGTTGTTGTCGATCTCTATGTGACCGTCGCCGGACCCGATCGACTTCGTGACGATCTGGTCGAACGCCCAGTTCTCCGGCATCGCGTAGCCGAGGTTGCCGGAGAAGCCGGAGGACATGTTGGAGACGAAGCTGGTGCCCGCGTAGCCGGCGTCGGAGATACGGGAACACGCGTTGCGCGGGCCGTAGACACCGATCTTGTACGGGTTGCCCATCCGGCTCATCTGGGCTGCCACGCTCTTGAAGTACGGGAGGATGTGCGACGTGACCTCGTCGTCGACGGCGTCGTAGTCCACCGCGAAGTAGATCCGGCTGCCGGGCTTGAACCCGTGCTCCTCGGCCTTGTAGGCGGCGTTCGCGCAGTCGGTGACGCCCTGGGCCGGGCTGTAGTAGTCCACGGACCGGGCCCAGGTCTGGTAGATGGGGTAGCAGCGCAGCCCGTACTCCTTGATCGTGGCGAGTTCGCCGGGCTGGATCTCCTTCTCGGGCAGGTCGGTCGTGGAGGGGTTGTACAGGTAGCGGCCGATGTACTTGTAGCCGGCGCTCTTCAGCGCCTGTGCGCGGGCGGGGGTGATCTTCGTGACGCCGTCGCACGCCTCGCCCTGGCGTGTCTGGTCGCCGTAGGACACCAACAGGGAGGACCAGGTGCGGAAGTCGGCCGTGCCGTTGACGGCGAGGTGCATGAACGACTGGAAGGTGCTGACGGAGGACGCCAGCGAGGAGGTGAACGAGGACGAGAAGGACACGGGGCGCTTGTTGAGCACCATGCCGGCGGTGAAGAGCTGGACCCACACGCCCGAGCTGCCGGTAGACAGCGTGTGGCTCTTCAGGCCCGTCTGCGTGCCCGGACCGAAGACCCCGTTCGCCGTGCCGTCGGCCATGCCGAGCTCGTACTGGATGGCGTACAGCATCGACTTCGCGACGTCACGGGAGTGGTGGCCGTCGCACGGGATGATGTAGAAGTCCTTGCGCAGGATGTAACGCCCGTTCAGCCACTGCTGGATGGAGCGGATGGTGTCGGAACCCGAGTTGACCGTGACGTAGGCGTCCATGTTGAACAGGCCCTTGACGGTCTTGGGCCAGAGGGCGCCACCCGGGTAGGTGACGTCCACGCCCATGTTCTGGTGCAGCTTCGCCACGGCGGCCTGGACACGGGAGTTGTACGTGCCGTCGATGTCACCGCCGTCGTACCCCTTGCAGTACAGGGCGGACTGGAGGATCCGGCAGAAGTTCGCGGAGGGGACCGTACTCGCGTCCAGCTTGCCGTACTTCGAGGCGATCGCGGCGAGGGTGCCGTCACCGAAGTTGTTGGACAGCGAACCGATGCCCATCTCGTACTGGAGAGCCCGGGTCAGGGCGTACATCACGGTCCAGCTGGTCTGGCCGTTCTCGTCGAGCTTGGACATGCCGAGGGTCGCGCCGTTGCCGTACGTGGTGTTGATGAATCTCTGGGCGCGGAGCACCATCTCGTCAGCCATGAACTCCCCTTTCACGGGACCGGAGGAAGTCGTCCGGGAGCTCTGGAAGGAGTGAGTTCATGTGTCCCGGCGCATGCCGGTGCGACGCGGGCCGGCCCTGCGCCGGATGATGATCCGCCGCCCGCCGACCACGCGGTCCCCCCTTGGCCCCCGTACCGACAGCCGCTCAGTAAGCGCTTGTCGGAGCCACCGGAGTGGCCCGGCGCCCACCCTCGTCGACGCCCGGCGATCGTTCAAGTCCCGTTCGAGCGGGTGCGGCACGTATGCCTGGTACGGACCAGACCTTGTGACGGTCCCGCACCCGGATCGGTGCCGAACCAGTACGCGAACCGCGTTTGAAGTTCCGGAATGCGGGACTGGAGCCCTCCGCCTCCCCGGAATCCGGAACGGGCGGCGCCTCGGCACCCGTACCCCTGCCCACGAACACACCAGGAAGGCCGCACCCCGGGCGGGGTGCGGCCTTCCTGGTGTGCGTGCGCGGCGGGCTCGCCGTGCCGCCGTGCCGCTACTTGAGCGCCCCCGCCGTCAGACCGGCGACCACCTGCCGCTGGAAGACGATGTAGGCCAGGAGCACCGGCAGCATGGCCATCACCAGGCCGGCGAAGAGGCCGGACCAGTCACCCTTGTACCCCTGGCTGGTGGCAAGTTCGACCAGACCCTGGGAGAGCACCTTGCCGTCCGGGTCGGTGTTCAGCACCGTCGGCAGCATGTACTGGTTCCACTGGCCCAGGAAGTTGAAGATGCCGACGCTGATCAGGCCGGGCTTGGCCATCGGCAGCATCACCTGGAAGAAGGTGCGGCTGTGCGAGGCCCCGTCGAGCATGGCCGCTTCCGCGATCGAGGTCGGCAGGGTCCGGAAGAACGACGTGAGGAAGAAGACCGTGAACGGCAGTGAGTAGGCGATGTAGACCAGGATCAGCCCGTGCACCGAGTTCAGCAGGCCCATGTTGTTCATGACGAAGAACAGCGGGACCAGCGCCAGGATGATCGGGAAGCTCATCCCTCCGATGAAGAGGAAGTAGATGAACCGGTTCCCGGGGAAGTCGAAGCGCGCCAGCACGTACGCCGCCATCGAGCCGAGCAGCAGGGTCCCGACGAGTGAACCACCCACCACCATGATGGTGTTGAGGAAGTAGTCGCTCATGTGCGCCTGGTTCCAGGCCCGCGACCAGTTCTCGAAGTGGAGCCTGTCCGGCAGCGACCAGGGCGTCGACAGGATCGAGTCGTCCGTCTTGAAGGACGCCATCACCGCCCAGAGAAGCGGCATGACGACGAGAACCGCCCAGATGATCAGCACTCCGTGCGAGAAGACGTTGAGGACCTTGCCCTCGCTGCTCTTCGCCGTCTCGCCGGCCGGGGCGCCGGTCTTCGTCACCGGCGAGCGCTGGGCCGGGACGGCGGGAGGGGTCTCAGTGACCTTCATACGTGCTCACCTCGTACAACTGTCGGGCCGGCCACCGGGACCGAACTGTTCTGCGTGCCGCCGGTCGTCCGGTCGCCGTACCGCGAGGGGGCCGGCATCAGAACTCCAGCCGCTCGCGCCGGCCCAGCCGCATCACGATGCCCGCGAAGAGCATGGTGACGATGAGCAGCCCGACGCCGATCGTGGTCGCGTAACCGGCCTGGGCGTCCCTGAAGGCCGTCTGGTAGACGTACAGCGGCAGGACGGTGGTGGAGTAGTCCGGGCCTCCCGGGCCGACCGTCATGACCTGTACGGCGGTGAAGGCCTCCACGCCGAGCGCCAGGATGCCCATGTAGACCCAGCCCGACTGCACGGTGTCCCAGAGCAGCGGAAGCGTGATCTTGAAGAAGGTCGTGATGCGGCTCGCGCCGTCGAGCAGCGCGGCCTCGTAGAAGTCCTTCGGGATGGAGGCCATGCCGGCGGAGAAGAGGACGACGAAGAATCCGACCGTCGACCAGATCAGCACGACCATCACGCAGTAGAGCGCGAGGTCGGGGTCACCGAGCCAGTCCGGCTGGAGGCTCTTGAGGCCGACGGCCTTGAGCGCCTCGTTCAGCATTCCGGACGACGGGTTGAACGCGAACTGGAACAGCAGGGCCACGATCACGATGGACAGGACCTGCGGGAAGAAGTACGCGATCTTGTAGAAGGAGGAGCCGCGCACCCCGGCGACCGCGGCGCTTTTGCGCCGGCGGCCGCCGACATTGAGCATGAAGGCGAAGAAGAGCGCGAGGCCCAGCGTCACCAGCGGCAGCAGCAGCGCGAGCAGCACACTGTGCTGCAAGGACTTCCAGAAGATGTCGTCGTCGAGCATCCGACTGTAGTTGTCGAGGCCGACCATCCGGAAGTCCGGGCTGAGTCCGGTCCAGTCCGTGAACGAGTAGTAGATGGACTGGGCGAAGGGCCAGATGACGAAGATGGCGTACAACGCCAGCGGGACCACGAGGAATCCCGCGATGAACCGGTACTTGCCGTGCTGCATCGTTTACCGACCCCGATTTCCGAGCGGGTGCCGCCGCTGGTGACGGTTGCTCACTGGTGCTTGTAGTGCTTGATGGACTGGTCCTTGGCGGCCGCGTCGGCGAAGGCCTGGATCTTCTTGATGGTCTCAGCCGGGGTCGCGCGGCCGGCCATCATCTCGCCGATTCCGGCGATACCGATCTGCTCCTTCTGCAGCTTCACGTACCAGTCCTGCAGACGCGGGTTCACCACGTTGTCGCCGGCCGTCTTGAGGACGTCGACGCCGGACTGCATGGCGGTGGACAGCGTCAGCCCGTCGGTGCCGCCGTTGAAGGCGCTGAGGGACTTCACCGACTTGGTGAAGTTCTTCGAGGAGTCCTCGCTGAGCATGATGCGCAGCTGCTCCATCGCGCCCTCGGGGTTCTTCGCCTTGGCCGGGACGACGAAGGGCTCACCACCGGACGCCCAGATGGTGCCGAAGGGCAGCTTGTCGGACGAGTCGAGGCTGGACGGCGCGCCGACCATCATCTTGAAGTCGTCCGGCGTGGTCGGGGCGGCCTCGTTCTCCACCCACGAGCCGTTCGGGATGAAGAGCGCCTTGCCCTTGGTCCACTCGGTCTGCGACTGGATGTGGGTCAGGCCGGGCGTGCCCTTGAGGATGTAGCCCTTCTTGTAGAGCTCGTAGTACGCCTCGAACGCGGCCTTGACGGCCGGGTCCTTCCAGGCGTTCGGCTCCAGGTTGTCGATCTTGTCGAGGACCTCGCGGCCGCCGATCTTGCCGATGAAGGGGTACAGCGAGAAGGGGAGGTAGTACGGGTACTTGCCGGGGTAGGTCCAGCCGGCGATGCCCTTCTTCTTCGCCTTCGCGCAGAGCGCGAGCATGTCGTCCCAGTTCTCCGGGTACGTCGCGTCGAGCTTCTCCAGGTTGGTCTGGGAGTACCAGACGCCGTAGACCGTGTACGCGTAGTACATGATCCACACGGGGTCGCCGTCGAACTGGCCCATCTCCAGGACACCGGGGCGGAGCGTGTCGCGGACCTTCTTGGCCGGGTCGTCGTAGGACGGGGCGTCCATGAGCGGCGTGAGGTCGAGCAGCTGCTTCTTGCCGACGAGGACACCCATGTCCATCTGCTCGGCGCCCGAGTTGTCGATGAGGTCCGGCGGGGTGCCGCCGTTGAAGCGCGGCTGCAGCGTCGACTGGATCTTCTCGGTCGCCGCGTGCTTGACCTTCGGCGCCTTCGGGAAGGCGGCGTTGTACTTCTTCTCCGCGTCGATGGCGTACTGCTCACCGAAGCCACCGTTGAAGATGACGACCTCGAGTCCCGCGGTCTCGTTGACACCGAGCGGGTTCTTCGCGCTCTTGGTGCCCTTCTCGACCTTGTCGTCACTTCCGCCGTCGCTACTCGCACAAGCCGACAGGAAGCTCATCGTCGGAACAGCGATCAGGCCGAGTGCGGCAGAACGCTTGATCAGATCGCGACGGCCAAGGCCCTCATTCGTGCGGCCTGAGGTGGATCCCATGCTCAAGTCCTCGCCTTCTACAGGACTCAGGCGGTGTACCGGTCACCCATGGTGAATTCGCCTCAGGCGAAGGGTCCCGCCACCGCGGTCGGTTGCGCTTGGGTCGTGCACATTTCGTCATACCGGATGCAGTGGAGGAGTTCCGGGAACCGCATAGCAGGTCGCATCTCGCACCCCGCGGACGTGCACCCTCCCCCGCGTCCGCGCGCCGTTGTGAAGCGGCTGTGCAGACGCCGACAGGTATAGTCCACTTGCCGCCAACTGAGCAAGATCGAATGCATGGTTGAGCGGCCATCTTTCCCGAGTTGAGACCTCGCGGACTCCTCGGCACCGTGCGCCCTGACGCGGATGCACCGTTTCTCGCAATACGGTCGAATCACCAGAGCCACCCCGTGCAACACCCTTGACACATGCGGTCACTTGGCTCCCTACTGGAACACGTATCCCGTTATGACAACGTTGTCCAAGCACGCCCCCGGGAGGAATGGCTCCGTATGCAGCCCCTACGTGGTCCCCAGCAAGGCTCGCGCCACAGACAAAGCCACTCGGCCGCGGTCCTCGCGGCCTCTCTCGTGCTGACTCTCGCAGCACCCACCGCGGCGCTCGCCCAGCCGTCCGGCGCAGCCCATAAGCCGTCCCGCGAAACGTCGTTCAGCTCTTCCTTCGAAACCGACGAGAAGCAGCCGGACTGGCGCAACACGGTCGAAGAAGGCCCCGACGGAGAAAAGCGGGCATCGGGTGTCGACGGTGGATTCACCGCCGGAATACCGGGCAATGTCACCGACCGGGTCACGGATCTGCGCGCGAGCGGTGAGAACGCGGGTTCCGGTGAGGTCAAGGAGAATCTGGTCGACGTGGAACCGGGCAGCAAATGGCTGGCCTTCGCGTCGACCGGCTGGGTCGAGTTCGACCTCTCCGAGCCCACCAAGGTCGTCACGTATGCCCTGACCTCGGCCAACGACCACGCCGAGCGGGACCCGAAGGACTGGACCCTGAAGGGCTCCGCCGACGGGAAGTCCTGGACGGACCTGGACTCGCGCACCGGTCAGGCGTTCTCCGAGCGCCACCAGACCAAGTCGTTCGACTTCCAGACGGACACCGCCTACCAGCACTTCCGTCTGGACTTCACGAAGAACAACGGCGCGTCGGACGCGATCCAGCTCTCCGACGTCCAGTTCTCCGACGGGGACACGACGACGCCGGCCCCAGCCGAGATGCGCAGCCAGGCCGATCGCGGGCCCTCGGGCTCGCCCACCGCCAAGCAGGGCGCCGGCTTCACCGGCAAGAAGGCCCTGCGCTACGCCGGCACCCACAAGCCGGACGGCCGCGCCTACTCGTACAACAAGGTCTTCGACGTCGACACGGCGGTCACGAAGGACACGCAGCTGTCCTACCTGGTCTACCCGCAGATGACCGAGACGGACCTCGACTACCCCGCCACGCACGTGGCCGTGGACCTCGCCTTCACCGACGGCACGTACCTCAGCGAGCTGAAGGCCACCGACACCCACGGCGGACTGCTCACCCCGCAGGGCCAGGCCGACGCCAAGCGGCTGTACGTCAACCAGTGGAACAAGGTCGCCGCGCGCATCGGCTCCGTCGCCGCAGGCAAGACGGTCGACCGGATCCTGGTGGCGTACGACTCCCCCAAGGGCCCTTCGAAGTTCCAGGGCTGGATCGACGACATCGCGATCGCCCCGAAGGCCCCGGAGAAGCGCAAGGCGCACCTCTCCGACTACGCCTCGACGGTCCGCGGCACCAACTCCAGCGGTGGCTTCTCACGCGGCAACAACTTCCCCGCGACGGCGGTCCCGCACGGCTTCAACTTCTGGACGCCGGTCACGAACGCCGGCACCACGAGCTGGCTCTACGACTACTCGCGCGGCAACAACGCGGACAACCTGCCCACCCTGCAGGCTTTCAGCGCCAGCCACGAGCCGAGCCCCTGGATGGGTGACCGCCAGACCTTCCAGATGATGCCGTCCGCCGCCGCGGGCACCCCTGACGCCTCCCGCACGGCCCGCGCGCTGCCGTTCCGCCACGAGAACGAGACCGCGACGCCGCACTACTACGGCGTGACGTTCGAGAACGGCCTCAAGGCCGAGATGACGCCCACCGACCACGCGGCGCGCATGCAGTTCACCTATCCCGGTGACGACGCGAGCCTCGTCTTCGACAACATCTCCAACGACGGCGGTCTGACCCTCGACCCGGAGACGGGTTCCTTCACCGGGTACTCTGACGTGAAGAGCGGTGGCTCCACCGGGGCGACCCGGCTGTTCGTATACGGCTCCTTCGACGCGCCGGTCACGGACAGCGGCAAGCTCAAGGGCGGCGGCGGTGACGACGTCACCGGGTTCTTCCGCTTCGACGCGGGCAAGGACCACAAGGTCGGCCTGCGCCTGGCCACCTCACTGATCAGCGTCGACCAGGCGAAGAAGAACCTCGCCATGGAGCTCCCGGAGAAGACCTCCTTCGACAAGGTGCGCAAGAACGCGCAGAAGGCCTGGGACAAGATCCTCGGCAAGGTCGAGGTCGAGGGTGCGAACGCCGACCAGCTGACCACCCTCTACTCCAGCCTGTACCGGCTCTTCCTCTACCCGAACTCGGGCTTCGAGCAGGTCGACGGGGTCTCCACCTACGCGAGCCCGTTCTCGCCGCAGACCGGAGCCGACACCCCCACCCACACCGGCGCGAAGATCGTCAAGGGTGAGGTGTACGTCAACAACGGCTTCTGGGACACCTACCGGACGACCTGGCCGGCGTACTCCTTCCTGTCGCCGAAGCAGGCCGGCAAGATGGTCGACGGCTTCGTCCAGCAGTACAAGGACGGCGGCTGGATCTCCCGCTGGTCCTCCCCCGGTTACTCCGACCTGATGACCGGGACGAGCTCGGACGTGGCATTCGCCGACGCGTACGTCAAGGGCGTCGACTTCGACGCCGAGGCGGCGTACGACGCGGCGGTCAAGAACGCGACGGTGACCCCGCCGTCCTCGGGGGTCGGCCGCAAGGGCATGGACACCTCGGTCTTCACCGGATACGCCAACACCTCGACGCACGAGGGCCTGTCCTGGTCGCTGGAGGGCTACCTCAACGACTACGGCATCGCGCAGATGGGCCAGGCGCTCTACAAGAAGACGAAGAAGGAGCGCTACAAGGAGGAGTCCGAGTACTTCCTCAACCGCGCCCGGAACTACGTCAAGCTCTTCGACGAGAAGGCCGGCTTCTTCCAGGGCAAGAAGGCGAACGGCGACTGGCGCCTGCCCTCCGACCAGTACGACCCCCGCGTCTGGGGCTACGACTACACGGAGACCAACGGCTGGGGCTACGCCTTCACCGCGCCGCAGGACAGCAAGGGCCTGGCCAACCTCTACGGCGGCCGTGACGGTCTCGCCAAGAAGCTGGACACGTACTTCTCCACCCCGGAGACCGCCGGACCCGAGTTCGTCGGCTCCTACGGCGGCGTCATCCACGAGATGACCGAGGCGCGCGACGTGCGCATGGGCCAGTACGGCCACAGCAACCAGGTCGCCCACCACGCCACGTACATGTACGACGCCGCCTCGCAGCCCTGGAAGACCCAGGAGAAGGTCCGCGAGGTCCTCGGCCGGCTCTACACCGGCAGCGAGATCGGCCAGGGCTACCACGGCGACGAGGACAACGGCGAGCAGTCGGCCTGGTTCCTCTTCTCCTCGCTCGGCTTCTACCCGCTGGTCATGGGAAGCGGCGAGTACGCGATCGGCTCGCCGCTCTTCACGAAGACGACCGTGCACCTGGAGAACGGCCGCGACCTCGTCGTCAAGGCGCCGAAGAACAGCTCGACGAACATCTACGTCCAGGGCCTGAAGGTCAACGGCAAGAAGTGGACCTCCACTTCGCTGCCGCACGACCTGCTCGCCAAGGGCGGCGTGCTGGACTTCGACATGGGCTCCAAGCCGTCGGCCTGGGGCACGGGCAAGGACGCGGCACCGGTCTCCATCACCAAGGACGACAAGGTGCCCGCGCCCAGGGGCGACGTGCTCAAGGGCGACGGCGCCCTGTACGACAACTCCTCCGCCACCTCGGCCACGGTCGAGACCGCGGACCTGCCGGTCGCGACGGGCACGAACGCCGTCCAGTACACCCTGACCTCGGCCACCGCGGCGAAGGCCCCGACGGGCTGGGTGCTGCAGGGGTCGGCGGACGGCACGTCCTGGAAGGACCTCGACAAGCGGTCCGGCCAGACGTTCGCCTGGGACAAGCAGACCCGGGTGTTCTCGGTGCACGCGCCGGGAACGTACGCGCGGTACCGGCTGGTCAGCGACACCGCTGCGACGCTGGCGGAGATCGAGCTGATCTCCTGACCGTCTGAGGTCCGACTGTCCGACCGTGACCGTCTGAGGTCCGACCGTCCGACTGTCCGACCGTGACCGTCTGGCCGTCTGGCCGTCGGATCGGAGTCACCGGGCCGGGGGCGGCCACCCGTACGCAGGGTGGCCGCCCCCGGTCGTCGTGCTCCGCGCGTCCCGCGCGGATCCGTACGTGGCCGCGTCCGGGTGACGACGGCATCGGCCCGGAAGCGCGATGCCCGGGGCCCCCGGCGTCTCGAAGAAGGCGGCCGGAGCGGCCCGGCTGCCCCCTTCCGCGCCGTGATCGACCGCCATGCCCCATCCACTTTGGGCTAGTCAGGGTATTTAGAGGCGTTTCAACGTGTCCCGACGCACTCTGCCGGTGATCCGTGTCATCCCTTAGGCGATCAGGTGATCAGTACGACAATCATCTCGGCTCGAAGGGGTCCAGCATGCGTATTTCCGCTTCCGCCCGCTCCCGCACCGCCCGCACGGGCATCAAGGTCGCCGCCGCAGCCGCGGTAGCGGGTGTCGCCACTCTGGCCGGTGCTCCCGCCGCGTTCGCCATCGGCGAGAGCGGCGACATCGACATCCGTTCGGTCAGCTGGCACTCCCGCGGTGACCGCGACGGCGTCGAGGTCTGCAAGTTCGCGCTCGTGGCCAACAACTTCGACGCGCTGCCGTTCGTCACCTGGACGATCACCGAGCAGCCCCCGACCGTCCCCCCGGGCGACACGCTCACGGCGTCGCTGCCGCTCATCGACGGCAAGGCCCGCAGCCAGGAGTACCTCCTGCCCGAGGGCACGTACAAGCTCACGTGGCTGGTGGCCGGAGCGCCGCTCAAGCAGAAGAGCTTCGAGGTCGACTGCTCCCGGCCCGAGCGGGAGAACGGCCAGAACGGCCAGAACGGTCAGGCCGGCCAGAACGGCCAGGGCGGCGCTCGCGCGGAGGGCGGCGAGGCCCAGGGTTCGTCCGAGGCCGGCGCGCAGGCCGACAAGAGCGGCAGCAAGGGTGCCGCCGAGATCTACGACAAGCCGTCCGGCGCGGTCCCCGCGGGCGGCGGCGGCGTCCCGGACATGACGAGCGTCAGCTCCGAGAGCGACTCGAACATCGGGACCTCGGCGGCGCTCGTGGCCGGAGCCGCCGGAGTCGCGGGGCTGATCATGGTCCGTCGATCCGCCCGGCGTCGTGCCCGCAACGAGGCCTGACACGCGCGGTCGACGGCGACGACGGGGTCCGAGCCGCGCATGCCGGCTCACGATGACCCTGAGCGTGACCTTCTCGCTGGTGACCGGCATCGTGTGGGCGAGTTCCGATTCGCCCGAGGACGCCTCGTCGGTCACCGCCGCCCGCGGCAGCGACGCCGCGGGCGGCGGGGCACCGCCCTTCCGGAGGGCGCCGCACAAGCCTCAGGAGAAGGTGCCCGCCTCGCACGCCCCGCTGGTGCACTCCCGTCCGCTGAAGGTCGCCATTCCCGCGATCTTCATCGAGGCTCCGGTCACCGGCCTGACCCTGGACTCCAAGGGCAGGCTCGGCGCCCCGCCCCTGGCCAGGCCCAAGCTGGTGGGGTGGTTCCGGAAGGGACCGTCACCCGGGGAAGCGGGAACGGCGCTGCTCGTCGGCCACCGCGACACGGCGACGGGGCCCGCCATCTTCCTCAACCTCAACGTCCTGCGCCGCGGCGACACGGTGAAGGTCACCCGGGCGGACCGGCGGACCGCCGTCTTCACCGTCGACAAGGTGAAGACGTACACGAAGGAGAAGTTCCCGGACGAGCAGGTGTACGGGCCGACAGGCCGTCCGGAGCTCCGGCTTCTGACCTGCGGCGGGCGTTTCGACAAGAAGAACGGCTATTCGGCCAACGTCGTCGTCTTCGCCCACCTCACCTCGCTCAAGAAGAAGGCCGTCTGATCCACGGCGCGGCACGGAACCGGCCGGCACCTCGGGGGCGAGGTGCCGGCCGTTCGTGCGTCCGGACCGGATCCGGGGAAAGTTCGCGTCCACGCCCCCTGTCGGCCAACTAATCAACTTTGATTAGATGGACGCATGAGCGAAAAATGCGTGCCGATCCTGCCGTGCCGGACCATCGACCCGGTGCTCGACTTCTACACCGCTCTCGGCTTCGAGGTGACCTTCCGGCAGAAGAGCCCGAATCCGTACGCCTCGGTGGAACGCGGAGGCATCCAGCTCCAGTTCTTCGGGATGAAACGGTTCGACCCGGCGACTTCCTTCAGCACCTGCTACGTCGTGACGGACGACGTCGACGAGCTGTACGCGTCGTTCAGGGCCGGGCTCAAGGAGGCCTACGGGAGGGTGCCGTCGAGTGGGATCCCCCGCATCGGGGCGCTGAAGGACATGACGTACGGCGTGCGGCAGTTCCTGATGACCGACCCGGGCGGCAACTGCGTACGCGTCGGACAGCCGACGGGCGGGGACCTGCATCACAGCCCCGCACCCCGCGAGACGTTCGCGCGGGCTCTGCACCACGCGTCGCTGATGGCCGACTCCAAGGAGGACCCCGCCGCCGCGGCGAAGATCATCGACCGTGTGCTGGACTCCGCCGCGGACGCACCGGCCCCCGGACTGCTGCTCCAGCTCCTCACGCTGCGCGCCGACGTGGCCGTGCGCCTCGGGGACCAAGGGGGCGCCGCGGCCCTGCTCCGACGCGCGGGCTCGGTACCGCTCACCGCCGGGGAGCGGGCCTCCCTGAGTGACACACTGGCGCGGCTGGAGATCCTGCGGGCCGACCTGCTGCCGTGAGGCGCCGAAGGCCTGGCGCGCCGCGCGGTCCGGCACTACCGGCCTCGGCGCGGACCGCCGTAGGACACAGCCCGCGTGCGCGCGGCCGCGGGCCGGAGCCGGCCACGCGACGCGGGCCGGCCGCCGCTCCGCGTCAGTCGATCGCCTTGAAGAGCCGCTCGGGCAGCGACATGTTCAGGGACTTGATCACCGGCTTGTTGTGCTCCGTGCCCAGACGGGAGACGGCGCCCGTGGCGAGCTGGAAGAGTTCGCCCCCGGTGACGGGCAGTTTCAGGTAGCGGGCCGTGAGGACGCGCAGGAAGTGGGAGTGGGCGACGAGCACGATGTCGTCGTCCCCGATGCGGGACCGCGCCGCACGGACTTCCTCCAGGACCCGGTCCGCGCGGGCCCCGACCTCGGCCGGCGACTCACCCGGGTGGCCTTCGACGGACCCGAGGGCCACTCCGTCCTTCCAGAGGTCCCAGTCGGGGCGGGTGCGGCGGATCTCCACCGTGGTGACACCCTCGTAGGCGCCGTACTCCCATTCGTGCAGGTCGGGCATCTCCCTGAGGGATGTGAGCCCCGCGAGCTCGGCGGTGCGGAGCGCCCGGAGGTACGGGCTGACCAGGGTGAGCCCGATCCGCCGCTCCTCCAGCAGGGGCACGAGTGCCCGGGCCTGGCGCTCACCGAGCTCCGTCAGGGGCAGGTCGGTATAGCTCGTGTGCTGCCCGGACCGGGACCACTCGGTCTCGCCGTGCCGGATCAGGATCAGCTCGCCCATGACTTCTTCTTCCGCTCAGAACGCCTTGCTCGTGGTTCGTGTCGTGCCGCTGGTGCCAACCCGCCGGGACACGATCGCATTCCTCCCGGTCCCGCCCCGGGCGACTCGCCCCGAAGAGGTGGCACGCATTCGTGTCCCGTCCCCGAGTCGAGCGTCCGTCCACTCCGTCCCCGGCCGGGTACCGCCGTCGCCGGCGGGCTGCCCGGCTGCGGCGCCCTCCGGCTCCGCACGGTCCGGCCCCGCCTCGGGGCGGGGCCGGACCGTGGGATCAGCCGACGAGGGTGACCGTGTACGGCCGGTCCGTGTCCGTGGTGACGCGGACCTCCCCGTCCCGGTGGACGACCTCGTACGTCGCGGCCACCGCACCGGTGAGGTCCGGGACCGTCACCGTGCGGGTGAAGTCACCGGTGCCCTCGGGGGCGTAGACGCGGAGTTCGAGGCCGTCGAGCCACTCACCGTCCGGGCGGGACTCGTCTGCGCCGAGGGCGAGCACGGCGCCCTGACGCACGAGCAGGGGGAGGCTGTCGAAGCCGTGGGTCTCCTGGCGCCAGGCGGGTCCCGTGACCGTGTCACCGGTGAGGAAGTGGGTCCAGGTGCCCTCGGGGACGTAGTACTCGACCGATCCGTCCTGCGAGAAGACCGGTGCGACCAGGAGGTCGGGGCCGAGCAGGTACTGCCGGTCGGCCACGCGTGCGGTCGGGTCGTCCGGGAACTCCAGCAGCATGGGCCGCATGGTCGGGACGCCGGTGCGGTGCGTCTCCACCGCCGCGCCGTAGAGGTACGGCATGAGGCGGTGCTTCAGCCGGGTGAACTGCCGTGCCACGTCAACCGCTTCGTCACCGAACTCCCACGGCACACGGTACGACGACGAGCCGTGCAGCCGGCTGTGCGAGGAGAGGAGGCCGAAGGCGAGCCAGCGCTTGAAGACCGCGGGGTCCGGGGTGCCTTCGAAGCCGCCGATGTCATGGCTCCAGAAACCGAAGCCCGACAGCGACAGCGAGAGGCCGCCACGCAGGGACTCCGCCATGGCCTCGAAGGAGGACCAGCAGTCACCGCCCCAGTGGACGGGGAACTGCTGGCCGCCGGCGGCTGCCGAGCGGGCGAAGAGGACGGCCTCGCCCTGGCCGCGCTCCTTCTCCAGGAGTTCGAAGACCGCCTTGTTGTAGAGGTGCGTGTAGTAGTTGTGCATGCGCTCCTGGTCGGAGCCGTCGTGCCACACGACGTCGGTGGGGATGCGCTCGCCGAAGTCGGTCTTGAAGCCGTCGACACCCTGGTCCAGCAGCCCCTTGAGCTTGCCCTGGAACCAGGCGGTGGCCGCGGGGTTGGTGAAGTCGACCAGGGCCATGCCGGCCTGCCACTTGTCCCACTGCCAGACGTCGCCCTCGGGGGTGAGCACGAAGTAGCCCTCGCGGACGCCCTCCTCGTACAGGGCGCTCTTCTGCCCGATGTAGGGGTTGATCCAGACGCAGATCTTCAGGCCCTTGTCCTTGAGGCGCGCGATCATCCCCTCCGGGTCGGGAAAGACGGCCGGGTCCCACTCGAAGTCGCACCACTGGTACTCGCGCATCCAGAAGCAGTCGAAGTGGAACACGCTGAGCGGGATGCCGCGATCGGCCATCCCGTCGACGAAGGAGGTGACGGTCGCTTCGTCGTAGGAGGTGGTGAAGGAGGTCGTCAGCCAGAGTCCGAACGACCAGGCCGGCGGCAGGGCGGGGCGCCCGGAGAGCGCGGTGTAGCGCGCCAGGACCTCCTTCGGGGTGGGGCCCGCGATGACGAAGTACTCCAGCGTCTGATCCTCGACGCTGAACTGCACCTGCCCGACGGCCTCCGAGCCGACCTCGAAGGAGACCTTGCCCGGGTGGTTGACGAAGACGCCGTAACCGCGGGAGGAGAGGTAGAACGGGATGTTCTTGTAGGCCTGTTCGCTGCTGGTGCCGCCGTCGGCCTGCCACATGTCGACGACCTGGCCGTTCTTCACGTAGGGCGTGAAGCGCTCGCCGAGGCCGTGGACCGTCTCCCCCACGCCCAGGGCGAGTTGGGCGATCATGTGGTGCCCGCCTCCGTCGACCGTGGCGAACGCGCTGCCCTTGCGGCCCGCCGAGGTCAGGACCCGGCCGGCCTCGTCGAGGAAGTCCATGCCGAAGACGCCCTCGGTGGGCAGGCGCAGCGTCAGCGGGCCGCTGGTCAGCTCGGCGGTGGCGCCTTCGGTGCGGGTGGTGGCGGCCGACCGCGCGGCGGCGCCGGGCATCTCGAAGTCGGGGCCCTTGCGGCGCCTGCCCGCGTGGTGGGTCAGGCGCACGGCGATGACGCCCTCGGCCGGGGCGTAGGCGTCCACGGTGATCAGCGGGGCGTTCAGGGTG
Organism: Streptomyces sp. NPDC001822; assembly: GCF_042892135.1. NCBI lineage: Bacteria > Bacillati > Actinomycetota > Actinomycetes > Kitasatosporales > Streptomycetaceae > Streptomyces > Streptomyces sp. NPDC001822. The sequence continues at coordinate 507,277 of NZ_JBIATW010000005.1, forward strand.
TCGCCGCGCCGCTCGACCCGCTTCACCGCGGCGTAGGCGGCGAGGCGGTCGGCGTCGAGACGCACGTCGCGGACTTCGGTGGCGTACGAGGCGTGCACACCGCTGCGCAACTGCCAGAAGCCGTCGGTGAACTTCATGGGGTGGTCCTTAGCCGGTCGGGAGGTGCGGGACTGCGGGGAGGCCGGGGCGCCTGCGACGAGCGCGGCTGCGGGCCCCTCGATTTTGATCGTACACAAAACAAATGCGCCCGCCAGGGGCGATGGGTGGCGGGATCAACCGGATTGCCCCGGCGGGCGCCCGATGGCGATGGGTCCCGGATCTGCCATGTTGGCGCCACGTGACCGATACGTCACGGAAATGGTCTAGAAACCATCGGCGGGATGACGTATTAGTACTGCAAGCAAACAAATTGGCCCCGGGGCGACGCATGTCGTCAGCCCTGCCTGACGTCGACAAGAGGCTGTGCAATGTCGGACCGCTTCACTCCCACTCCTGCGGACAGGTTCACCTTCGGTCTCTGGACCGTGGGCTGGCGGGGCAACGACCCGTTCGGTGAGCCGACGCGTCCCGC